>CALVGN010000059.1 GCA_944327105.1 uncultured Erysipelotrichaceae bacterium | reverse complement strand
TTCACTCTTTTTTCCTAGTAATTGTACTTTTAAATCTTGTAATTCTTGTGAATTTTGTATGTTTTTTATTTTTTCTTCAGCAATTTTTTTTAATTCTTCAATTTTGCTTTCCATTGTTTTTCCTCCTATTTTTTGATTTTTTATATATGCGTTTATTAGGGTAAAGCCCTTTTATTTAATAAAAATAGCCAATACATCCTTGTATTAGGACGATTGGCTATTTCGTGGTACCACCTAAATTTATTAATTGTATATTAAATTTTATATAATCATAATTTTTATTGTTTTTATTTATATTGTTTATTAAAACAAAAAATTTAAATTGATTATAATCTTATCAATTAATCTCATTTATAGTTTTAACGGTTCTACCGCTTCTTTCTACTTGCTAAAATTTTATGTGCGATTATTTGTTTTGAGCTTTGAAAAGAAGTCCTCAAAAGTGAAATTTCAATATATTTTTTTAAATAGCTCTCAGCTTTGCTATTTTCTCTGTTACTTTTTATATATCTACTTTGCTTTTTCATGGGATTTATTTTTATTAATTAACTTTGGCTAATATTATAACACATTTTTAATATTTTTCAATATTTTTTATTGAATTTGTTTTATTTGTTCTATATTTACTAGCTCATTTTCTCTAAAAGTTAATTTTAATAAGCAAGGTGATGTTATATCTAAAACAGTATTTTTATATACTAATTTAACATCATCATTTACTTCACACCAGTTTAATAAGAAAAATTTTATTGATATTTTAATTAGAAAATCTCCTTCAAAAATAATTTATAAAGATGAATAATTTTGTTTCATTATAGGAAATGTGTTTTTACAAAGTATTTATCATTCTTTAAGAATAAATAAAATTTGTAATGAAATTACTGTCCAATATAGATTTAATTATGATTTAGATAATATTTTGTCTAGACTAGTATATAATATAATAATATATCCTTCTTAGGAATTAGCTACTTTTGAATAATTTAAAAAATATATTAAACTGCCCAATTTAAACCTCATCATATTTATCGTGCTTTAGAAATAATAGCAAAAGAAAATTGATTAGAACAAAAAGTAATTATAACCTACTTTTTAAAAAACGGAAATTATCAACAACAAATTCGTAATTTTCAAATTGAAAGAGCTAAGTTTGAAATTACTAACAAAAGTTTCAAGCTTGATAAATGTAATCAAAATGATTATAAAAGATTTATAAAGGAAACTAATATTTACACAAGAATAAATTTAACAGATGATTTACATTAAAATTTTGAACCGATTATGAGATTTTAAAGGAAAGCAGAAAAAAAACATTTTATCAAAAACTAAAAAATGATTTAGATACGCATTTTTTAATCAATCCATTAAAGGTCAAAAGCCTTTTGTATGAAAAGTTATCAGCATTTTGCCATTGTATAACTGTCAAATTCGAGATTATAACAAATTATTTTGTTTTTTCAATACTTTCTTGTTATTTTTTATGTAAAAGTCACCTCTCAAAGATAATTGAGAGGTGACTTTATTTATTCTGTTACATAAACGATTTCTTTATTAGCAACTTTAATTTTCCATGAGCCAATGCTCCCTTTAAAAATGAATGAACCTATTCTAAATTCATCACTCAACAAATCTCCTTCTTCTACAGAATAATAATATTCTTCAGAAACTTGAATAGGTAATTTTATAGTATTCATTTCATCTTTTAAATGCTGTTCTAAATCAAGTGTAAAATGAGATTGAGAAATTTCCAATTCAATTATGTATATTACTTCATTATTTTGGATTAATTCCTCACGAGTTTTTTGAAGTGTGCTTATGTCATTTTGGAGATTATCAATATCATTTTGAAGTGTTTTAATTTCTTTTTCTAACTGATTTCTTTCGTATTCCAAATCAAAATTTTCACAACCTGTTATAATAATCATGGAAAAAATAAGCACAATAATTAATGCAAACCGTTTCATCATAGTATCTCCTTTTTTTGTATATATCACTAATTTTAGTGATATATTACCAACTTGTACATTTGTTATATTTCGCTGTACCAACGAATATTTATTTTATTATATTTTATTTTTCTTAAATTTTCAAGTAATAAAATCTTTTTTATGTTATGTTTTATTATTGGGTACATTTGTGTGTTAGTTATATTTTATAAAAATTGTACTTTCAAACTTTTAATAAAATTACCAAAAATCAATTTGAATCTAATATGATTTTTAACTTTATTTTATTTCTGTTCCTCCCCATTCAACAACAGTAAATCCTTTTCTCTCTGGTGTAACTAATTCTTGTTCTTTAACTTCTATTGGTTCTTGTAATCCTTTATATGTCATTAAGACTCTTATAATTGTATCAGGATTTGGATCAATATTTAAAGGCATATTCATATTTATTTCTTCAGTTGATGCAAACCTTATATAATTATATTTATTTTCTTGTAATACCGGTAACCAATATATTATAAATTCTTCTGTTTCTCTTTCTGTTAACCCTAATATTGACAACTTTTCTTCTAGAAAATTAACTGTATCTATACCTTTTACTATAAATCCTTCATTTTTTATTTCAAAATCTTTAACAGGCTTACTTTCATAATACAAAGCATATAAATTTCTTCCTGTATCTAAATCCATTAATTCTCCTTTTGTGTTTGCTTTTACTTTCCATCCAGTTTCTTTATATACTGGATATGAACATGTTATATTTTTAGAATTTCCTAGATTCACCAATACATTTGTTTCTTTTTCTGGATATAAATATATAATTGGTTTATCACAAGATGGACATTCAGGATCATAAAAAGGATCATTATTTGTATAAAAAGGTTCACTATTTGTATAATTATCTTTTAAAATTTTAGCATATACAACAATTCCAACTATAGCTGTTATAATTATAATCATAATTATAACACTTATTTTAATACAAATTTTTTTTATGTTCTTTCTTTTATTATCAGTTTGTTCTTTTTTTAGATTTTCATCTTCTAAATTGTTTACTTCATTATTATTTTCCATAATCAAACACCTCTATAATTATAATAACATTAAACTTATACTTTTTCAATAATTTAATAAATTTTTAACATTACTTTTTTCTTTCTTATAGTATAGTATATAATGTTTTTGCATATTTCATATTTATTTTTTCATATTAAATATTACACATTTATAATAACCCCTATAAAGCACAAATTCTGTTATATTGGGTTGAACAGAAAAGTTATATGGTGCCAACGAAGTAGTTATCTGCAAAAATAAATAAAAAACAAAGGAACCAGCCGAAGCTGACCCCCTTGTCTAAAGATATGCAATGCTTATCTTTGAAAAGACTAACTTACTTGGTAATGTTCTCCCAACATGCTTTAAGAACACTATCCTGAATCTGTTCACCGTTCGAGAACGGAACAAACAGACCAGCTTCAGTGTAACCAGCAGCACGCAACTCGTTCAAGATTTTGTACCCCTTTGCTACATAAGTCTTACCATTGCGATAAACAAAAACAACTTTCCCGTTGTTTGTGCAAAAGTGACCAATACGGTCGGCAGCAGTGCTGTCAAAGCAGGTGGAATTGATAATAGGATAATAGCAATCCTCAAAGTAGAGGTGCTTTACCTTGACGCCAGTTGCAGGCATCTCAAAGCAATTTTCAAGTGCTTCTTTGCTGATAATGCCAATGTGATGTTCATCACAGTAAGAAACACAATCCTCAACGAAGTCCTCTGCATATGACTGACGAGCCTTCTCGCGGAGAGAGTTCCACTTGAACTGTTCAGCTTTAGGATAATCCCCATTACTAAACGGAACGTAGAAATACTTCTCACAGAAACCCGCAGAATGAAGGGAATGCATAGTGATACGAGTGTACGGAGTAACGAAGACCTCGTTATCCGAAACAAAGCAGACCGTTGAGTTATTTGTCGAATAACAACCATTGAACTTCGGTACCAGTTTCGAAATGTTGAGAACTTCCTCCTGTGCGAACTGCGGGAAAACGGCAATCATGCCAGAATAAACCCGAACAGCTCCTTCCTTCAAAGAATCCATTGTGATAATGTTGTTGTTAGCCATTTTTTTATCCTCCTTAATAATTATTGTTGTCGATCATCATGAAGCTAACGCTAACATGGAGATCATTTGTAAAAAATGGATATATATATAGTATAACACATTTACATAAAAAAGTCAAAAAGTCTGCAAACATTACAAGTTTATATTTTGCAAATTTCATTTTCAGCTTGTAATCTATTTATAATTTTATCATCTTTTAACTCTAACTGTTTTATTATATTTTTTTAGTTTCTGGATATTTGGGCTTGAAATAATCATATTATTTTGTTTAGCTTAGTAGGTTTTAATTTATTTAATATTTCATTTATATCTTTATCTACTTTTTTGTCTGTACGTTAGCTTTTGCTATTTTAAAAGTTGGTACAATTTTTGTTAAATCATTGATTTGTTAATTATATACATCAATTATTTTTAATCTATATTCTTTGTCTTTATCATTCAAAAAAAACATATCTCCAAGTTCTATTATAATTTCACAAGCTATATCATTTAGTGAATTGCATACTTTTTTTAAATATTTTTTAAATTTTCTAACACTAACATTAATAAAAGTAGGAGTGACTTTAGAAAATTAACATATAAATTGAATTTGTTGTTTTAGATATTCCTCAAATTGTAATTCTTTTTTAATTATCTTTATTTTAAACACCATCCTTTCGTATGTATGATTTTTATCTTGTTTATAGACAACAAAAAAATCAACCAGATTTTATTTTCTGATTGATTCTGTATCTATCTATTCAATTAGTTCGAACAGATACGTCATTGGTGCAGATACCCGGAATCGAACCGGGACGGATTATTAGTCCGCAGGATTTTAAGAATTTAATGAACCTTATCTTTTACCATTAGATAACCTCTTTTAGTAATAGTTATTAACCTCTTAAGTTCGCTTGTTTGTAAAAGAATTATAACACAAGTATTGATAAATATGCAATACAAATAAAAATCTTCTTTTCTAAAATTTTGAATTTGATGTTAGAACTGTGTTAGAACTTTTGATAGAA
>CALVGN010000058.1 GCA_944327105.1 uncultured Erysipelotrichaceae bacterium | reverse complement strand
TCGACGACTGTGTCGAGCACATCAACCTGCGCGAGAAACCGCTGGCCCTCTACTACTTTACCCGCAGCCGCAAACGGGCCCGCTACATGATACAGCACACCTCGTCGGGCGGCGCCTGCATCAACGATACCGTCATGCAGATTGCCAACGGGCACCTTCCCTTCGGAGGCATCGGCAACAGCGGCATGGGGGCCTATCACGGCCGCACCAGTTTCGAGACCTTCAGCCACCAGCGCAGTGTCGTCACCTCGAACCAGCGGCTCTACTCCGAATTCCGGTTCCCGCCCTATGGCAACAAACTGAAGTGGCTTAAACGGGTTTTGAAATAAAAAATGTTACTCTTGTTATCTAAGAATTTGGATACCACATTGCAGCGCGATATGATACGCCTCGTCACCCCGCAGTCCCATGCGGAGCCCAAGGGGCCTATTTTCTCTCTAATATCTCATCCCAACATTTCATAGACAAAAGACAATCATTTTGAACTGCACCCCAAAAGTTTCGTATCTAACTTTTGGGATGCAGTTCATTTTAAGACAGTCTTTCTTGTGTATGACAAGGATAAGTAAACACTTATCTCACAACGACTTTAAACGAAGACTCTTTTGTACAAATCACATAGACGCCAGAATCGGACAACCGTACAACCCGATCACTCCCCGTATAAACGATCTGCCCTATAAGATTATACACCCGATAAATATCTTCTCTATTCTCCACATGCAGAGTATGACCAACAACATAGATGCGATGTTTTTCATTAACAATCGCTTCAATGGCACTTTCATCAGCAGACTCTACAATATATTCAAAGTTCTTCCAATACTCGGAAACCCGATAAGCATCACTGCAGTTAATTGGCACATACAGTGTTTTATTATAGTCGCTAAATGTCTCAGCATCAATTATCGGGGGTATACTAGCTTGAACATGTACTTCCTTCAATTCATTACAATATGTTGTATTTACAACCGATTATTACTCAATATTTTATAGGTAATAAGTCAGAAATATGGTCGTTGTCTTTAATTGTACATTCTAAAGGGTGAAGATTTAACGCTTTTATTGATTATTAACTCAATTAGGATAACAATATAGGCGGTATCTTCTATTTTTCTATGCAATTCGTTTCCAATATTCCACTTCAGTTTTAGCTTATTGTTTAAGACGATAACAAAGGTAATGTATTTTGCTTAATTTATTCAATATTTCTTTACAGCACCATAAAGATTGAGTATTTCGCGCATTAAGTTGAGAAGAAAGATGGAATATCTGCTATTCTTTGAATAGTAAAATTTAAGAGGGAGAATCGTGTGGTCCTCCCTCTTAAATTTTATCATGTTAAAATATTATAGCTATTCCTAGGAATACAAAAGTTATCTTAGTTCTTATTTTGCTCAAACAAAAATGAATCAAAAGCATTTTCTGCTTGAATTCCTATTTTCAAAGTTCTATTGTCATCACTACTATTCGATAGAATCGAAACAGTCATGGTGTTTCCATCATTTATTTTTATAGAGTACCACTCTCTTTCTATTTTTTCATCTTCATTATCTATTGGAAGAGACTCACCGTTTTCAGACAACGCATTAATCCAAAAACTTTTATAATTCGTACATTTAATGACATAAACGCCACCCTCATTGGGTACTTCTATCTTGTTTTTATTGATATTTGATACATTGGTTTCCCATTTCATCGCTTCCCAATCTCCATCTTTTTCCTCGCTTTCACATGCGACAAATGTCGTTGCAAAGATTATTAATAAAAGAATTTTGAATAAATTTCCTGTTTTCATACCGTTAGTGGAATTAAATTGATAAAAGATTTATGTATAAAAAGTTATGTATACTTTTAATGGGCAAATATCATACACACAAACTATATGCAATATTCGCAAAATTTCTGAACATATGCAAGCAAGTAGCTGGAAATTTTGTCAATGAATCAGGGAATGTGCCTAGAAAAGGAGTAGTCCCTGGATTCTCAGACCTTGAAATAATGGCATTGAATATGACATCAGAAACTGTTGGTATTGACAGTAAGCCATTGTTGTTTGCAAAGCTACAGGAATATGTTATTGTTCTGGACTAACTTCGGTCGTTATTCCAAATTTAGTTACCTCTATTGGTGAATCAGCTTTCTATAGTTGTTCCGGACTAACTTCCATAATGCTTGGAAGTTCCGTTGCATCCATTGGCGATTATGCTTTTTATTACTGCAATGGGCTAACCTCAGTCACCATTCCTGAATCTGTTATATCAATCGGCGATAAGGCTTTCTCCAACAGCTTTAGACTGACAACGATAAATGTAGAGAATGGAAATAATCACTATAAATCCATTGATGGAGTCTTATTTGATTTCGAAGCAACAACTCTTATTCAATACCCTATGGGAAATAGTAGAACTACTTACATAATCCCAGAATCTGTTATATCTATCGAAGATGATGCGTTTTTAAGCAGCTATAGGCTAACCTCAGTCACCATTCCTGAATCTGTTACATCAATCGGCGAGCAAGCCTTTTCGGGTTGCTTTGGGCTGCAAAAGGTCATAAACTATGCCAAAGAGCCCCAACAAATTTTGTCAAATGTTTTCGAAAATGTTGGTCTTAGCGATGTCCAATTGTTTGTCCCTTCTTTAAGTGTTGATAAATATAGGACTGCAGAGGTTTGGAGAGACTTTGGTGCGATTAAAGATGTTGAATCTGGCATTAATGCTGTTGAAGTTGGCGATATTATAGTGAGTGGAGGCATGTTGCATAATCCTGCGGGTAAAGAGATTCGCATCTACGATTTGAATGGTCGTGAGGTATACAGTGGTAACGACAATGAATTGCGATTCCCTGACGGATTCTATATCTTACAAACTTCCCGCGGTAATCGTAAAGTGGCGTTCTGAAATAAATGCCAAAAATTCTCAGATACCGACCTGATAGTTATTTTCGAGGTCGGTATCTTTTTGTTTAACCATGAACTTCATTGGGACCTGAAATGGTAGCTTTATATCGAGATTATAAATCGATTGTGATCATCTTCTGAAATAGAAAGGAGATAAAGATAAATGACAGGGGATAACTCTGATGAATCGCAAAATGCAATCATTTTGTTGGTCCCGTTTAAAAGTTTATTGGCTAATCTTGGAAGCAAATGACTCTTAATCATTGGGTCGAGGGTTCGAGCCCCTCCGGGGTCACAGACGACAGCGCTTACATCGAAATGTAGGCGCTTTTTTTTGTGCCCTTGTATAAATGGATGGGGGTGACGGAGCGTGTTGCTCTTCTCTTTGGGGGAGCGTGGTGGCGCTGTTGGAATGGAGGCACGTTCCCGAAATGTGGCTCGTGTGTAAAAAAGATATT
>CALVGN010000057.1 GCA_944327105.1 uncultured Erysipelotrichaceae bacterium | reverse complement strand
TGGCATGCAGCGAACGGTGCCCCCGCGGGGTGGATCCGGCCCGTTTGGTGGAAGGCGTGCGGCAGTATGCGGTGCGCCCCCGGGGCATGGCGCATTTTTCGCCGGACCAGGTGCCCGATGTGGTGGATGACGACATGCCCCAGCAGGCCTTGATGGCGGCGTTGCGCAAATACCGGAAATAAGGGGGAGGAAAAAACAGTATGCCGAAAATTGGTGTTTTTGTCTGCCACTGCGGTTCCAATATCGCCGGTACGGTGGATGTAGAAAAAGTAGCGGCGGCTGCCAGGACGATCCCCGGGGTCGTCGTCGCCTGTGATTACCGGTACATGTGTTCCGAAGCAGGCCAGGAGACGATCACAAAGGCCATTCGGGAGTACGGCCTGGATGGGGTGGTGGTATGTTCCTGTTCACCCCGTATGCACGAAGCCACCTTCCGCCGGGCGGCGGAGCGGGAAGGGCTCAACTCCTATATGGTGGAAATTGCCAACATCCGGGAACAGTGCTCCTGGATTCACAAAAACCGGGAAGAAGCGACCGAGAAAGCCATTGTCCTGATGCGGGCGGCTGTAGCAAAAGTCAAGCGCGATACGCCTTTAACCGCCGGGCGCAGCGGGGTGACCCGCCGGGCGCTGGTGATCGGCGGCGGTATTGCCGGGCTGTCGACGGCGCTGGATGTGGCTAACGCCGGGTACGAAGTGGATATTGTGGAAAAGGAACCCACCATCGGCGGCAAAATGGCGCAGCTGGATAAAACTTTCCCTACCTTGGACTGTTCAGCCTGTATTCTCACCCCGAAAATGGTGGAAGCGGCCCAAAACGCAAACATCCACCTATATACCTACAGTGAAGTGGAAAAAGTGTCGGGCTATGTAGGGAATTTCACGGTGACCATCCGCAAAAAAGCCCGGTTTGTGCGGGAAGACCGCTGCACCGGGTGCGGCGCGTGTATGGAAAAATGCCCCAGCCGCAAAGCGAAAAATGAATTTAACTGCGGTCTGAATACCCGCAGCGCCATTTACATTCCGTTTGCCCAGGCGATTCCCAATGTGGCGGTGATCGATGCGCAGCATTGCCTGAAATTACAAACCGGCAAGTGCGGCGTGTGCGAAAAGGTGTGCGCCGCCGGGGCTATCGATTACACCCAGCAGGATGAACTCATCCAGCGGGAATACGGTGCGATCGTGGCCGCTACGGGCTTTCAGCCCATCCGTCCCAACCAATTTGGCGAATACGGTTACGGCCGGTATCCGGACGTGATCACCTCGTTGGAACTGGAACGGCTGATGAATGCGGCAGGGCCCACCGGCGGCGAACTGCGCTGTCCGTCCGACGGGCGCAAGCCGAAAAACATTGTGTTTATCCAGTGTGTGGGCTCCCGCGGCCAGACTTGCCGCGATAAGAGCTATTGCAGCAAGATTTGCTGTATGTATACGGCCAAACACGCCATGCTGATCCGCGACCACTGGCCCGATATGGACGTGCATGTGTTTTACATCGATGTGCGCACCCCCGGCAAGAATTTTGACGAATTTTACCGCCGGGCGGCCGAAGAATACCAGGTGGATTACCGCAAAGGCCAGGTCGGCAAAATATATGAAGAAGACGGGCACCTGATGGTGCAGGGCAGTGATCTGCTGGAAGACCGCCAGGTGCTGATGCCCGCCGACTTGGTGGTACTGGCGGTGGCGGTGGAACCGTCGCCCGATGCCCGAAAACTGGCTACCATGCTCACCGCCAGTATGGATAATAACGATTTCTTTACCGAAGCGCACCCCAAACTGCGCCCGGTAGAATCCCCCACAGCCGGTATTTTCCTGTCGGGCATGTGCCAAGGGCCAAAAGATATCCCCGAAACCGTGTCCCAGGCCGGGGCGGCGGCGGCCAAGGTGATTGGGCTGCTGAGCAAAAAAGAACTGACGGCCAATCCCTGTACTGCACACCCGGAAGAAGTGCGTTGCAACGGGTGCGGTGAATGCGAAAAGGTATGTCCCTATGGGGCCATTTCCTATGAAGAAAAGGAACTGCGCGTGATGGGCCGCCGGGAAAAACGGCGGGTTGCCGTCGTGAATACAGCCCTGTGCCAGGGGTGCGGCGCCTGTACGGTGGCCTGCCCCAGCGGCGTGATGGACTTGCAGGGCTTTTCCAATCGACAAATTTTGGCGGAGGTGGACGCAATATGCCGGTAAAGGAATCGTTTACGCCCAAAATTGTGGCGTTTTGCTGCAACTGGTGCAGCTATGCCGGGGCCGATCTGGCCGGCAGCAGCCGGCTCAGTTATCCGGCGGATGTAAAGATTATCCGGGTGCCCTGTTCCTGCCGGGTCAATCCCATGTTCCTTCTGCGGGCCTTCCAAAAAGGGGCCGATGGGGTCATTTTATGCGGTTGCCACCCGGGGGACTGCCATTACAGCACGGGCAATTATTATGCCCGCCGCCGGATGACGCTGCTGTTTTCCATGCTGTCGTACTTGGGCATTGAAAAAGAGCGTACCCGGGTGGAATGGGTCTCGGCCGCAGAAGGCGCCCGGTTTGCAAGTGTGATGAATGACTTTGTGGGGACTGTGCAGAAATTGGGACCCTGCAGAAGGCTGGAGGACGTGCGATGCAAAGAATAAAAGAAACGCTTACGCACTGGCTGCAAAGCGGGCAGGTCGATAGAGTGCTGGGCTGGAAAGAAGGCGACATGCCCGGGCTGCGGGAACCGGCTTTTTTTGAGAACGCCGAGGAACTAAAATCGCTGTGCTATGATGCGTTCTGTGGCCCGAACCTGAGTAAATTCCTCATCGCGGCGGGGGAAAAGGACGGCGTGACCGCTGTAGTGCTCAAACCCTGTGACAG
>CALVGN010000056.1 GCA_944327105.1 uncultured Erysipelotrichaceae bacterium | reverse complement strand
CATTGAAGCAATGTATTCACGTAATATCATTGCTGGTATGTCTCGATAGAATATAAGTTCTTGGCTATATCACTAAATTCAGTAAACGTAACTCCCCATTCGTCCTCTAAACACTCAACATATTTATCCTGTATAGCTCCTTGTTCAGCCGAAGATAATCTGGCACATTCAAAACATTTTTCTTTCGAATGCACCGTTACTTTAAGATTTACGCACTCATAATCATACAATGCTCCTGGATTTATAGTAAATCGGTCTCCCAGATTCTCATATGTCTTCGGCCACTTATATTTAACAATTAAATGAAATGTATCGTTTATTCGAAGAGCACGCCCAAAATTAATCTTTAGAACTTTTTTATATGGCGTTGTTCCATCAGGCTCAAGAGAATACGCTGCCCCTCTATTTCTATGATTTTTTAACTCAATAGGTGTGCGCCCATTTAGGGAAAGCGTTACCTTAATATTTAACTCTTCTATACGATTAATTCTTGAATCTCCACGCAGGTCCAGTTTATATGTAGACATTTCTCTGGTGCTAGAAATCTTAACACCATGTATGTTCCAAGCACAATAAATATCTGAAGATTTATCATTCTGATCATAGTCTATAAAAACATCATAAATAACTTCTGTTAGACGATAAAGTATTTCTCGGGAATTTTGCGAATTAAGCAATAAATTAATCTGTTCCACCGTCTGTGAAGCTTCATTAAAAGGATAGGTAATAACTCTTTTTATATTATTCAAAAGATTTTCATTATTTAAATTCTTATTTTCAACGATTAACAGTTTTTGTTCCTTTTCTTTATATGCCTCTTCCTTTTCTTCCAGTTTTTGTTGGAAAGTATCTAATTCCCGTTTATACTTTCGACATCTGAAGATAAAGTATACTAAAATTCCTATCAATGAAATAAAACATAACACTAACGAAATAAGATACGGATTAAATTTTAACTGTAGTCCATTTTGAATCTCGTCTTCAAATGCAACCAAAACAGCTGATCCTAAAAAAGCTAACAAGACCCAAATGAAAGGCAGTAGAATATGTTCTACAAAAAACGACGTTTCTCTTTCATACTCATATATATCACCTTACAATTTCTATAATCCTCTTATTTATCATAAAAGACAAATAATCATCGATGTCATTCTCCATCTGGCACGGATTAATATCAGAATACTTTTTCAATAAATTATTTACCATATCATCTCGGCTCAAATCTAAACTTATTAGCTGTAGGATTTCATATCCGGTTTCATTTAACAAAAACAAGATATAATCATCTGTCATTACAATAGCACATTGTTTTTCTTTTCTCAGTTTTATATAACATGGTTTATACTTCACTTTGATAATATCTTCCTATCTTTTTCTTTTCTACCGTCCTTACTATATGAAGCAATACTAACATTAGAAATGTAACCTCCACCAGCAGCCATATACCTTTTCTCACTGGTTTTTAATTCGATACATGACGGTTTAAGATAAACATATTTCCTGGACATATTTCTCCTCCTAAAACAAAACAATATCATCTGGCATCTTATTATTCAAATCTAAGTTTTGGATTACACTTTTTATAACTTCTTTCCTATAAACTCTTTCCCATATATCAGAGATTGAATCTTTACGAATATTCCCAATAATATAAGGCAAAACACAATTTAATTTCACATCACCATTCGGGCGTACCACAATCCCCGTTGGTGATTTCTGATAAAAATCAGCGATCTCCTCCTCGGCCGTTTTCCCCAAATTAACATCCATGCGGCCTATATATCGATTATGTAGCTTATCAATAGTTTCTGTCAACTTTCTTCTATTGTTTTTATTCATAATATCATCTTGTGAAGCTCTGCCACTCCAGAAAACTTCACTGAATATAATCCCGCTCGCTCCCATGTCCGCGGCAAACTCAGTCATTTCTTCTATACTTTCACAATTATCATTAGTAAGTGTACATGCTATTACCACCGGAAGCCCCCTAGATGTCAATTTCTTAATACTAATGACTGTTTTCTGATAGCTCATCGCATTCCCTCTAATACAATTATGCACACTTTCAATATGAGAATCTAAAGATACTTGAATCCAATACCATCTGTATTCCAGCAACTTATCCGCTATATCATCCGTTATTAATGTTCCGTTCGTATTTAATATAAATGATGTATTATCACCTCCCAGTATATCTAATATTTGGAACATTCTTCGGCACTTTATCAGTGATTCTCCTCCAGACAAAATACACTGAAACACCCCACCACTCCGCACAATCTCATCACATAATTCTTTCCACTCACTAAAATTCAATTCGTCTTTTCTGCACGTTCCAGACGAATTATAACAAAAATGACAATTTAAATTACATTGATATGTCAAATCAAATTGAATGGACAGAGGCATCGATAATTTTATTTCATTTAAATCCAACTCTTCAAAATTCATTTTATACTCACCTTGCTTTCATCTCCAGAAGATAATTTATCTTTTTGTCATTTCCTTTCTAAAATCATGGGAATCCTTAATTTTGTTCAGCAGTATTTGCTCCTTCGTTTCCAGATTATCTATACTCCATTTCTGATTTCCGTTCCTAATCTCAGAGATTCGGAGATCCTTTGCCTTTTTCAGATAATATAGGGACATTTTCAAGTAATGCAGATAACATATACCTTCTTTTTTACTTTCAGCCATATCATAATATGTATTACTAAGCCCATAATATGTAACTGACAAATTGCCAGGCGAGATACCCTTCATATGGCTGCGAATAGACGCTGCATTGTTGTAATAGAAAACAGCTTCCTAATTTTCACACAAACTGTTTTTTATTGCAGCCATATTATTATAGGCTGATGCCAAATTAGACTGCTCTTCTCCATGAAAAATAGACTCAAAGACTTTAAGCGCCTCTTTCTGATACTTTTCCGCCGCAATTAAATATCTTCTTTTTCTTTGCTCATCCTTTTCTTCTTTCCACATTCCCTGATAAAGAAGTGCCAGATTACTTTCCGTCTGCGCCAGCAATTTTTTACTTTTCAGCTTCTTTCTGATTTGATAAGCCTTTCTGTAACTCGCTTCAGCATGCTGATCCTTATATTCAAAATAGTATAAGAATCCCTGATGGTTATAAGCACATCCCAGAAGTTCTTTCTGATCATCCAGGGGATTTAACAGATTGATACACTTCTCTATATAAAACAGTGCTTTTTCATTATAATTAAACTGACCATATAAAAGAGAAATATTATAAAACGCCTGGGCAAGCACTTCCGGCTGCACAACCTCAATATTAGGCAATACTGCTTCTATAAAAGATATAATCTGCATGGAATACTCAAAGTCCGGATTTTCTTTATACGGAATCTCTGCAGTGAGATTTTTCAGCAGCAGTACTGCTGCATCTTTCTGCGGTTCCACAGTCCGTTTTACTACTTCCTTTATTACCGGATGCATATAATACCCCTGTTTATCTGATACAAACCATGCATGCTTTTCCAGATAATTCAGGTTATAACGATTAGGAAGTCCAAGCCATTCTTTAAATCGGTATGGTATTCTCTCGATTGGGAGGATTGACATACAATAAAGAATTCTTTTTTGATGTGCATTCAGTTTCTCTGTGTTAAACGTACGGGACAAATGACCGATGAGCGTGTCTTCACGCATCTCAACTGAAGCAATTCCCTCGAGATCCAGGCCTTTTTTCTGAAGCTGCTCTTCAAGTTCCGACAATGTGTATCCTTCCGCTTTGGCAATCTTCGCCAGGATCTCGATAACTAATGTATGTCTTCCGGCTTTTTTCACGATCCGGCTTATTTTTTCATAATCAAATTCACCGCAGTAGTATTTATTAAACAGCCTGACACAATCATCCATACTGAAAAAATCAATCTGTACTGTTTCATAATGTCTAAATTCGGTAATTCTCGATGTGCAAATCACACTGCAGTTCGCATTTGCCAGTTCCTGCAGAAACGGCTCCTCTTCTTCCGCCGCATTTATATTGTCCACAAATATCACTGCAGTATCCTCAATATCCTGCTGAAGAAATTGGATAAATCTTTGCGGCCAGTTTTTCCCTTCTTTCGGATAAAAAAGCTGTTTTCTCAAATCCTCAAGAAGATTTTTGTCATGATAGGTCACCCAGGCTAGTGTTCTATCTTTTTGCTCATCCAGTGTATGAAAAATCTTTCTGCATACTGTTGACTTTCCAATACCTCCCAATCCATTTACAAGAACCAGTTTCTTTACTTCTTGAACTTTTTGCAAAATTTTATCATATTCTGAACGATCAATATATTCCTCCGGCGGCAGCGCAGGTTTTGAAGTCAGGATCCTGGGATACGCACTATTTCTATGCGTATGCTTCCGCCCACGCTGCAACGCTATATAATCTCTCAATACGACAAGACGTTTTTCTGATATCATCCTATCCATGATATCACGCCAGCTTTCCACTGCTTTCTCATCAAACTGCAGACCTGTCACTGCTTCCAGAATATTTCTCCAGTCATTCTGGTTCAAATTTTCCCTTGCTTTAAGTTCATCAAGCAGACTTAACGCCATCGTATCATCGTATTCCAAGGCAAACTGCTTGGAGAAAGATTCAAGGGCGGACTCCAGACATAGAACCAGTTCTTCATCTACTGTCCGGGATTTTCCTTTCTGATAAAGCGAGAGAAGCCATTCTATACCCAAAGATTTTATTTGATCTGCAGCAAATTGCAGTATCGGATTTTGCTGTATCAGCTCATTAATATCATTCCATGTCAATCCCATTCAACCACCATGCCTTACTTTATCAATTCATTGTTTCTCAGTACATTTTATAAATCTGTAATCCGTATCATCCTGAGATTCTTTCAAGACTATCAGAACATGGTCCAGATAGCGGAACGGATCTAGGTTATTTGCCTTTGCTGTTTCTGTTATATTGTAGATAATCGCGCCGGATTTCGCACCACCGATACTGTCAATCAGCTTCCATTCTTCCCAGTTTTCCTTTAAATTTTACACATCAGTATGTTGCTTTACTAAATGTGGGAGATAAGACTCGCAGCGTCCTACACCATATGGATACGAATATTGAAACATAAATTGCTGTTCGTATTCATTATAATATGTATCGTTATATTTTATAGAAAAACAAACTGTTCCTAGTATATTCTGATCTGCCCGAAGATTTCCTTGTCTCTCATTATAGGAATCCAACAGCAATTCGAACTCCGCTTCCGAATTTACAGGCAACACATTTGTAAATAAATAGCCTGTATATCTGTAAATATTTATATTTTCACCCATTTTCTCTTTATAGACAAAGGCCAGTCCCGCACCAATTCCTTTACCCGCTCCATCTTGTCTGGATATCACTCTAATATCCAATGCGGTTCCGTTTCCTTTGTTGCAAATCTTCAATGGAAATATAATACTTCCCATTCTCTCGCCTAATTTTATATTTGGATCCAAAAAGAGAAATGGAAGTTGAGACACTCTGCTATTTTCCTTCTGTAATTGCATATTTCCCGAGTAATGCTCCATTTCAGTCTGCAAAGTTTTTTTGAATTCTTTCTCTGCTTCTTTCATCTGTCTCTCGAACCTCTTATTTTCTGAGCGAAGAGTACAAACCATAACTAATATCGGGATAAGAACTGATATTATTAATGAAATTCCATTGATTAACGCTGTATTTTCCAACATTTTTATCATTATCTCTTTTTCTTTTCAGACTAATTACTCTTATCCGTATTGCAGTAACTTCAAATTTATCCCCATATGCCCCACTGATATCGAGTTCACTTCCTTGCCTCCTGTATCGCTGTGCAAATAAACTCTTCTGAAGCCAGACAATCCACCGCAGCAGAAGTTTTCACATGTTCCTCGTCATGATACTTCCAGACCTCAAAACACTGCTGATTGCTAAGTTCAAACCGGCTCAGCAGCACAATCACTGTCATTATCCGGCCAAGCCCGTTTCTGACAGTTTCCAATTCATTGATATATGGATCGCTTTGCCGGGGGCGTGGATCAAGACCGAATCTTATTCCCGTATAGTGGCCATCCCATGATCTGGTAACCACATTAAACAGATTCTGAAATCCAGATAAGTACCCAATACCCGCCACTGATTCACAAAGCAGCGTGAAATCCACGTATCCGTATACTTCTTTCAGATAAACCGCGATCTTTCCTGCTGCATAAACATCTGCCATCAACTCCTCCAGAATTTCTTTATACTTCCCAGCCAGAATCTCCTGAACCATACGAAAGTGAAGATCAGCCCATTCACCTAACGGTGCAAAATGCTCTTTTTGCACATTTGAAAACATACGGAAAATAATATCTTTTGTCCTCAGAGCAGCAGTATCCTTTTGAGCGATCCGAATATGCGCTATCTCATGAAAAATAGAAAATATCTTTGCTATAAATATTCTGTTCTCCGTTATATCCGTTTCTTTAGACGTTAAATCCGGAGCAATGCCAAACTGCAGTACGATCTTCCCAAGGAACTCACTTAAATCTTTAAAAGCTGAAAACCTTTCTCTCAAATGTTCTGCCATTACCGCAGTAACTGCCTGAGTGACCGACATTTTATTTTTTCGAGCAGTTCCAACCGCCATCAGATATTTTCTATAATATTTCCAGTAACATTCGTCCCATATGATTGTATACTGACCATTATCAATTCTGACAGCAATGCGAGCCTG
>CALVGN010000055.1 GCA_944327105.1 uncultured Erysipelotrichaceae bacterium | reverse complement strand
ATATGCAGAAGATTGGTCTGCCTCCAGGGCATACCTCAGTGAACAATCTGTTCAGGCAATGTTGCGACCAGCAGCTTAACTTCTTATTTTACAGGAACCCTTTTTGCGAACAATACTTGACGCGGGCTACTTATTCGAACTCGCCAAGTTGAATCCGTTTCTAAACTTTTTTGTATAGCGGATTTGATTTGACGTGGTTCTATTTGATGCAGATTATCCTTATACTAAGGTCTATTCGGACTTTTGCTATCAAAAATCTATCCAGACCATCCTATCAGGCGTTTTGCTTGAGATAGGCGATTAGCTGGCTTAAGAGTATCATAACATAATTTTATCGGATTTTCTATAGAAACTTTATTTTGTCTGATTACTCGCTCATATAATCTAGCATCTGTTGATTCAGTGTTTCCTTCACTACTCGCCACTCCGGGAAAAAGTCATCCATATACTTTTGGAATTGCTCGTTGTGATTTCGCTCCAGCAGGTGTACCAACTCATGTGTCACAACATAAGCAAGACACTCCGGAGTTTTTTTTGCAAGCTGAAGGTTGATCCAGATTCTTTTACGATCTGTGTTGCAGGTTCCCCACTTAGTACGCATGTTCTTCACCTTCCACTCAGATGCATGGACACCTACAACCTGCTCACATTTTTGAATCACGTCTGGTAGCTTACGTTTGAGTTGCTCCCGATACCAATCATTCAAAACATGTTCGCGCTGTTCTGGCGTACTTTCAGACCGCACTTGCAAAATCAAACGCTCTCCTTTAAGGGACACCGCATTTCTAATGTTTGAGTATTGCACATCGAGGCGATAACGCCGTCCCCAGACATAGTAGCTTTCTCCGGTTACATATTGTCGCTTTGTTTGCCGTGCCTGAGCTTCAAAGTTCGCACGTTGCTTTTTTATCCAAGAAATTCTGGATACTGCAAACATTCGAATCGCATCATTTCCAGCAGACTGTGGAGCAGTAATCTGAACTTTTCCATCTGGTGGCAAAACACGGATGTACATATTCTTGATGTTCTTTTTGGTGACGGCAATCTTTACATTGCCAATTTGCAGTTCACTCACTAGAATTCACTCTGCTCCTTTACCAACGCAAGCAACTGATCGGCTTCCTGATCATCTTTTACAACAGCACGAATTGCACGCCAAATTTTACGCTCTTTGATTTTGCTTCCCCTGAAATTATCCTGTTTGCTAGACATAACAGCATCGTATACCTGATTTGCGATAACCGCATCTCCATCAAGATGGTCATAAAAGGCTCGCTTAGCAGCGCTCTCCCGAATTCCGGAAGGATATTCTGAACCACTTTCTGGCTTATGTACTTTCCTTGCCAGTTCCACAATCTGACGCAGATATTCCTCGTAGTTAATCACATCATTTTTGCGTTTTTCAACCAATTCACGAAGGAGTGCAGACATCTTCTCATAGTATTTAGGATTGCTTTGAGTTCTCTCAACAATTTCCTTGCCAACATTGTTTTCGATAGTCTCGGCAACTGCTTCCTGCTCTTTGGGCGTAGCGGCAGGCATGTCCTTTAGCGTGGAAATTCCATTATCTACCAGAAGTTCCACCAGTGTTGCCCCTCCAAAAGAGGTCAACACACGACTGGGATCAGCTGACAAATAGGTATCGATTAGATGGCGCATATCAGGATCATATTTCTTTAAATCCACATAGTCACCACTGGCTAACCGCACATCGTCACGCACTTTGATATAGTAGGTAACTTCTTTCTCCAGTGCTTTGATCTGCTCCACGGAATAGTGATATTTTTCTTGTAATTCACCCGATACTTCACCAAAGGCACGTAGAGCCGCTGCTGACAGATTGTAAAGCTGTTCTCGCTTGGGCATATTTTCTTCGAGTTCATCCAAGTCAAAAGCTTCGGTATTAGTGCCGCAAAAATAATGGTAGTAGTCCACCATATCTTTAGGCGGAGCAACAGGCTCACACAGTGCGCGCAGCGCTTCCAGCGAATCTTCCAGTTGCTCCTTAGCCTTATCCAAACGGTCTGTCAATAGGCCGGAGACATCTTCCTTGTCGTAGCTGTCAAATGCTTCGGAAGTATAGTCTGCAACTGCATTTTCCAGGGACCGAAACAGGTCTTTGTAGTCAATAATATACCCAAATTCCTTATCTTCACCATCTAGACGATTGACACGGCAGATTGCCTGAAACAGGCCATGGTCACGCATGGACTTATCAATATACAGATAAGTAGCAGGCGGAGCATCAAAGCCAGTCAAAAGCTTGTCCACCACGATCAGCAGTTTCATCTGCTCAGGCTGCTTGATAAACTTTTCCTTGACCTCTTTTTCAAATGCCTTCGGGTCTTTGCCACCCAGCATTTTCATATATATCTCGTATTGTTCCACAGCCTCGGTCTCGCCATCATCACCTACAGTTTCGGTACGAATATCTCCTACCGCCGGTTCGTAAGAGGTTACGATAGCACACTTTCCCTTCAGCTCAGTCTCTTGAAACAATTCGTAGAATTTGCACGCCTGATAGATGCTGCCAGCTACCAACATGGCGTTACCCCGCCCATCATGAAGGCGCGGTTTTGTCTCCATGTCAAAAACAATATCCGCTACAATCTGTCCCAATCGGGCCTTGGAACTAAACAGCTTTTGCAGATTGCCCCAGCGCTGTTTTAACTTGGCTTTAGCTACACTTGTCAGCCCCCGTGTTTTTGCCTCGAACCAGGCGTCGATCCGGTCCTGCTGGACAACATTCTGCTCCACTTCACGAGCCTCATAGCGCAGGTCTAGAACCACCTTATCCCTCACCGCTTCATCGAACTTGTAACGGTGGATATAAGGGCCAAACACCTCCAGACTGGTCTCTTTATCTTTTTTCATCAAGGGAGTACCGGTGAAGCCGATAAATGTAGCCTTCGGCAAAATGGTTTCCATCGCTTTATGCAGTTTCCCAGACTGGGTGCGATGGCATTCATCCACAAAGACGTAGAAATCGCCCTTGGGAGAAAAGTTTTCTGGCAACGAGCGTTTCAGTTCTTCAATAAAGTCAGAATAATTAGATTCATCGTTGTTCCGTTTATTCTTTTTTCCAAACTTATGGATCAAAGAACACATCATAACAGGCGAGGTTTCGTTGATCTTCTGGATCAATTCGCTTCCCCTGCGAATACGAACAATATTCTCATTTACCCCAGCAAACACCTGCTCGATCTGCACATCCAGCTCGTCCCGGTCAGTGATAATCAGGATACGGCTATTGGGAATATTTTCCTTAATCCACTTGCTGAGCCACACCATAGTCAAGGATTTGCCA
>CALVGN010000054.1 GCA_944327105.1 uncultured Erysipelotrichaceae bacterium | reverse complement strand
TAGAATGATCATGTCTTCTAAAAACTATATTTACGAAAATGATATTTCAGAAGAACAAAATTTATCTTTTAATGCCTTAACAAGAGCATTTACTCAAAATGGAATGGAATTAACTGAAAGAAATATGTTTTCTTTAGGAATTAAAAATTCACAAGATAAATTCACTAATTTAGGCTATATCTTATCTGATCAATCTGATGTTACAGTAAAAGTTGCTGAATATGACAAAGATAGAAATTTTAAGTTGAAGAAACAGTTTATAGGTTCACTCATTGATTTATTTCATCATGTAAAGGAACAAGCTGATAGACTTAATGATGTTTCAGCAAAAATTGATATCAAAAGTTTTAAAAGAAAAGAAATTGTTTCTTATCCTGGAGCGTCATTAAGAGAGATGATTTTAAATGCTTTTGTACATGCCGACTATTTTATTCGATCAAACATTAAGGTAGAGTTTTTTGAAGATAGATGTAAAATTACAAGTCCAGGAGGAATATTTAATGCCTCTATGGATGAAATTATGAAAGGTACACAAACTTATCGTAATCATAAATTAGTTAATATTTTTGATAAGCTTGGACTAATTGAAAATTTCGGAACAGGAATACCAAGAACGTTTGATGCGTATAAAAATGAGGAAAAACAACCGGTATTTGAAGCTACGGAGAGTTTTTTCTATGTTACTTTACCGAATTTGAATTATGTGCAAAATGACCAAATAAATGACCAAATAAATGAATTGGATTTAATAATATTAAAAGCGATTCATAATAATCCAGGAATTAAAGTCTCTGAAATTCTGCGAAACTTGACTAATGATGGTAATCAAGTAAACGAAATATGCATCGATTGTTTTTTTGTATAGCGATAGTTTTGATGAAAACTAATACGTAGATTATAAGTCTAGTTTCTTAGATTTTTTGATATTTTTCTTACACCATAACTAACACCTTTTGAAGGCTTTATGCCACACATTTGCCACCAAACTTCATAAAATTTGCAAATTTTAATCAATTCGATTAGGGAAAATAATGACAGTATATTATAGTGAAACACCGATAAATAGGGCATTTTTAAACACTTTAGAGGAAACGAAAAACAGGCCAAATTTTGGCATCAGGGTCGTTCCTAAGTGTTAGTCAAAAATGGGCTTGATATGTTAAAATTTGTTAGTCAAAACGGTTCGATTCTGCCTCTAGACGCTTGATTTTTGTTAACCTGTCTCCCTAGTTAAATGGATATAACAAGCCCCTCCTAAGGGCTAATTGAGGGTTCGATTCCCCCGGGGGACGCCATAGAAAATAAACCGAGAATTCAATGTCTCGGTTTGATTTTTATTTGGGTAAAAAAGTCTTTCTATTTTCAATTCTACACTGTGGGTAATGAAGAAAGCGGAACAATCAGGAATAGCTTAAATCCTAAGGACAACCGAATTAACTTCTTGTTTTATTCATTGTTATTTGGATGTAAAATGAGCAAGATAATAAGTAAGATAATAAGTAAGATGGAAAATATTTATAGAAAAATTTATACTCCTCCATTCGATATTTCGAAACGAATGTTGACGCTTGTTGGCTCTATTTCTGAGAAAATCGGTAAGATTGATTATCAGAATAATTGGAAAAGTAAACCTCACCTTCGTCGCAGTAATAGAATTCAGTCAATTCATTCGTCGTTGCACATTGAGGCAAATTCGTTAAGTTTAAGTCAAGTGAAAGATGTCATTGATGGGCATGCTGTTTTTGGCGATCAAAGAGAGATTCAAGAAGTAAAAAATGCATATGATGCGTATGCAAAAATCGATGAAATTGATCCTTTTAGTCTTCGTGATCTGAAGACATTACACGCTGTCATGACTAAATATCTTGTGGATGAGTCCGGTAAATTTAGAAGTGGTGAGGAAGGCGTGTTTGATGGTGAGAAATGTATCTTTATGGCTCCGCCGGCCCGACGTGTTCCAGAATTGATGTCGCAGCTATTCAGCTGGATGAAACAGACAAAAGAAGAAATACATCCGCTGATACTTTCGTCTGTTTTCCATTATGAATTTGTATTCATTCATCCGTTTGAAGATGGTAATGGGAGAATGGCAAGATTATGGCAAACCGTTCTTCTCACTAAGTGGAAGCCGGTTTTTGAATTCATACCGATAGAAAGCGCTATTGAAAAATGTCAAGACGGTTATTATGATGCGATTTCTACGTGCCATAAAAACGGCAACTCCAACATGTTCATTGAATTTATGCTGCAACAAATAGATTTGGTTTTGGAACATCTTCTTGATCAGATTAGTTTGAGCAATGAAATGATTTCTCCTTATATGGCAAAAATGCTTGAGACTATGGAACGCAACGTCCCGTATTCTGCAAAGCAAATCATGCAACTGTTGAATTTGAAATCAAAAGAAACTTTTCGAAAGCATTATATGAATCCAGCGTTGGAACTTGGAGCTGTCAAGATGACGATACCAGATAAACCAACCAGCCGGAATCAGAGATACATAAAGATATAAATGGGCAATGCATGCAACAGTAGAGTGTGGCCGAACGAAATTGACTAAATAGCACAATAAAAATAAAATATAGTTAGAATTATGCTACAAAATCAAATGGAGGTATAGAAATGAATATTCGTCCGTCCGCAGCAATCCGACAAAACTATAATGAGATCGCTGAAATGTGTAGAAATACTGCCGAACCAGTTTTCCTAACCAAAAACGGTGAGGGGGATTTAGTTGTTATGGATATTGAAACATACAATCGTAGAGAAAAAATGTTGAAACTACGAGAAGAACTTTTATCCGTCGAGGAAGATCGCTTGGCAGGAAGGATTGGCTGCACGTTAGATGAATTAGATGCTTATCTTGATGAAGTGATTGGATAGGTATGGCATATGGCGATAAATAGGAAGTATAAAGTTATAGTTTCCGAGAAGGCAAAAAGAATGTTGGGTATGCATATCCGCTTTATGTCGCGTGTTAACAAAGAAACCGCGGTAGCTAAGAAAAAAGAATTAATTACTGCGATGAGTTACTTAAAGCAGATGCCACAACGTTTTCCTTACTTTGAGGAAGCATATATCCCATCGAACAAATATCATAAGATGTTTGTTGAGAAATGGTATCTTGTTATCTATCAAATTCTAGATGATTCTGTCTATGTTGATTATATTCTTGACTGCCGCAAGGACTATACTTGGTTGATCAAGTAAGCGACAGAAGGAATGCATCAGAATTCACATTTGAAGAATTTATATAATGAGAAACTTTAAAGCTACTGAAATGGATAGCGTGTTTTATGAAATTTACGCGTTGTTGGTGATAGAACGTTTATTTCCTGGGTCTGTTGATAATATCTACAAATGGGAAAGTCCTGATTGGAAAAATAATGACAATTCTTTGGGAATAGAAGTAACTCGAGCGCAGAACAAACAATTTGGTTACACAAACAATGTAATGGCAAAGTATCTCGGTGCCTCCAAAAATCAAATACCAGCTAAACTTTTACACAATTTCCGTGGCGGAACTTATTTTGTTCATGGGAAATTATTGGCTGTTTCTGACAGTGTAGGACTTGTTGATGGAAATCGCCATGTTCAGTTTTTATTGGAAAAACTGGAAGCTAAATTAAAAATACTTAATGCTGCTCATTTTACAAAATGTAAGTCGAATTATTTATTTGAATTTGGAATTGGTTCTTTTGCAGAGGACGACATACAGCAATTTGCGGAAAGTATCGATAGAGTTTCCTCTTCACACTCTCACACCTTTGATAAAATAATCGTGTGTGCTCTCGACAGCGTTTTATGCTTTTCATTGGGCAAAGATATTTCTAAACATATTGTCCCATTTCAACAGTTAACTGAAAAGGCCAGTTTATATCGAAATGCATCCAAATGGGAAAATGGAACATTGTTCTCGAATGTAAATATACAAGGTCAAATTTGAATTCTCTTTAACAGGAAGTATTAGCACAAAAAGTATCCTAATTTGGATAATCAAAATTCTCTGTATCCGTAGTGTTGCGATGCCCCATAGAAAATTAAACCGAGACTAAATACTCGTTTTAATTTATGACAGAGAAACAAAATATACGGTTTAAGAAAAATCAATTGAAGGAAAGATTGATTGTATGCTAAATGAACTAGATGCTTATCTTGATGAACTGAAAGGGGCCTAGTTTAATGATGAAGCTAAATTCTGCAGAGTATCAAGAACTATTGGTAAAAATATTATATAGATCATACTATTTCCCAGTATCCATGTTTATCGTTTCCTATTCTTACAATCAATCCCTTTGCTTTTAATGAGCTGATGATCCTAGCTACAGTCCTGGGAGAGAATCCTGAGATCGTTGCTACTTGATTAATTGTATAGCTATTATCCTCTCTCAATACCTTCATCACGATATTTTCCTTATCGGTTACATTCGGTGTATTTGAGGGACGATAAAATTCAAACCTGAAACCATACGCGGTTTCTTGGTACCCATATTTGATATCGTTAATCTCGCATAACTCAAAAACTCGCTCAAAACCGGTAGACATTTGTTCAATTGTTCCGTTTTTATACAATACCTGAGTGATCGTATTGTTCATTGGGATGGGTTCTAAATAACCCAGCGCAAAGTCTTCGGGTGTATAGGGTTTCGGAAAATGACCTGGCGAATAGATCGAAATCCTATTCTTGAATATTGCGATTTCAAAGTCAGTGATGGAATCGTATTCGCCATGGCTAAACGCATTGACAACAATTTCTCGGATTGCTTCGATCGGAATTTCAGGTACTTCTTTTCGTCGAATTGAGCCATCGAATTCTGCTCTCCACATCATGGCTTTCGAAATATAATCCATAGATTTTTTGATGCATTCGAAGACATTCCCCTCAAATACATCCATATCTAAAATTGTTAATCGCGATTCAGTTGCAAACGTAACCAGTTTTAACCTTACTGGTTCATCTTTGGAAAAAAGTACGAATCCTGCATTGTTCAAATGTTCGTTGTCAAACATCGCTCCGAGTTTGGACAAAAATTTGATCGTGTTTTCGTAGCTGTAGTTTATTCGTCCTTTTTGTACACCCTCATCGTAATAATCTTTTACTAGCTGTTCATCGATGTCATCAATCGTTTTGGATGAATTCCTTTTTTCCCAATAGGAGTAATCATTTGTATTTTGTCTGTAATATTCCCTAAGCAGATCGTTGTCCATAATTCTATCTTCATCATGGAATCTTAAGTAGTATCTGTTGAATGCGGAATAAGGTGTCTTTTCACCGTGGAATGTAATCTCAATAAAATTTTTGCCTTCCGGTGTCTGTTTTAGTTCAATGCTGTAAACAAATGAGGGTTTTATGTTGACGGTAATATCCCTAGAAATCTGATTTAATGTTTCGTCGCCAATTTGTTGTCCAACGACATCGCCATTATTTTTGACGCCAAAGAATAGTGTACCTTTTTTGTGCTTGTTCAGTATGGCACAAATGGATTGAATGCCTTCTTTTAGCTCAGAAGAGCTTCTTTTAAATTCGACGTATTCGTTTTCTTTGCCAATATTCATTTTACAATGCCAACCTTCTGATTTTTACAATGCCATTTTACAATGCAAACGATGCCATTTCAACTATTACAGAGGAACCGAGGGTCTAAATGAGTGTGAAAAACAAGAAAAGGAATAATGGTTTACGATAATGATCTGCCTTTGCGAAGGTCACGACTTAATTCTCGTTTTGATATGATTACCGATTAAAACACCCTGCGTTCATAATTTTTGTATAACATACATAATTATCAATATGTGTGAATCCACAGTTGGTCACGACTGGCAGCTCTAAATCATTGCAAAAGTATGTCATATATTTAATGCCGAATTCTTTTGCCTTCTTTAATGCATGGATGAGCAATTCGGATTGAATGGTGGCATCATAAAGGCCGCCTTTATAATCTATTCCGAAGATTTCTGACCATTCGTCATCCTTTTGAAAATATATTGCAGCAACGGGAAGATTGTTTTTGAGTTTGACTAGAATTACCCAATCATCCAGATTGTCGAAAATTCGATCGGCATTCCAATACATATCGTCTTGTTGGCTGTCGTGCAGTTTTTGAAACATCGCGTAATTTTCAGAATGGATTTCGACGATATCTTCATTGTTTTTTGAACTGATACTCCAGGTGCTAAGGAAAATCACATTATTATGTGCTTTATCAAAAAGCATAAATCCTTGGCTTCGCAAAAAGTC
Organism: uncultured Erysipelotrichaceae bacterium; assembly: GCA_944327105.1. GTDB lineage: Bacteria > Bacillota_I > Bacilli_A > Erysipelotrichales > Erysipelotrichaceae > CALVGN01. Next base: position 17,055 of record CALVGN010000054.1, on the reverse strand, counting down.
AATTGCAACGGTGTTGGTTTCGGAAAACCCAAGATACAGAGTGAATCCGTCAAATTTCAATTGTAGATAATCGATGAATTCGGACAGTGCGTTTTCTGTGTTGTTAGATATATTGAAACTGATTGTAGATAGGTATTTATCTTCACATAACCAGTAGTAGTGTATCCAACCTTCGATTATTCCCTCGTGTTCAAAAAGAAGGATTTCCTCATGTTTTCGTGAAAAAGCCATTTCCGCGCGTTTAAAAAAGTCTTGTTTTGTTTTGACTCCGTCGCTGTATAACGGATATCCGGATTTTGATTTATCCAAGGCAAGACGATATGCTAGTGCTCGATATTGGAAGTATTCTTTTTTTGAACAGATTCTAAGCATATGAATGAAGTGAGTTGATGTGGTTAATGGAAATCATAAAGCTGTTCATACCGTAAGCAATAGTTTTGATATAGAAAACAGTGAATGATAGGGAAATGATGTTGTGTTAACAATTTGTGATGTTTATTTACCAATAATTTGTGCATTAATTGTTGTTGCATACTTGCTTCCATTGTGAATCCAACAGAAATATTTAATCGTTTTTGGGTATACACAGGTTCTAATTTGTATACAAATCACTGCTGCTGATCATAATGCAACAACGGTTCAATATCTTTTTTATAGATCGTTCGATCCAGATAATTCTTAACGATTTTTACTACCAATGGTGAAAGACACAATAATCCGATCAGGTTTGGAATCATCATAAGACCATTGAACGTATCCGAGATATCCCATGCCAGGGATGAGGTCATTACCGCACCAAATACAATGACGACTAAATAAATGACCTTATACGGCTTGACACCTTTTGCACCAAAAACATATTCGACGGCTTTGCTGCCATATTGGCTCCAACCAACCAATGTCGTAAAGGCAAACAAAAACGTGGCAACCGCAATAAAAACTGCACCGATAAAACCAAATTGATCTTCAAAGGCGGTCGAGATCAATGTAGCATCACTGATCCCACTTTGTGCCATGCCGGTGGTTAGATCAATATATCCACTGCTTAAAACCACTAACGCACTCATGGTACAGATCACGAATGTCACGACAAATACTTCAAAGATGCCCCACATGCCTTGAACGACCGGTTCATTGGCGTCGGAGGCACTGTGTGCCATGACCGACGAACCCAAACCAGCTTCATTGGAAAATGCGCCACGTTTCAATCCTTGGATCAGCGCCTGTGAAATGATCGAACCACTGACACCGCCAGCCAGTGCTTCTTGGCTAAACGCCAGACGGAAAATGGATGCAAAGATATCCGGAATCATGGAAGCGTGACTGATCAGTAAAATGATGGAACCAACCACATAAAAGATAGCCATGAACGGGACGACTTTTTCGGCAAATGAAGCGATCCGTTTCAATCCGCCTAAAATGATAAAACCCGTAACGATCATAAGAATGATGCCTAAGATCAGGCAGATGCCGGAGACACCGGCAACGTTAAAATCGCTGGTCCAGCCAAAGAAAACATCTTTGATATTCAATATCGCTTTGTTGACCTGGGACATGTTGCCGATACCAAAGGACGCGAGGATGGTAAAAAATGCAAATAATGTGGCAAGCAGGGGAGCGATGGTCGAACCATATTTCATCTTGCCTAAACCGTCTTTCAGATAGTACATGGCACCGCCATTCCATTCCCCATCGTTGTTTTTACGACGATAAAACAATCCCAATACTTCTTCACAAAACTTGGTCATCATTCCGAAAAATGCAGCGACCCACATCCAGAAAATGGATCCTGGTCCACCAATGACGATGGCGGCGGCCACCCCGGCAATGTTGCCGGTACCGATGGTGGCCGCTAAAGCCGTACATAAAGACTGGAATTGAGAAATGGCAGAACCATGGTTTTTACCGGTTTTATCAAGCTTGAAAATCGAACCGATCGTATGGTTCAACCACATTTTTAAATGGATCAATTGAAAAAACTTCAATCGGATCGATAAATATAACCCGCTGCCGATCAATGCGACTAATCCGATCTTGACCCAAATAAAATCATTGATGAGCGCATTGATGCGAGCGATGGTATCAAACATAACATCCATAAGACCACAATCCCCTTACTTGAAAATATAACCATTATACCCAAATGGTTCGACCATCCATATCCTGGGTTGTGAAAACTTATGAAACCTGAGCAAGTAAATTGCTTTCATCGATTTATAACACTCAATCGTATGGTTGAACCATATCGATGATACGATTAAAGCAATAAAGGAGAGGAACAACCATGATTATCGGAGTACCCAAGGAAATCAAAAACAATGAAAACCGTGTATCCATCACCCCAAGCGGTGTCCATGCACTGGTCAATGCCGGACACACCGTCTATATCGAAGATCAAGCCGGGATCGGCAGTGGTTTTACCAATGAAGAATACATTGCAGCCGGTGGTCAGATCACGGATAAAGACACTGTCTTTGCCAAAGCGGATCTGATCGTTAAAGTCAAAGAATATCTGGAAAGCGAATATCACTACTTACGCGCCGATCAGATGGTCTTCACCTATCTGCATATCGCCGCTAATGAACCCTTTGCCAAAGCGTTGATCGAATCCGGCACCACCGCTATCGCCTATGAAACCGTCACAGACGCCAAAGGTGGATTACCCTTATTGACACCCATGAGTCAGGTGGCTGGACGTATGGCCGTACAGGTTGGGGCCTGGATGCTACAAAAAGCCAATGGCGGCAGCGGTGTCCTGCTTGGCGGAGTGCCCGGCGTACGTCCGGCTAATGTCATGGTGTTGGGCGGCGGTACCGTCGGATTCGAAGCGGCACGCATGGCCAATGGGTTAGGTGCCAACGTTGAATTATTCGAACGTTCACCCCAACGGATGGCCCAGATCGATGAATTGACTAATGGTCAGATCCATACCATTTATTCCACACCATACAATATCGCGGAAGCGATCAAAGAAGCGGATCTGGTCATCGGTGCGGTATTATTGCCTGGTGCCAAGACACCGAAATTAGTCAGTGATGCCATGGTTCAAACCATGAAACCTGGTAGTGCCATCGTGGATGTTTCCATTGATCAGGGTGGATGTATCGAAACCTGTGATCATACTACCGATCATGATCATCCAACATTTAATAAATATGGTGTCAACCATTATTCCGTCGCCAATATGCCCGGTGCAGTCCCAAGAACCAGCACCATTGCCTTAAGCAATGCCACATTGCCCTATATCCTAAAATTAGCCGATCAGGGATTGGATGCTTTACGCAGTGATGAAGGCTTCATGCACGGTCTAAATACGTATAACGGTCAATATACCAATCAACCCGTAGCGGATGCATTGGGGGTATGGTACGTCGATCCCCATACCGTGTTGTAGGATGGTTTGACCATGTCATTCAAAGAGATGTCCGTGTTGAAAAAGACGTTATGGATCCTCGCCATTTTGATCATGGGATTCTTGTTTATCTTTTTCAATGATCTGACCATGCCACTTTTGTTATGCTTGTGTGCAGTGGTGATCGCTTTATTGCTGATCGTATCCAAGATCCAATGAAAATATGAAAGAAAGCCGGGGAATATGGATGGTTTGACCATCCATATTCCCCGGATTTTTAGTGTAAACTATTAGCTAGCTAATCAATATGCAGATGCTATGGTCTTACATCAAACCCCATGGTAAACAGATGAGCTGGGGGATATTGGTCAAAACCATCGGCTGTATCATGGAACTGTTCATTCCCTATATGCTTTCAGTGATCGTGGATGATATCATTCCCACCCAAAGCATCCGTTCCATCATTATTGCCGGTATTTTCATGGTGGTCTGTTCCATATTGGCGTATATCTTCAATGTCATCGCCAATCGCAATGCCTCTGCGGTATCCCGTAAGATCACGCGCAAGATTCGCCATGATGTGTTTGATCGAACCATCCATCTTTCCTGCAAGAAAGTCGATGATTATACCATCCCTTCGTTGGAATCCCGACTGACCAATGATACCTATAATGTCCATCAGATGTTAACATTCATGCAACGCATGGGCATCAAATCGCCCATATTGCTTGTTGGTGGGATCATCATGACATTGACCATGGAACCTGTTTTAACGTTGGTATTGGTCGCCATATTACCCTTTATGGTCGCACTGGTCTATTTTCGCGCTACCCATGGGATCCCTTTATTTACCAAAGTCCAAGCCAGTGTCGATCGCATGACCCAGGTCGTACGTGAAAATTGCCAAGGGATACGGGTCATCAAAGCATTGAGTAAGGAAAATGATCAACTCAAACGATTCGATGGTGTCAACCATGGTGTGGTGGATATGGAAACCAAAGCCAATCGGACCATGGCAACGATCAATCCCATCATGAACTTATGCATCAATACTTCCTTGGTTGGGGTGATATTGGTCGGTGCATATCGCGTGAATATCGGTCTTTCTCAAGTGGGTCAGATCATGGCATTCTTGTCGTATTTCACGACGATCTCCAATGCATTGATGACCGTATCCCGCATGTTTGTCATGGGCAGCAAAGGTATTGCCAGTGCCAAGCGGATCGAAGGAATATTGAATGAATCCATTGGTTTGGACCATCAAGATCGATTGGTCCAACCCCATGATGGACATGCCATTTGTTTTGACCATGTATCCTTTTCCTATCATGGTCAATTGGATGATATCCATGATGTCTCATTTGGTTTGGACCATGGGCAAACATTGGGGATCATCGGACCCATTGGCTGTGGGAAAAGTACATTGATCAAATTATTATTACGATTCTATGATGTCGATAGTGGGACCATTTATCTGGATGGTCAACCCATTTATGCTTTGGATGAGACTCAATATCGTCAATTATTTGGAATGGTCTTCCAGCATGATTTTCTCTATGCGGCGACCATTGGCGACAATATCACCTTTGGTCGAACCAGTGATCACAATGGTTTGACCAAAGCCATTACACTGGCGCAAGCCAAGGAATTCATCGATGAATTGCCGGATGGTCTGAATACCCGTTTATCCACGCGTGGGACCAATGTCTCCGGTGGTCAACGCCAGCGGATCCTTCTATCCCGTGCTTTTTTGAATGATCCATCCTTCTTGATCCTCGATGATTCCAGTTCAGCGCTGGATTATGCCACCGATGCCCGTTTAAGACATGCATTATCCAGTGAATTACCAGGTGTGACAAAGATCATCGTTGCCCAACGGGTCTCTGCCATCATGCATGCCGATTTGATTTTGGTCATGGATCAAGGAAAGGTGATCGCCCAAGGCGATCACGCCACATTGATCCAAACCTGTCCGTTATACAAGCAGATCTATGAATCGCAGATGGGAGGTGCGCTACTTGAATAAAAAGAAGTTTCGCATCCATACATTAAAGCGACTATTGGGATATATTGCCAAAACCAAGGCCTATGTGGCACTGGCAGTGGTGTTGATGATCACCAGTAATCTATTGGCCTTGATCGGACCATGGTTATCCGGTAAAGCCATTGATGCCATTGGTTTTCACTCAACAAATTTTAAAACTGTGATCACACTTGGCATATGGATGGTTTTATTTTATATCGCGAGCAGTATATTGGCATATTTACTACAACGGGTGATGATCCATATTTCCCAATCATTATCGTATCGGCTAAGGGATGATATATTTACTCGATTGACGATGATCCCCATCCGCTATTTTGATACCCACCAGACCGGGGATGTGGTATCACGGATCAGCTATGATGTGGATACGATCAATACCTCCCTGACCAATGATGTCTTGCAGGTGTTGACCAGTTTCATCACGATCTTTTTCTCGCTCACCATGATGATCATGATCTCACCATTGTTGACTCTGGTCTTTGCCATTACCGTTCCGGTTACGGTGGTCTTTACCATTTACCGTGCGAAAAAAGTACGTCCGTTGTTTTCCAGAAGAAGTCGTAAGCTTGGGGAATTGAATGCCTATTGCGAAGAGATGCTTTCTGGTCATGATACGATCAAGGCGTACAGTCAGCAGGCATGGATATTATCCAAATTCGATGATGCCAATGAACAAGCAGTAAACAGTTACTATGAAGCCGATTATCAGGGATCTTTGGTTGGACCCAGTGTGGGAATGGTCAATAACCTTTCCTTATCCTTGATCGCTTTATTGGGAGCACTACTGTATCTGGATGGTGCGATCACCTTAGGTAGTATTTCCACATTTATTTTGTATTCCAGAAAATTCAGTGGTCCGATCAACGAAATGGCCAATATCTTCTCGGAGATCCAATCCGCCTTGTCTGCGGCGCAACGCATCTTTGCTTTATTGGATGAAGCACAAGAAAAACCGGATCTTTCCAATGCAATCCTGGTCCAACCACCGTTTGAATCGTTATCTTTTGACCATGTCAATTTTGGTTATGACCCAAACAAACAAATCTTGCATGATGTATCATTTGAATTGAATAAAGGGGAAACACTGGCCATCGTCGGTGCGACTGGTGCAGGTAAGACCACCATCATCAATTTGATCATGCGCTTTTATGAGATCGATGATGGGACCATTTCACTCAATGGTCATCCCACCGTGGACTATACCCGTAAATCCTTGCGACAAATGATATCCATGGTCTTGCAGGACACCTGGATATTCGGCGGGACCGTGGCGGAAAATATCCGCTATGGCAATCCCCATGCAACCGATGCGCAAGTGGTCCAAGCAGCCAAGGCCGCACATATCCATGATTTCATCATGCATCTTTCCCATGGTTATGCCACTGTTTTACAAGATGGTGGTGCCAATATTTCCAAAGGTCAACTGCAATTGCTGACCATTGCCAGGGCCATGTTATCCACTGCTGAGTTATTGATCTTGGATGAAGCCACCAGCAATGTGGACAGCAATACGGAACAAGCGATCCAGGCAGCGATGAATACGCTGATGCAGGATAAGACCAGTATCATCATTGCGCATCGTTTATCCACCATCCAGAATGCGGATCGTATCCTGGTATTGGACCATGGTCGTATCAGGGAAAGTGGTTCACACCAATCCTTGTTGCAAGCCAAAGGATTTTATTACAAATTGTATCATTCCCAATTTGAAGGAATTTGATCACACCCATTGTTTTGAATGGTTAAACCATATCATTTCGGAGGAATTCTTTATGCTTCACATCGCTTCCAGTCGCCGTTGCATCACGCCTGTCGGCCCATACTTTCCATGTTATTTGTGTGGCCATGCCATGCGAACAGAAAAAGCCATTGGCATCAATGATGATCTTTTTGTCAGTGTCCATCGACTGCTGATCGATAAAACCACTTTGATTTTTGTATCCATCGAATTGATTGGTCAAACCAAAGCATCCACGGATTTATTGAAAGATGAAATATCCCATCAATACGCGATCGATCCCGATCATATCAATATTTCATTTGTTCATACCCATTCTGCCCCGGAATATGCCATGGAAAGTCCATTTGGCCATGGTCCAAAAGCAGTAACAGGATATCCAGAATATATCCATGATGTGATCAAAGCGACCGTAGATGATTGTTTCAACACACCATTAGTGGATGTGAGCGCACGTACACGATCCATTGAAGTACAAGGGTATTATGGGTCCCGCAATGGATTGGATCTAGCCAGTGATAAAACCATGCGGATCGTGGAATTTATCCATGATGATCATCCAGTGGCGTCGTGGTTGAATATCACCTGTCATCCAACTGTCCTTGGTCCACAAAATCTTTATGTTTCTGCAGATCTAGCCGGGTATTTATGCCGAGGGATTCAAAAAAAGACCGGTGTTTATCCATTGTTCATGCAAGGTGCAGCCGGGGATATTTCCAATCGCTTATATCGTCAAGGCAATGATTACGATGAATTGATCCGAGTGGGAGAAGGTATATTATCCCAATGGTTCGACCAGCACGACGATATGCCGTTGACCATGGATCATCTGGTCAAAACCACCTATGACTTTAAGCAAACGTTTTATCCAAATATGGATCAAAAGCGTCAACGGGTCAACGATATCCAACGCAAGATCGACACTGCTCAAACATTTGACGAAAAGAAAGTCTATATCTCAGCCTTAGCGGCAGCAAAAGCCAATGTCAATGTCAGTGAGTATACCTTGGATTTACATTGTGTGATTTGGAAAATGGATGATGTCTGCATCCTTTCCATCCCGGCCGAATTATTCAATCAATTTGGTGTCGCCATCAAAAAAGCCATGGCAGTACCATGTCCGATCATTTGGGGATATTCCAACTATTCGGTCGGTTATCTGGTGGATCAAGAAGAATATGGCCGCAGTTTTGAATCCGCCTGCAGTGATATCCCCAAGGGGACTACGGAGTTGATCGTGGATGGGATCATCGATACGATCGCCCATTTGTAGCAGTTGGTGATATCACCAATTCATAACTATGGCATACAATAGAACCAATGGAGGACTACAGGAATGAAAATACAAACCGTCATCGATAAGATGAAAGCCTATTGCAAAGGCAGCGACAAGCAAGGCCACCCGATCGATCCGATCAAAACCCGTGACAAGATCTTATGGGGCAATACAGACCAAGAATGCACGGGGATCGTATCTACCTGTTTTGCATCGGCTGCTGTAATCGAAAAAGCCATCGAACTGAATTGCAATCTGATCATCAGCCATGAAGCTTTATTTTGGAACCATGGGGATCATACCGATTGGCTGAAAGACAATGAGATCTTCCAAAAGAAAACGGCATTGTTGGATTCCAAAGGGATCGTCGTATGGCGCAACCATGACTACATCCATTCCGGGATCCCGATGGATGGTGGATACGTGGATGGTATCTTCTATGGCGTGCTAGATAAATTGGGATGGAAAGGCACACTGTATGGGGATATGATCACCCCGATCAGCGTGGAATTCGATCAACCGATCGATGGTGCGGATCTGATCCAAACCTGCAAAAAAGCGTTCAATCTCAATGGGGTACGCTATATCGGGGAATTGCATACACCCGTGAAAAAAGTGATGTTCCCTTCTCACTTGATCGGGGGCGTGGACAATCAAGTATTGGAACGTTTTGAAAAAGAAAACTTTGATTGCATGATCACTATGGAAGTCACGGATTTTACCGTCAGTGAATATGTACGGGATTCCGCTTTGTTGGGCCATCCACGTCTAGGTATCGAAGTGGGCCACTTCAATACGGAAGAACCAGGCATGGAATATATGGTCAAATATGTCAACCACGCCATCGAAGATCCCGATATGCCGGTCTATTTTGTCAAAAGTGCGGATGGATTCAACTACATCGTGGATTGAACAAATGATCAAATAACGCTTTTAAAAACAAAACGAAGCAAAATGAAGCTTCGTTTTGTTTTAGACCACCCATCTTTTGCTGTGAAACCCTTTAAAATGCAAATCAAACCTTACATAATAGTGCCATGGAAACACTCGTGAATAACAGTCTCACGATTTTTGTAAATAAGCGAAAAGCTGGATGGTTGAAGAAAGATCAGAATGCGTATGTTTTTAGCTACGATCCGCACTATTTAGCGGAAAGCGATCCGATTCCTGTTTCTTTGACGTTGCCGTTAACGGTTTCACCCTATCGATTTTTAAAGTTTCCTTCGTTTTTTGATGGATTGCTTCCCGAAGGAGCCTTGCGGAAACAGTATTGTCGTCATTACGGTTTGGTGGACCATGATGCATTTGGTCTGCTTTCGGTTTGTGGCAAGGACCGCGTGGGCAATGTGACGATTTCAGCAGATGACACGGACGTTGATTGGTTGAACCAAGCAAGCGTGATCCCATTGGATATCAGCGATCAAAAGAGATGGATTGATTTCAATGTGCAACAGGGGATAACTGTAGCAGGATACCAACCGAAATATATCGCGATCGATCCGAGTGATCAATCAAAAATTTCGATGGTTAAACCATTTGTCCAGGACTATCCCAATATGACGATTATGGAATCGGTAGTGATGGACATGGCACAAGCCAGTGGGATCGAAACGGCACCCCATGGTTTGATAGACTATGGAAATAAAGTGGCGTATGTGACGCATCGAATGGATCGCATCTGTAAAGAGGGCAAAACCACTGCTTTAGCCATGGAAGATTTTGCTCAATTATCAAAAAAAGATGCAACACATAAATATATTGGTTCCTATGAACAATGTGCGAAACTGATCATGCGGTATAGCTGTGAAGCAAATAAGGATCTATATCGGTTTTATCGGTTGATCGTTTTCTGTTTTCTTACCGGGAATTCGGACATGCATTTAAAGAATTTTTCACGATTGCAGTGTGCGGATTCGCCACATGCTTATCGATTGGCTCCGGCATATGATCTATTATCGGTGAATGTGGTCGAACCAAAAGATAGTGAAGAGTGCGCGTTAACGATCAATGGGAAGAAGCGCAACTTGCGCAGATCGGATTTTCTGAAATTGGCCAAAGTCTGTAAGCTGGATCCAACCACAGTGGAACAAATAGTGAACCGATTTGCTAATGACTATTCCAGGTGGAACGAAATCATTAACGACAGCACACTTGTATCAAGTGATCAACATGCATTGCTGGATTTGATACGTCAACGATTGAATCGTTTCGATAGATGACATTACCATAGGATTTAGATAGTAGGTGATAGCCATGATTAAATGTTTAGTAACGGACTTAGATGGGACATTGTTTGATGGACATGGTCCTTCATTGTTTGATTTGACCAAACGCAATAGGGATGGTTTGATCAAAGCCAAGGAAAATGGTTTGACCATTGCAGTTGCCAGTGGTCGTATCATCGGATATGCCAAGCGTATCGCATCAATGGTTCCTTTCCAACCACAAATGATCGCAGGGTTCAATGGTGCGATCATGCGATACAATGATCAACCGTATTTCACGTATGACATGGATCGAACCACATTTAAATCTTTGCTTGAAACAGTCAAGCAACTGGATGGCGTTTCCGCCATCCAGTTGCAGACATTGGATTCGATGCGGGTATTCGAAGATGTATACTCTCCATTGGCTGTACGTTATCGAAAAGAAGTGCAAAGTATCGGGATCGGAAAAGTGTGTGATGTACCGATCGCACAATGGTTTGACCAATATCCATCCTCGAAAGTTGGCAAACTTAGTGTTTACACCAATAATTTGGATGCATCCAACCATATTATCAAACAGTTGCGTCCATGCTTCCCGAATCTGAATGTGACCAAAAGTTCACCGACGGTCATTGAAATCATGAATGAACGTGCCAATAAAGGCAGTTTCATTGAATTCATCAGCCAACATACTGGCTGGAACGTCGATGAGATCGCAGCCATTGGCGATAATAGCAATGATTCTGCCATGACAAACATGGTCAAAACCAGCTTCGGTATCGCTTCAGGTGATCCTCAATTCTTAAAAACAGTGACCCATGTCGTCTCTGATGTGGCTGAAGCGATCGATATGATCCTAACCAATGATTATCATGGTTCAACCATATGAAAGGAATGATTGAATGAAACTGTTGATTTCCGACTTAGATGGAACGCTCTATCCTAAAACTACAGATCAGGCATTACAACGCAACATTGAAGCTGTGCGTGAATTTATCGATCATGGAAATTTATTTGCAGCCGCTACAGCTCGTGGTAAATGGCACTATCCAGAATTAGTGCAACTTATCGATCGCCCGTTGGATTATATCGGCAGCAATGGTGCCGAAATCTTATGCCATGATGGGACCACACGCTTTTTAACATTGGATAATTTGATCTTTTTGTCCCTTGTGGATTATTTGGATCAGCACCATATCGATGCCACGGTCGCAACTGGTCTGAACAATCAATGGGTATGGTCGTGGAAAAATCGCTATCCGATCACAGATCCATCCGTGTATAACGCTGGTTTCGATGATGCGATCGTGATGAATCGGGATGATTTTGAACAGGGAAGTGATCTATTGCGTATCCAGATCTTTGTTCGACCCGAGCAAAAAGATGAACTGATGACTCAAATCAAGCAATTGGATCTTGGTGCGACCATCACCAGCAGTGATGTCAATCTCATTGATCTTGGGCCATTGAATTGTAGCAAAGCCCATGCCATTGAGTATTTACGCGGCAAATATGGTTTGGATCGTAAAGCTATCATCGTTGCCGGCGATCCGGACAACGATCTACCCATGTTTGAAACCACATCGAATACGTATTGCATGACAAATGGAACGGATCGTCTCAAACAAGCCGCCAATCATATCGTTGATTCTGTGGCGGACCTATTGCGTGATCTATCATGAAAATCGAACGATTCATATATTTCGTAGCGATCGCTGATGCGGGTTCGATTTCTGCTGCGGCACGCAATTGTTATATTTCTCAATCGGCATTGAGTCAACAAATGGATGCACTGGAACAAGAATTGGGTGTTTCGTTATTGATCCGCAAACGGGATGGGATCCGATTGAGCGAGCAGGGACATCGACTCTTGCCCAAAGCCCGTAAATTGATCGAAACATATACCGATATTTTGGAAACCATCAAAACTGATCAGACAAAATCCCATTTGCGTATCGGTTACACTGGCCCATTGGAGCAACAATTGCTGCAAAAGACGATCCCTCAGTTTCATCGATTGATGCCACACGTCGATGTTCAGCTCAGCGCCTATGCCATGGCGGATATTGAGGATGCGTTGCGCAGCGGCCGTTGCGATATCGCATTGGCGGTCCCAGGCGAAATAAAACCTACACAATTTCGACATGAACGTATCTTAAGTCGACCGATCTGTGTGGCAGTCAGCAATCAATGTCCTCTGGCACATGAAAAGTCCGTAAAATTAAAAGATCTGCTAACATATCCGTTTGTCATTTTGCGTGAAGAAGTCAGCAATCAAGTCAGCCGCACGATCCATCAATGGCTGTTGGAATTAGGCTGGAGTGAACAGAATATCGTCTATGCCGATAATATCGAAAGTCAATTGATGATGGTGGAACTCGATTCGGCGATTTCCATGATGCCCTATGGCAAATACAGTGATGCGATCACCTTGTTGGCGTTGGAAGAATCCGATATCGCGGATCATGTCAGCGAAGCTGTATGGCGAAATGATAACGAATGGATCCGACGGTTTTTGAAATTATTGCAAGAAGCAGGGGATTCTATGGAATGACCATAAGTAATGCTTATGGCCATTTTTCATATTGCGATGAGTATTTATTCCTAGTTTTGTTATATTTTTCACGTATCGATACGATACGCGATGCACACCGAACCGATACCGTGTGCTGGAAAGGGGAAAAGAAATGAAGAAACCGAAATGGGTTGCATTGGGTCTGGCCATGACATTGTTGCTTGGCGGATGCAACGCAACCAATACGCCAACATCGGATGCTGACGGTGATGGGACCACCTTAACGGCCGGTACCTATAGTGCCAGTGCCGATGGCAACAATGGTCCGCTCACCGTCGAAGTGACGATCGGTGAATCCGGAACGATCGATGCGGTAACCGTGACAGATCATGAAGAAACACCCAATATCGCCGATGCTGCAATCGAACAGATTCCATCCGAAATCGTTGAATATCAAAGTATCGCCGTAGACACCGTTGCCGGAGCGACAGTAACGTCTACAGCCATTTTGACAGCCGTGGCGGATTGCATTACGCAAGCCGGCGGTGATCCACAGGATTATCAAGTCGCCGTGGAAAAAGAAACTGAAGATTTAGGTGATCGTACCACAACTGTTGATGTGTTGGTGATCGGCGGCGGCGGAACTGGATTGGCCGCAGCGATGTCGGCACTTGACAATGGTGCGCAAAGCGTGATGTTAGTTGAAAAGATGTCCCATTTTGGTGGCTCCACTGCCGTATCGGGCGCAGTGGTCGCTGCTGAAAATACGTACTATACCGACTCGATCGGACTGCAAGGCGATATCGATGCCTGGCTGGATTCCTGGGAAGCTTCTTCGATCGCGGATATCGGTGTGATCGGTGTTGATCCAGGTTATCCAAATTATGATCGGGTCCGTAATTATATGGAACAAGTCGGTGTGGCAGTGAATTGGCTGGAGGACAAGGGGGTTGCGCATTGGGTCGAATATCCGATGTTCCCCGGTGGAACTTATCAAGTACCGGACTATATCGTCTCGGAGGCCGGTGCGGATCCGGAAGGCGGATATATGTTGACCGATCATATGGTCGAATGGTTGCAATCCAATGGTGCGGATGTACGTTTGAACACAGCCGGGACCAAATTATTGACCAATGAAAATGGGGACGTCATCGGTGCTACGGTGGAAGATGAAAATGGCAGTTATGATGTCTATACCAATAAAGGGGTGGTATTAGCCACCGGTGGCTTTGCAGCCAGTGAAGAAATGATGGAAGAATATCTGCCGCAGTTTGCCGATTGGATCGATTTGACCACTTCCGGTGCCGGAAGTACCGGTGATGGGATGAAGATGGCAGTTGAAGTCGGTGGAGTGATGTATGACACACCGTATGTCATTACACTTGGTTCAACCAGCCGCGATGCATCATTAAGCAGTTTCTGCATGTCGGTCAATTTGTGGCAACGCATCGTCGTCAATTCCGATGGTCAACGCTTCTTCTCTGAAGGTGGCATGCCGTATCAGGCCACGGTTGCCTTAAGTGAAACCAAAGATGGCGTCGCATGGGCATTGGGCGATGGCCACTATGCGTCGGTCGATCTGTTAGAAGCAGCCGTCGATGGTGTGGAAGTCGTTAAAGCCGATACCATTGAAGAACTGGCACAAGCCATGGGTGTAGATGAAGCCACATTGGTCGAAACTGTCGAAACCTATAATCAATATTGTGCCAATGGTGTGGATGAACAATTTGGTAAAGATGCCGCATACCTGGTCCCATTGGATCAAGGTCCATACTATGCCGTGCGCATCTACGTCTGCACAGGTGGAACCATTGGTGGGGTCAAAACCAATGCGGATTATCAAGTCATCCGTGAAGATGGCAGTGTGATCAATGGCTTATATGCCGGTGGTGAAACCAGTAACCGTGAAATGTATGCGTATGCCTATTCTTCCGGTTCCGGTGTTGGCTATGCGTTAGCCAGCGGTCATCAGATCGGCATCAATATCATGAAATGATCGGTTCATCACAACGATCTTAGGCTCCTTGAAGGAGCCTTTTTTGATCGGAGCGTTATCGTGTTTTGATCAATCTATGATGAAAGCAAAGTTAAAAATAATGTACTTGATTAATAATTAGCGAACTAATTATCATTATTTGCGCCTATAATAGTGACATCATTTTTGTTTTGATATGGAGGATCAAGTATGGAAGCTATGGATAAGACCACTCGAATGTTAACGGAACCAGTGAGTAAACTGATCAATCATCTCGCATTACCCACCATTGTTTCAATGTTGGTTACATCCATCTACAATATGGCGGATACATTCTTCGTCGCACGACTCAATTCCGAATCCGCTACGGCAGCGGTCGGTGTCGTATTTGCGGTGATGGCATTGATCCAAGCCATTGGTTTTTTCTGTGGCCATGGCTCCGGTAACTACATGAGTCGCATGTTAGGGGCCGGAAAAACAGAGCACGCTGAAAAAATGGCTGTCACTGGTTTTACCATGGCATTGATCCTTGGCAGCTGTCTGATGATCTTTGGATTGCTTTTTCTTGAACCATTGGCGCGTTTATTGGGATCCACTGAAACCATGCTTCCCTATGCCAAAGCGTATATGAGCTGGATCTTAGTCGGTGCCCCATGGATGTGTGCGGCATTGGTCATGAACAACCAATTGCGCTTTCAAGGCAATGCATTCTTTTCGATGATCGGTATCACGGCTGGTGGCATCCTCAACATCTTTTTGGATCCATTGTTCATTTTTACGTTTGATCTAGGCATTGCGGGTGCAGCCATTGCTACTATTCTTTCGCAATTCATCTCCTTTTGTCTGTTATTCATCGGTGTGTTGCGCTCGGATTCAGTCAAGTATCATGTTAAAAACATTTCCATCAATAAATATTACATCCAGCAGATGTTCAAAGGTGGGTTGCCATCTTTATGTCGCCAGGGCCTATCCAGTGTATCCACGGCCATTTTGAATTTATGTACGGCCCCATTCGGTGATGCAGCCATTGCTGGTATTTCGATCGTCACACGGGTGATGCAATTCTGTTTTTCCGTGGTCATTGGATTTGGGCAAGGGTTTCAACCGGTGTGTGGTTACAACTATGGTGCACGCAAATTCGACCGCGTCAAGGAAGGCTTTTGGTATGGTGTAAAAGTGGGCTGTGCCTTCTGTCTGGTCGTTTCGGTGGTTGCCTTCATCTTCGCCCCACAGATCCTTGTGTTTTTTCAGGGTGGTGAACCTTTAGTCGTGGAAGTTGGGACCGCCGCATTGCGATTCCAATGTATTTCCTTTACCTTAACGGTATTTATCACCATGGCCAATATGATGCTGCAAGTCACCGGTCAGACATTGGGCGCATCCATTCTTGCTGCAGCACGTCAAGGCATTACGTTGGTTCCTTGTATCATCCTTTTGCCACATGTATTCGGTTTGGGATTGTTCGGTGTCGAGATTGCCCAGATGTGTGCTGATATACTAGCGTTTGCCATTGCCGTTCCGTTTGTCAAACAGTTCTTCGATCATATCAATGAGAAGGAAACGGTGTAATTTGCGTTTAGCTGTGCGGATTGAAAACATCTTCATTTTATAATGATTCTGCTTAAGCTTTTCTACATTCCCATTAAAAAGCATGAAGCATGCCCATTCTTTATCTTTTTTGTCAAAGATGCATCATGTCGACTCTATAGGTAGAGTGGAGGCAATCCTTCATAAAATAGCTAATTTATTATGATAAATTAGCTAATAGGAGGAACAAATATGAAATACGTGAGTGCCACCGAAGTACAAAATCATTTTGTTGACACTCCCCATGACTAAAGTCAGGGGATTCTCGCTACCCCGCCACCATATTGTGGCTGACCAGTACATTTCTGCTAGGTCGTAGTGCGAGCTACGGGTGTGCCATCACCCATCGTAGGGCAGA
>CALVGN010000053.1 GCA_944327105.1 uncultured Erysipelotrichaceae bacterium | reverse complement strand
TTTGGCATAATCATTAAGCACTTACTTTGGACACACAACAAGTGACCAAGGCGGAAGGGAGAAAGAAACATGAAACAGGGCATTCATCCGAATTACCACAAGGTCAAAGTCATCTGCACTTCCTGTGGTACGGAATTTGAAAGTGGATCGACCGTTAAAGGTGATGAAATCCGTGTGGATACTTGCAGTAACTGCCACCCGTTCTTCACTGGAAAACAGCGTTTCGCTGCTGCTGCCGGCCGTATTGAAAAGTTCAACAAGAAATACGGAATCAAAAACGAGCAGGAATAAGCAAAAAGAAGGCATCCGATGGATGCCTTTCTTTTTGCTTATGGTTAGACCACTTCAATAAATGAGCCATGATGGAAGGAATAGATCCATAAATGAATGGGTTGATCTGGTTCGGCTTTTTTGATGATGGTATGATAATAATTCAATTGATCATGATATCGAAGGATCAGATCATCAACTGATACATTGGTGGTTTTATAATCCACGATATGGATACCATCATTTCCTTGTCCGATCCAGTCGATGCTGCCGCTTGCGGCAGCATCGTTTTCATAATAGATAAAGGGATATTCTTTCTGGATCTGGGTAATATCATGTTCATGAATAAACTCAGTCATGGTCTGACCATAATGAATCAATGCTTTCCTCTGGTAGCTTGTCATGGTTGGATCATAGTTGGTCAGATCGGAATCATTTAGCTGATGAAGATCCAATACTTCCAATGCCTCATGCAATACGGTTCCGTATTGCAATGAGGCTTCATGATCTTCCAGATCGATGGTTTTCATATATGCGGTCGCCGAGCTGGAGTGTTGCGTGGGTTCGATGGTTGGACCATAGCTTGGGATGGATTCCACCGGGATCAATGGTCGATCCAATGGTTCTAATATATAGGGTTGGTTGAATGAATGGATTTCAAATAATTCATGGGGCAAGAAACAGGATAGGATGCAATCGGAAAAGCCTTTGCGTGCCAACAGATTTTCCATGGTATAACCATTAGCCAATGGATAGTCATCCATACAATCCACAATGATCAACTTCTCTCGTGCTCTGGTCAACGCCACATATAATAAACGGAGCCGCTCACTCAATTCATCCAATGCATGGCGATGTTTGATATAAAGATAAGGCAATGACGTCAGCCACACCGGTCCATCTTTGATCCGCCCTTTGATGCCTAGACCATATTTGGCGTCGGTAAGGATCTTATCTTTTTCCATGTTGACATTGCGGGTATCACTCCACACTAAAACGACGGGAAACTGCAATCCTTTGGATTGATGCATGGTCATTATCTTAACCACATCATCCTGTGGTTCGACCATATCGATCTCACTGGATTGGGTATCATTACTAGGGTCCAACGCAGTGGATAACTGGTCCAGACTCGTCCATTGTGGATTGGCAAGGATGCGCTCGTAGAGCGCATCCATGTTGGATACACCTTGTTGATCGAACAAACGGTAATAACCCATGGTGGATAGGAAGTAATGCAAAATCCCTTTGATGCCACCCGAAATATAGCTGGTATAACCATTTTTCAAATGGGTTAATAATGGATGATCGGTAAAATCCAATGCATCGTATAAGGATCGATCGTTGCATAAAATGGTCAGATCATTTAAATCCATGGCATATAAAGGGGAAGTCAGTAAAGTGGTCAAACCAATGGCATCCTGTGGTTGGACCACACAATCAATGAATGCTTTCAATGTCCGTACGGCATCCGAATTGTTCAATCCACTTTTTAAATTCATCACATACGGGATATGCAGTGCGTCAAATGCATGTTGGATATAAACCATGGATGAACGGCTTCGAACCAATATGCAATAATCTTTAAAATGGGTAAAACGGGTGGTTTTGACCATGTGTAATATGGTTTTGGCCATATACCATGCTTTTTTGGAATGCGTATTTTCAATATGGTCCAAACCACAGATCCCATTTGGTTGGACCATATGGAATTCCACCGGATCATGGTTTTGTTTTTGAGTGTCACTTCCAGCCGATACGATATCGGTTGAACCATATTCATCCAAGGATGCATCGATATTCATTAATTGAGAAAATAATGCATTGGTAAATTCGATGATGGTTTGACCTGAACGATAATTTTCACTGAGTGTAATGACTTCTTGGTTTGGATCATGCAATAAAGAACGCATCAATGAAGGAGATGCTCCTCTGAAACCATAGATGGATTGTTTGACATCCCCCACTTTAAAGATGGTAGAACCATTGGATACCATGGAAATAATGGCATCTTGACGAATGGATGTATCTTGATATTCATCCACACAGATTTCCTGATAATGATGTTGATATTGCTTTGCAATATCCGGATGATCATGCAGGATGGTATATGCCAAATATTCCATGTCATTGAAATCGATCCCATTGTGTTGGATCTTGATTTCTTCAATGGTTTGCATGTAGATTTCCATGACATGGATCAGTGGTTCGATCATGGTCGAAACCAGGTTACTGGCTTTAACCAATGTTTTTTGATCCAGTGTATTGATCATGGTTTTGACCAATGATTCCATGGTTGAAACCAGTTTCTGTGTCGTTTCACTGCTTTTTTTGCTCTTTGGCAATTGATTGAGCCAATAGAGTTGATTGATCAATAGATCTTGCAATTGATCCAGATCACTACTGGATAATGCTTTGGCAATGGTTTCGATGGTCTGATCCATTAGTTGCAGTGTTGCTTCATGTTTTATAAGAAAATCTTGATCATTTTCGTTTAATAATGCCGAATAGACGGCTTTGATCCGTTGGAATTGAAACAAATACAGTTCAAGATACATATCCTTTAATGGTTGGACCATATCATCCATGGTTGAACACAATGGATAAGCCGATCGAATGGAATGGATCCATTCGATCGGATCATTGACACTGCAAGCCATATCATAGATGGCTTCAACCAGATCCTTCAATGGTGCATGATCCAATGGTCGAGTTGCATAGATATCCATCAATACCATGTAATCCGATTTATCCAGTTTTTCCATGGTCAAACCAAAGGCTTCATCTTTGATCTGTACCATTTCCACACCATCGAGCATATGTTCGATCCGTCCCGGATCGAACCCTAGTACATATCCATATTTTTTGATGATATCTAAACAAAAACTGTGGATGGTACTGATCTTGGCATCCGCTAATAAAACCAATTGCTGTTGAATGCGTTGATGGTCATAACCATCCTCATCCATCGCATCCATCAACGCCTGATGGATCCGTCCTTTCATTTCATCTGCCGCTGCTTTGGTAAATGTCAATGCCACGATCCGATCGATATCGATGCCATCCACCAAACATCGTTTGATGATGCGCTGGGTCAACACCGCGGTCTTGCCGGCTCCGGCTGAAGCGGCAACGATGATGGGATGGTTGCAATGATAGATGGCTTTGATCTGATTCTCGCTCCAGCGCATCAGTCTGCTCCTTTCGTATCTTCATCGATATCGATGGTTTCGATCAATGGAAGATGGATGGTTTCACCACGGGTATACCGACAGATGGATTTGAATGCACATAATCCACATGGTTTGCTTGAATCACTGGGGGTGGGTGAAAAATCACCCGTGGTCAATTGCGTATAAATTTGATCATAGAGTGGTTCGACCAACGTTTTTATGGTTTTCCATGGCCGTTTCTTACCCGATATCTTGGTTCCATCATAGCGTTTGACGGCTCTGGTTTTATCCAGTGCATCCTGTATGTCTTTGGTTTGTGGATGCTTCTTGGTCACACCATAAGGTTCATAACTCACCGGTGTTGGTGTAATGGCCACATAATCCAAATACGATAGATCTGCATCATGGTTAAGTTCATACAGATACGCATAACTGATCAGCTGAAGTTGTTCGCCTTTTTCAAATAATGACCAGGACAGATGTTTGTTGCCACTTTTATAATCCACGATCCCATATGCTCTGCCATATGCATCCAATCGATCAATGATCCCTTTGAAATCAAAGTGAGCGATTGGATGCTGGATCATATATTCAGTCTTATCGACTGGCAGATAGGGTCGGCCTGAGGAAGAAAGATCGATGGTTTC
The DNA here is from genome assembly GCA_944327105.1 of uncultured Erysipelotrichaceae bacterium. Taxonomy (GTDB): domain Bacteria; phylum Bacillota_I; class Bacilli_A; order Erysipelotrichales; family Erysipelotrichaceae; genus CALVGN01. Next base: position 29,898 of record CALVGN010000053.1, on the reverse strand, counting down.
AACCATATTGGTTTCAATCAGTTGCATCATATGATCCAGTTGTTTGCTATCTTTGACCAATGAAGCCAGATTTGATCGAATCCGCATGAGAATACGTTGAAGCGAAGCGGGATCGCTGATACATTGCTGTAAAATTTCATGGTAGAGTGATCCGATCATGTTCGCACTGAACAGTGCATTGGGTTTTCGTAAATGCAGTAAATAGGAAAGGGCATATTGGGTACGGCAGCGGTTAAAGCATTCCAGGGAAGAGATGGAAGCTTTGACCAATCCATTGGGTTTGGTCAATATGGATCGTACATCGGGTATATCAAAAGATAATTCCGGTAATGATGGTCGTACCAATCGAGCAATGGGTTTAAGATCGATCCCATGGAATGGTAAGGGTAGATCCAAGGGTGAGCCGGTATTGTCCAATTGACTAAATCGGTAAATAATGGTCGAACCACTGGTATTTAACCATTCCAGCCTTTCGCCTTGTCGTTGCTGCCGTTTCTTCAAGGATGGAAATGGACTGTTTTTGACAAAGGATTCGTCAATGATGCCACTGAATGGTTTAAATCCAGGATAATTGGATTGAGATAATCCAACAATATAGCTGTATGCGCGTTTGACCACAGGTTGATCGATCGTGGTCAAAACCACATGATCAAATGGGATGACCATAGCACTAGTGGAAGATGGTTTGAGCATGGCTTCAAAAAAATCGAATCCACGATCACTGTTCAATGCATCCTTCAATAACAAATACAGTTTGCTCAAGCGTTGTAATACCGTTGTATTGGCGAGCGGTGACGCTTTGATCTTTTCAAAAACGATTGCGATGATATCCAATCGTGATGTACCTTTCGGTACATCACGATCCAATATCATGGCGGCGTGTTTCAATGCATTGAGTTTTTGATTATGGGATTGAATGGTTATACCATCGATATAGTGGATCGTTTCATCCAATGGGGTCTGATCCAAAGAAGTAATGGTTGGATCAAGGGGAGCAATGGTCCAATCCACCCCATCGATGGCATAACCCAGATTGAGTAGATGGTTCAAACTTTCAATATCATGATGTTGGTAATAATGGATCAATGAAAGGATACCATCCACACATTGCTCGCCATGATCATCGCTGATCTGATCGTGCGGAATATGGTAGGCATCCAACACGTGAATGGCACTTTTTAATTGCGTATTATCTGCAAAAATCAGATTGACGGCATTGGCCGGGATCTGATTTTTGATCATATCCGCAGCAATGGTTTCAATCGTATTGTTGAGTCCAACGCCGATTTGATAGTCAATGGTCGAACCATTTAAATTCGATGGTTCAAACCATTGAAAGATCCCCTGTTGGATCAATTGATCCAACAGGGGTTGATCATAAGCATGATCCGTTTGTTTTAATGTGGTATACGCATGGGGAAGGTGGTTGAAACCAACGGATGGAATGGAAGTGTTATTTTCCAGTAATTTCAGGATGTTTAAAACTTCTTTTTGCAATGGAGTCGATACTGAAAAATCATCCATGGTCAAACCATAGGCTTTGAATAAATCGAAGGATCGAAACAAGGAAAGATCAAATGCCACAAACTGGAATTGATCCTTCAACAATACAAATTCATCGTGATGTTCCAATAACAAACCATAATATTTCCAATACCGTTGCATGGTCGTATCACTGGTTTTAACCATATACTGTTGCTTATACTGTTCAAATGAAATCACCTTGAAAAAATCCAAGGAATGATCCTGAAGAAGTGATGCAGTCAATGGCTTGACATTACGTGCATTGGTAACCACCAGTTTCGCTTGTTTCATATTCCCTATTCTACCATTCATCCACATTTCATGGTCGAACCATCTTCATCCGGGTGATGATCTGCGATTCGATATCATTTCATTGAAAATATTGTAAATATGTGAGATTTTTACAAAGAAACGTCGTAAATCATTAGGCTTTCAATCCGACTTGAGTTATCATTGTTGCCATAAGGATTAAGAAAAGGAAAGTATGAGTATTATTGAAATTCTTCAGTCTTCTGCCCAACCTGAAACCGAAGGGCTCAAATCCACCTATTGTGGTCCACTTGCCGATTATCTGACATCTGGTCAATGTCAGGATGAAACCGTCAAGTATGTTTATGAAAAAGTCAATGCGGCTTACCCGCAAGCCGGCATCTGCACGGGATTGAATATCACGGTCAATCCGAATATCGTTCCCAATCAGATCATTCGTTACAAAGATGTGGCTAAACTTAATGGCAAAGGCTATCCGTGTGCGGATATCCTGTATTTCACCAATGAATCCGGTGCCGAAAAAGCCATGCTGTATACCCCGTTAACCAGCGGTGCATATCTGTTAGTCAAAGGGGAATATCTGGTTTTAACCGAACCGGGCAGTGCGTTTGAACCGTATCGCAATGATATCGTGGCATTAGCCAGCAGTGATGTGGATTTTGTCATCAATACCGTTAAAGATTTGTTTCGACGCAATGCCGGTGGCATCCAGCGTTTTATTGAACGCAAGATCTATGGTTCCTATGAATTGTTATTGGCCGATGCGGTCAAGATGGCAGATGATCTCGCCACGGAAGCCAAAGAAAAACTGGTCGAAATGGATGATCGTGCCGGTTATATCCAAAGTTGTGTATTGAAATGGTTCATGCTCAAGAAGGTGGTTTATGTCAGTTACATGCTGGATAAAAATATCCTCAATAATGTGCATGAAGGCAACAGTAAAGCGCAACGCACCCAGGCGAAAGCCAACGCGGATACCATTAAATTCATTCCCTACAGTGAAATGTGGCGGATCAGCCGACCCAAACCGCGTCGGGTACGAACTATCGATCCATTGGATGCGCAAACCATGGCAGAAGCCGAACGGATCGAAAGTTACAACGAATCATTGAAAAACCAATAATAAGCGTTGACCCGTCTTCCTTAAAAGGAAGACGGGTTTTATCATGATGAGAGAGAAACGGCAGTGGGAAGAAGAAATGTGTATGAAATCATGGTCGACACGCAAACATATGCGTTCTACTTTGGCAAACAAACATGAATCATTGGTCAATCTGGTTTTTGGTCAGGATGATGCACGCATCGATTGTCATACCCATGCGTTTGTCATTGAACCAACCCAAAATCCACAGATGCAACTTCATGTGGTGGATATGACCACGACTGAAGCCATCTTTGCTTATGGTTCAAACCATCAAAAAACGGCGATATTGGATTTTGCATCGTATCGTTATCCAGGTGGGGGTTATATCAATGGTGCAATGGCGCAAGAGGAAGCATTGTGCCATGATTCCACGTTGTATCATTTCCTGAAAGATCAGGTATCCTTTTATCGGTGGAACAACGACCATTTGAATCATGGTCTTTACCATAATCGGATGCTGTATTTACATGGAATCCGTTTTTTTCATCCAGATTATCCACTGTTGGAAAGTAGTGATATCCAGGTGGTCAAAACCAACAGCAAAGTGGTGGATGTCATCGTTGTTGCTGCACCAAATAAACGTGAAGCAGTTGAGCATCAGGGGATTTCAGAACGTGATAATGATCAAGCACTGCATGATCGAATCACCTTTATCCTGGATGGTGCACAATATCATCATGTGGATACATTGATTCTTGGTGCATTTGGCTGTGGCGTATTTGAACAAGATCCGTTTGAAGTAGCGCGCTTATTCAAAGATGGTCTGACCAATGGATCATATGGTTTCAACCACGTTATCTTTGCCATACCCAATGGGAATGGCAATCTGGATACGTTTCATCAAATCATTGGTTAAAACCACCGTATATCCATGAAAGCAAATCGATCATGGTTCAAACGATTTTCATTTTTTAAAACAAATCCTTTAATTTGCAGATGTTCCATAAAAGAATAAAACGATTGTGGTGTAATATTGAACCATGACATTTGGAATAGTTTTATTAATCTTCGGTGTAGTGACGTTTTCGCCGATGTTTTTCATACTCGGACTGCTGTTGATCTTTTTATCCAATGGGAATAATACCCGAACCAATGACAAAATCAACGAATTCCGCCGTCAAGGCCGCTACAAACGGTATGGTCGGGGAAATTCAGATGTGATCGATGCCGATGTGGTCTACAATACTGCCCGTTCATTAACGGAAGCAGAAGAAGAATCTTTGGTCAAAGCCATGAACAGCTATTTTGACCGCAATGATTCCTATACTGTGACCACCCAACTCAACATCCGTGCCCGCAGAGAAATCAGCTCCGTCAAGGACATGGATGTCTATTTTGAAAATACCCGTCTGTGCTCCTTGTATGAGTTTGGTCAAAGCCATCCTTCCGAATACAACAAAATCATCAAGTCATTGCTTGAATTTTCAAAACGTAAAACTCAAAGTAAGTCCACTAAAGTCACCGATGAAAAAGGCGTGTCCCGTCACGAAAGCAAACAGCTTTCCAAAGCGGAACAATATGCACGTAAGGTGGATGATCTGAATAATCAGATCCCGGATTATCGCATTTCCTTAAAATTGGATCGCACTGCGGGTTTGTTGCGTCAGATCGGCACGCTTCAGGCCAAAGGAGATGGTTCGGATCTGACCAGTGTCCAAAAACTATATGACTACTACATGCCGATGTTGGTGGATATTCTTGAATCGTTCAATCAATTGCAGAATCAGACCATGCACCAGGATCATGATGCCACGGTGGATAAAGTTTCCAGTGTGATCGATACCATCAATGATTCGATGGTCACCATCGTCAATGAGATGAATGATGAAGATTTCATCAATCTCAATGCAGATTTGAATACATTGGAAACATTATTGAAAAACGATGGTTTGGTCACGGATGCTAAACTGGATATAGCTAAAAGCAAAGCCGTGGCTTCCGCCAATAATACTGATATCAAACTGACATTGGAACCATCGATCGATGAAGCGGAAGCCTTCAAGAAAGATGAAGAAATCAAGTTGAGTATCAACGATAAGATCGATCAGATCAATGATACGATCAAAACCGACAGTGATATCAAACTGGAAAGTGGAGTAAAGCATCATGAGTGATCGCAGTGATGAGATCCAGGCAATGATGAATGAGATCCTGGATAAGGATAAGATTGCCAGAAGGAATAATGGTTCAACCACGCTCGACAATGGTCGCATCCACGATTTACTGGATCAGGTCAATGCCATGAGTGCCAATCTGAATGCTTATATCGATGCCAATACCCGTGCGGATATGAATGAAAAGATCGAAAAACTGACTGTTGATGCCAAAAAAGACTTTGGTCAAACCACTATGGTTGAAACCAAATCAAACGATCCGCTGATTACCGATCTTAAATTCGATATCTATTCCACCATCCAAAAAGAAGTTTGTGCCAAAGTCTTTGGCCAGGATGAAGCCATCTACCAGATGATGGTGGCGTTTCGTCGATCATTATTAGTGGATCAGTATCACCATGTCCATGAAGGCTCCATGGTTTTAATGGGCCCCAAGGGCAGTGGTCGCCACTATGCATTGGATGTGGTGTTGACTCAATTGACACGCCATAACCTATTGACCAGCAAAGTCTATACCACTTTGGATTGTTCGAGGTATACCTCTAATTCCCAGGAACCGTTGTTTTTCCAGGATATTTTCACCGCCATCAATAAAGAAGGCAACGTCATCGTTATCGAGAACTTCGAAAAGGCCAATCCGTTGTATCTGCGCTATCTCAGTGAGTTTCTGACAACGGGGAAAATTCTGTTAAACAAACGCTATATTCAAAATTCCAAGGGGCAGTTGATCGAAACCAACGGTGGTTTCGTTCAACAATCCGTGGATTCATTGGAAGCTAAAGGTCACTATTTGGTGTTGATGACTTCCATGAATCGCGGCAAATTGACCGGTTATTTTGGTGCAGATTTTTTCAAGATGGTTCCGGATGTGGTCGAATTCAAGTCCAACAGTGATGAAACCATCGATAAAGTGATGCATATCCAACTGGACTTGTTCAAAACCGATTGTCGATTACATTATCATATTGAACTGGGATGGGACGATGCGTTCATTTTTTGGTTAAGGGATCAATACATTCCGGCCAATGGTATCGATTCGTTGCAGGTTGCTCTGGATGACCTTAAATCTTTTGTGGTCCAGTTATTTTTGGAAAACAAGATCCATTCCGAAACAGCGGTCCATTTGACGGTAGTGGATAATAAAGTCCATGCCCTTAACGGGAATAATGACTATACGTATGCCCAAATCAGCAATACCAAAGCGATCGCGGAGATCGAATCCGAACTCAATGAAATCGTTGGCCTGTCGGATGTCAAAGCCTATATCCGTGCATTGAAAGATAATCTGTCTGCTCAGCAACTGCGAGCTAAACAAGGCTTTAAAGCCAGTGAAGTCAATATGCATATGGTCTTCACCGGCAACCCAGGAACAGGAAAGACCACCATTGCCCGTTTGATCAGCCGATATATGAAAGCGATTGGTGTGTTGAGCAAAGGTCAATTGATCGAAGTGACCCGAGGTGATCTGGTCGGCCAATATGTTGGTCATACCGCACCGCAAACCATGAGCGTGGTCAAAAGTGCACTGGGTGGTGTTTTGTTCATTGACGAAGCGTATGCCTTGTTCCGTGGCAAAGATGATTCCTTTGGATTGGAAGCCATTGATACATTGGTCAAAGCCATGGAAGATTATCGGGATGATCTGATCGTGATCCTGGCAGGTTATACCGAAGAGATGAAAACATTTTTGGATGCCAACAGTGGTTTGAAATCCCGTTTTCCCCAGATCATCGAATTCCCGGACTATACCAGTGAGGAATTGTTAGCGATTGCCAAATCCATCGCCAAAGGTCAAGATTATAAAATCGATTCTCAGGCCGATGAGGCTTTGATGCAGTATTTTGAACTGGCGCAAGCCAAGGACTCTAAAGGAAGCGGGAATGGCCGTCTATCCCGCAATGTAGTGGAAGAAGCCATTTTGCATGCCTCCCAGCGTGTATTGAAAGATCCCAATGCAGCGATGGATGTGTTGTTGAAGGAAGATTTTGATCTTTCTCATGATGATTGATTCAATGGACAAACCAACCCGTATCCAATGACATAAAACATAAAAAAGGGAAGCACTGGCTTCCCTTTTGACGTGTACGCGTACAATTTCTATTTTTTGAATAAGGTTCCAAACAGGTTACGGGCCAATGATGCACCGACGTTACCACCGAGTTTTTTACCAAAACTTCCAAATGTTCCGCCAAGCATATTGCCGATTTCACGACCGATCGTACCGGTAGCGGTATTGCCTACAGATTTGATGGCTTTAGCCATCGCCTTCTGTTGGGCCGCTTGCGCCTTTTCAGCGGCTTTTTCCGCTTCTTGCTGCGCTTTCAATGCTTCAGCGTGTTGTTGTTGCTGGAGCTGCATGCGGGTCAAGAATTCATAGGCACTGTCGGGATCTGTCGGGGTACTGTATTTGACAAATAAATTGCTTGCATTGATGGTCTGTTGTTTGACTGTGGCATCCGCGGCGCCCATCAATGACTGAGGCGGCAAAATGAAGGCATGTTCAGCCATGGATGGCACACCTTCTTCATCCAATGTGGAGACCACGGCTTCCCCGATACCCAGGTTTTGCAATAATTCCTCAGTATCGAATGCCGGATTTTCACGGAACGATTCCGCACAGGCTTTGATGGCTTTCTTTTCTTTCGGGGTATAAGCGCGCAATGCATGTTGGATCTTATTTCCCAATTGGGCAAGGATCGCATCCGGGATATCACGTGGGGATTGCGTAACGAAATAGACACCGACACCTTTGGAGCGGATCAGTTTGATCATCTGTTCGATGCGTTCGACCAATGCTTCATCGGCATTGTCGAATAACAGGTGGGCTTCATCAAAGAAGAAGACCAGGCGTGGTTTATCCATATCACCGACTTCAGGTAGCGTTTCATATAACTCAGACAACAGATAGAGCATGAATGCACTGTATAAATGTGGTTTATTGACCAATACGGAACTGTCCAGTACGTTGATCTGGCCATAACCATTTGCACCAGTGGTAAAGAAGTCCGTCACGTTGATGGCCGGTTCACCAAAGAACGTGTCCGCACCTTCGCTTTCCAGTGCCACGATGGCACGGATAATCGCAGCTGTTGATTGAGTCGGGATATTGCCATAGTCACCTTTGAATTGGGCATGGTTGTCACCGACATAATTCAACATGGCTTTCAAATCTTTGGTATCGGTCAACAGCAACTTTTGATCATCAGCGATCTTGAAGACCACGGACAAAACATCGGTTTGGGTGTCATTCAAATGCAAAATGCTACTGAGTAACTGGGGTCCCATTTCAGAAATGGTGGTACGCAAAGGAATGTCGTGGTCACCATAAATGTTGAAAAACTGAGTGGGATAAGTTTGGAAGGGGAATGAAGCGGCATCGAGATGATATTTGCTCATGCGTTGTTGCATGTCTTCCGTTGCCGTTGCGGGTTGAATGAAGCCGGAAAGGTCGCCTTTGACATCGGCTAAAAAGACAGGAACGCCAAGGGAAGAAAAGGATTCGGCCAGTACTTTGAGGGTGATGGTTTTACCGGTACCAGTGGCACCGCAGATAAAGCCATGGCGATTGGCCATTTTGGGATCGAGGTAGATCCCTTCGGAATAGTCTTTGCCTTTGCGGGCAAAGAGGATGGTGTTGTTTTCGATCATCAACTATCTCCTTATTGATACTGGGTATCATGCTATGGTTGAACCAGTAAATGCATAGATATTGAAATTATCGTATGATTCGACCAAGGTCGCCGTGGCAGTTGGGTCATAGTGTTCTTGCAAATACAGCAATATCCGTTGTGCACCATTATCGTTGGACGCCAGTAGAACAGTGGGATCGGTGAGTAACGCCACAAACGGATTGGTGATCCCATTGACCGTTAGGATATTTTCATTGGCGGGTAATTGGTATAACCATCCACCTAAGCGATACGTATTGTTGATGGAAGGGACATCAAGATGGATGAAGTTGAAGTCAAACGTCTGACGCATCAATGGTGAAAACCCATCATAAAGATAAATATGGTCCTGATCTTTGTTCAATGTGTTGATATCCGATATCCAGGTGGTTTCAACCACTTTTGAAATCGGTGAATACTGGGTAAATCCATATAAGATGATCAGACCATAAACCAGATAATGCAATGATAAATGGAATGCATCCGTGCGCGTATCTTTGATCAATAGAAGAATCAGTAATAATGGTAATGCGGATCCGACCCGATCAGGTATTCGATTGAGATAAATCAAGACCAAGATCACTACGATGGCCAAACCAATGGATACAAAGGCCATGATTTTATCATGTTTATCCATGGGATAGATCATTAAAATCACGCTGGTCAACACTAATAATCCCATCCATACCAGATGCAATGGTGAAGCCATATACATCCCGATTTTAGAGTCATATTGATCCGGTTGGAATGCGGTGGTTTCAATATAATCGGCGATGGCACTCAAACGCTGCAGCGTAAAGAAATCCGGATCGGCATAGGTATAATGACGCAATAGATCGAATGTATTGACCGATATGCCTTGATTGACATAAAAATGTGAATGATCTGCATATTTGGTGGAATAATCGTCAATGTATTCATAATCGTTGATGGTATGCAATATGGATTCATACGCATGGTAGCGATCATATTGATCATTTGATCCGATCCATTGGTCAATACCATAACTGATACCGATCAAGCTCAAGGTGGTCAAACCCGTAATGATCAGCTTATATGATCTTTTGGCAACCAGATCGATCAATAATGGAACATACCATGGGGATAACATCAATGCACCCAGTAAAAACGAATCATACCGTAACCAGAATGCATAAATAAAACAAACACAGTAGGTGATGATCCATAACCAATCCAAAGGATTGGTTTTCAATTTATGGTATAAACCAAACCCAGCCAATAATGTAATACCAATAGCCATGGTGGTGTAGTTATAGGAATGGATCAAGACAAAATATAATGAAATTTCAAATAAGATCAGTAAATAAATGGAATGATGATCCAAGTATTGGATGGTAAAACCATAGAATACGATGATAAAGACCAATAAAGTCCATACCGTAAACCAGTTGAGCGTGGGGATCACCATAAAACAATGTTTGATGATACTGCCCAATACTACATTGGTATATACCAGATAACTGGTGGGATAACTTAATCCACCATTGGTCAAAAACAATAAATTCATATCATCATTGGATGCATATCGGGGTGGTAATAACCATAATAGCAATACTAAAACCAATAAACCGATGCCAAACCACTGTACTCGTTTACTGCCTAACCAATGTTGATATCTGGATAAACTCATGGCTTTATTTTACGCAATCCTTTATGGTTTGACCATGGATGGTTTATACTAACATCCATGGAAACCAAATTAGCCATTGTCATTCCCTGTTATAACGAAGCTAAAGTATTGCCCACCACAGCAGGGATGTTTTTAGACAAACTCAATCACTTGATCTCCACCTATGGTCTAAACCAAGAAAGCTTCATCTTATTCATCGATGATGGATCCACGGATCAAACCTGGGAATTGATCCAATCCTTCCATCAAAAAGATCCCATCCACTATCATGGATTGAAAGGATCACGCAACCGTGGGCATCAAAACGCCCTTTTAGGCGGTTTGATGACCGTAAGAAAATATTGTGATGTGACCATCAGCATCGATTGTGATGGTCAGGATGATCTGGATGCCATGGATGAAATGATCCAACAGTATCAAAATGGTTGTGATATCGTCTATGGTGTTCGCAATGATCGCACCACTGACTCCTGGTTCAAACGCTTTAGCGCGCAATCGTTTTATAAATTATTGAACAGCATGGGCGCCAAGGTGATCTACAACCATGCCGATTATCGATTGATGAGCAGCAAAGCTTTGGATGGTTTGAGCCACTTCAAAGAAGTCAATATCTATCTTCGAGGCATGGTACCGATGGTGGGCTTTAAAAGTACCAGTGTCTTTTATGCCCGTGCCAAACGTATTGCCGGTGAAAGCCATTATCCATTCAGTAAAATGCTGGGTCTGGCGATGGATGGGATCACCTCATTATCGGTCAAACCATTGCAATTGATCTCATTATTGGGAATGGTCATATCATTGATTTCGTTTATTGGATTATTATGGTCCTTGATCACCTATTTCCTTGGTTCAACCATTACGGGTTGGACCAGCATGGTCGCCATATTGTGTTTTGTCAGCGGTATCCAGTTATTATGCATCGGCGTATTGGGTGAATATATCGGCAAGATCTACATGGAAACCAAACATCGTCCTCGGTTTATCTTTTCAGATAATACCATTGATCATGCTATCCACCAGGATGAGTGATTCGAATAATGGATCTATAACCCGGCAGATTGTAAAAATCTGCCGGGTTTTAACATGGCTTTAATTATGCATGAATGGATTTAACAAAACCCATCAATTCTTTACATCCTTTTATCCCACTTCGTTGTTTGCACTAATACTGCATCATTATGCTTTAAAACCGAAAGAGGAATAGAGGAAAGTTATGAAACGAGTGAAACAACTGTTCACTGCCCTGACACTGCTGTTGCCCTTAGCCGGCTGTGTGGATCAGGACAGTGTCCCATCCGCCTCCCCGACCAGCGACGCTGCAAGCAGCGAAGCGCCAGTTACGGAAGTGCGGGATACGCTGCGTATGGCCATGTCCACCGATCCCGATGGTCTGGATCCCCACATGACCACATCCGCTTCCACCTTCCAGATCACCAACAATATCTATGAACCGTTGGTAACCGTGGATACTGAAGGCAATATTATTCCAGCTTTAGCCGACAGCTATGAACCGGCAGAAGATGGGATGTCCATTACCTTCCATTTGCGTGAAGGCGCCGTTTTTTCCAATGGCAATCCGGCCGATGCCAATGCTGTCAAAGCTTCATTTGAACGCTTGATGTCCCCGGACAGTGCACGCAGCAGCGACTATGCCAACATCAGCAATATCGAAGTTGTGGATGATACCACCATTACCTTCAGTTTTGCCACATTGGATGTTTCTGCATTAAGCAGCTTTGCGTATCCTTGGAGCGCCATTGTGGATGTTACCGTTGCCGATTCATTAAAAACGGATCCGGTTGGAACCGGTCCGTATGTATTGGATGAATGGGTACCGCAGCAGACATTGAAACTCTCTGCCAATCCGGATTATCCGAATCAACCCAGCATCGCCCATGTTGAATTCATCACCATGCCCGATGCCACCAGTCAGATTTCCGCTTTCCAAAATGGTGAGCTGGATATCATCTCCGTTTCGGCCGATCAGATCGATACATTCATCGACAATCCGGACTATACCGTATTGCAAAGTGCCGGTAATTCATTGCAGTTAATGGCAATGAATCTGGATAATGAAGCATTAAGCGATCTGCGTGTGCGTCAGGCCATCAATATGGCAGTGGACAAGGATGCTTTGATCGATACCGTATGGTGGGGTTATGGTGAAAAAATCGGTTCCCATTATCCGATCGTCATGAAAGAATATATCGATTGCAACGATACCTATCCCTACGATCCGGAAGGTGCCAAAGCCTTATTGGAAGAAGCCGGATATGGCGATGGGTTGACCCTTGAGATGTACTTGCCGAAAAACTATCAGATGTATGTCAATGCCGGACAGGTCATTGCCGATTCATTGGATCAGGTGGGCGTTACCTGCAATATCCACATTATCGAATGGGCAGAATGGCTCTCTGATGTCTACAATGGCCGCAATTATGATCTGACGGTGGTCGGTCACACCGGACGGCTGGATCCGTATGTCTGGCTGGCCCGCTATGCTTCCGATTCGGCCGAAAATTACTTCAATTATTCCAATGAACGCGTCGATCAGCTGCTCAGTGAATATCGTACGACCACCGATGAAGCATTGCGCACCCAGATGATCCAGGATATCCAGATGATCCTGGCCGAAGAAGTACCGGCCTATTACATTCAGGATCCGATCAGTCTGTATGTGATGGACAGCAGTGTGACGGGTTTTGAAACCTATCCGATCGATATTTTCGAACTGAAAAACATTTCCTTCGCCGAGTAGTCGCTGGCGTACTTGACATTCCAACGGTCCGGGATGAACCGGACCGTTTTTAAAAATTTACGAAGGGAGGAGTATGACGCGTTTTGTGTTAAAGCGTCTGGTTTCGGCCATCGTGGTCATGTTTTTTGTCTCGATGATCACATTCATTGTGCTCAAAGCCATTCCTGGCAATCCGGCAGAACTGGTATTGGGCACGGAAGCATCGCCGCAACAGCTGGCGTTATTGGAAGAATCAATGGGCTTGAATGAACCGTTGCTGGTGCAGTATTTGAACTGGATCGGCGGTTTATTTACCGGCAATTGGGGCCAGAGTTATGTATTTGGCGAAGATGTGCTGACATTGATCGTACAGCGTTTGCCGGTGACCTTTTCCATCACGATTTTCTCCATGGTGATCTCCATTGCCATCTCACTTATTCTTGGAATTTTATCGGCATTGCATCCTCATGGGATCATTGATTCGATCTCACGCACCATCGTTCAGATTGCCAGTAGTGTGCCGGCATTTTGGAGCGGCATGATTTTGTTGATCGTGTTTGCGTCGATGCTCAATCTGTTTCCGGTCAGCGGGTATGTGTCCATTGACCGCGGATTTCTCTATTTTATCAATTCCATTACGTTGCCCAGCATCTGCATGGCGATCGGCGAATGCGGAATATTGATCCGACAGTTCCGCAGTTCGATGTTATCGGCATTGAATCAGGATTACATGATCGCTTCAAAAGTCAAAGGACTGCCGTATTGGATGCGGGTGGTCAAGTATGCCTTGCGCAGTGCGTTGATCACACCGATCACGGTGATTGGCAATCAGTTTGCCAAATTATTCGGGGGTACGGTCATTGTTGAAAACATCTTTGCGCTTCCCGGTATTGGACGATTGTTGTTAACTTCCGTGGAACGGCGGGATATTCAGTTACTGCAGGGGATTGTGATTTTCATCTGCTTTATGGTGGTTTTGGTCAACTTTATTACGGAAGTGGTGGTCATGATGGTCAATCCAATGATTCGACTGGGTCTGGAAGGAGAGCGGGAATAATGAAAACGAAACAAAAATGGTTTCAAAATCCTACATTGGTCATCGCCATAGTGATTATCGCTCTTATTGTGTTGATGGCGGCGGTGGCGTTTTTATGGACACCGATGGATCCGGAACGGATGGATACGGCACATCGCTTTGCGCTGCCAAGCGCCCAGCATTTGCTGGGCACCGACCAGTTTGGTCGGGATGTGCTTTCCAGGATCATGGTTGGATCACAGAATGCATTGCTGGTGGGTTTGATCTCAGTGAGCCTTGGCAGTATCGTCGGGATTTTTATCGGAGCAGTGGCGGGTATGGCCAATTCCAAAATATCCACGGTGATCATGCGTTTTATTGACGGATTGATGGCTTTTCCGGGAATTTTATTGGCCATGATGTTAGTCGCCATTATTGGGAAAGGATTGATCAATGCCGCCATTGCCATTGCTGTCTTTATGGTCCCATCATTTGCCCGAGTGGTTTATACCATGGTATTGGATATCAAAAGCCGCTTGTATATCAAAGCATGCCGCAGTTATGGCTGCACTCCGATTCGCTTGGTGGTGGTGCATATGATTCCGGATATGCTGCCCCGTTTGATCACGCAGTTTACGGCGAGCATCGGTGGCGCGATATTAACGGAATCTTCCTTGTCCTTTTTAGGGCTGGGGATCCAACCGCCTTCGCCAAGCTGGGGCATGATGCTTTCGGAAACGCGTCAGTTTATTCTTTCCTATCCGTATGTGGCCATTGCACCGGGGGTGGTGTTACTCATCACGGTATTGGGATTCAATCTGTTGGGGGATGCGCTCAACGATATGTTGATTGGACGGGATTAATATGGAAAACAATCGTTTAGTGCAGGCCAATGGCGTTACCGTACGTGCCGGGGATCAGGCATTGATCTATAATGTGGATTTTCATATCGACACCAATGAAATCGTCGGTATTGCCGGCGAAAGTGGTTCGGGAAAATCGATGTTGACCAAAGTGATCCTCAACATTTTGCCCAAAGACTGCCGGCAAACCGACGGCGAAGTCGTGGTTTTGGGTCAGCGTATGAATGGTTTGACCAATCAAGCCAAAGATAAACTCATTACCTCCGGTTTGGGATTAGTACCTCAAAATACCGTGGTGTATCTTCATCCGCTCATTAAGATCCAAAGCCAGATGATCGATGGGTATATCCATCGCAAACTGGGTTCAAAAAAGGAAGCCATCGAAAAAGCTTCCGGTTTGTTAAAAGAAGTTGGCATTGATGATCCCAAACGAGTTTTAAACAGCTATCCGGCCCAATTAAGCGGCGGGATGCGTCAACGGGTGAATATTGCCATGGCATTGATGAGTGATCCAAAACTGTTGATTGCCGATGAACCGACCACTGCATTGGATTGTGTCGTCCAACAGCAGGTATTGGATTTGTTTGTTCAACTGAACCAAACCCGTCATGTGGCTATCATCATGATCAGTCATAATCTTGATCTATTGCGTGCATATTGTTCAAGAGTCTATGTGATGTATGCCGGACGAATCGTAGAAAGCGGCAACGCTGATGCTGTATTCAATGATCCCAAACATCCGTATACGAAAGCATTACTTTCACTGATACCGGGTCTTGAAGTGGATAAAACCAAACCATTGGCTGAACTTCCCGGCATGGTGCCGGAAAAGGATCGGGACAGAACCAGTTGCATCTTTGCCCCGCGCTGTCCTAAGGCCGCTGATGCCTGTGGTCAAACCATCCAACCCGTGGATGATAATGATCGCTATATACTTTGTCCGTTTGCAGATTCAAAACCAAAGGAGGTCGCATGAGTTTATTAACGGGAGAAGCCATCTTTAAAATCTTCATGAATAAATCCAAAGACCTTTTTGGCAAACCGGAACCGTTTAAAGCGCTCAACAATGTCTCCATTTCCATCGAACCTGGAGAAATCGTCGGGATCGTTGGGGAAAGTGGTTCCGGCAAATCCACCCTGGGTGAGATTTTAGGCGGCTTGCAGCGGCCAAGTGAAGGCAAAGTCTGTTATCAGGGCCAGGATATTTCCACATTGACCAAAGCCCAGTATGCGGATTATCGGACCAATGTCCAATTTATTTTCCAAAATCCCCAAGAAAGCATGGATCCCCATTACAAGATCAAATCCATCTTGGCGGAACCATTGTATGTCTTGCATCATCAATCCTATGATCAGGTAAAAACCAAAATCGAAACCATGATGCAAAATGTCGGGCTGAATATCGATAATCTTGAAAAATACCCCAATACCTTGTCCGGCGGACAATGCCAGCGGGTGGCCATTGCCCGCGCATTGCTGCTCAATCCGAAATTATTGATATGCGATGAATGTGTATCGGCACTGGATGTATCGGTACAAGCATCCATTCTGAATTTATTGCGCAAGATGCAGCAGGAGTTTAAGACGGCGATGTTATTCATATCCCATGATATCGGGGTGGTGCGGTATATCTGTGATCGGGTGATCGTGATGAAAAAAGGGAGCGTGGTGGAGCAAGGTAAGGCAGAAGAAGTGGTTGCGGATCCCAATGATGATTACACCAAGGTATTAGTGGCCAGTTCCACCTTTGAAAGGCAAGTATGAATGTAAAGATCATTGGATGTTCTGGTGGGACCACCAGTCAATATGGGGCATGTGCATCCGTTTTGGTAAGGGCTCAGGGTTTTTCGTTATTACTGGATTGCGGTGGTGGAACCAGTTTGAAACTGGATGAATTCAATATTGGTGACAACCTTGATGCCGTGATGATCTCCCATTTCCATTTTGATCATTACAGTGATGCGGGTATTTTGATGCATAAACGTTTGATCGATTGGAAGAACCATCCGCAACCATTAATGTTATATGGTCTGGATGATGCCCATTTGTATGAACTACGATGGTTGCCGTTTTCCAATGTCACGGCGATATCCGCCAAAGAAAAACTCAGGATTGGACCATTTGAGATCGATTGTTTTGCCACAACCCATCCCATTGACGCTTTGGGTTTTGCCATCCATTACGATGGTTTAACCATGGTGTATGGCGGGGATGGTGCACTCTCTGATGCGTTGATCCAATCCGCACAAGGGTGTGATCTGCTCATATGTGAATGTTCATTGTATGCAGATGTGGATGGGAGTAAACCAGGTCATATGAATGCGTATGATTTTGCCAGACTGTGTGAATTGGCCAAACCACAAAAAGCAATTGCTACACATTTACCGATTTACGGAGATCATCAGCGCTTACTGAAGCAAATTCGTGCCAAAACCACAACAGATGTGGCCTTGGCGATACAGGGAATGGAGATTGAAATATCATGCAATTATTGATCTTACGCCATGGCTATTCCATAGGCAACGAAAAAGGATTGTTAAGCGGTTGGAGTGATGTCGCTTTGACAGATAAAGGCAAGCAGGAGTTGATCGATATTCGTCAGAAAATTGAATTGCCACTTGCGGATGCCTATTACAGTTCGGATTTAAGTCGGTGTGCGCATACGGCGCATATCTTGTTTGCACCGCATGCGATCAATGGTTATACACCACAATTTCGGGAAACCAATTTTGGTAGTTTTGAAAATATGCACGAATCGGAATATAAAAGTATTCACTTTTTCAAAAATTGGATCCATGGGGATTTGCCGTATCACTACAATGGAGAAACATTTGAACAATTCAATGCACGGGTCATGCATGGACTGGCCCATGCATTGGCCTTTTGGAATGACTGTGGCTATACTACGGTCGGCCTGTGTACCCATATGGGTGTGATTCGGGCAATGTTGATGCATTTATGCCATGGTGAAACCACGGATTTTCTAAAAATCTTTACCCCTAATGGTGCTGGGTACGTGGTGGATATTGCATTGGGCAGTGATGGATTCGAATTAAAAACGATTCGGGTTTTAGCGAAGGATCAATCTTTTGTGACCTATTTGCCGAATTGTGTGAAAAAGTATCTGAAATAATATGGTTTGACCATTGCTAAATTGGATCATATCCATTATAATGAGAATAGTTCTCAATAAGGAGGTTGATTTTGATCCGCAAAACACGACAACGTGAAGTATTGGAAAAGATGCTTGTCGATCAAAAGGTTCACTACAAACCACAGGATATGCTTAAAATCATCAATGCATCGACTGATCAAAATGTATCTCAGGCAACGTTGTATCGCACTTTGGCGGATATGGAAACCAACGGTGAGATCCAAAGCATCACATTATCCGATGGTTGTACCATCTATGATGGCAATACCATGCCGCATGCTCACTTTTATTGTATGCAATGCGGCACGTTAATGGATATTGATTCATTGCCAAAGGAGTATCTGGATGAGATCCGATCATCCTATGGTGTGACCATTTCCAAAGTGGATGTCGTGATCAATGGATATTGTGAACAATGTGCAAAAGAAAGAAGGTAAAACAAATGGAATTGAAAGGCACAAAGACCGAACAGAACCTGCAGGATGCATTTGCCGGTGAATCCCAGGCCCGCAACAAGTACACCTATTTCGCCATGAAGGCCAGAGAAGAAGGCATGGATCAGATTGCTGAAATCTTTGAAGAAACCGCACGCAATGAACAGGAACATGCCTATCTGTGGTTCAAGTTTTTGCATGGTGGAGAGATCCCGACCACTTCCGAATGCTTGAAGATGGCCGCAGAAGGGGAAAACTATGAGTGGACCGACATGTACGATCGGATGGCCAAGGAAGCCGATGAAGAAGGATTCAAGGTCATTGCGGCCAAGATGCGCATGGTCGCTGCTGTTGAAAAACAGCATGAAGATCGCTATAACACATTGAAAGCTAATGTGGATAACGCGCATGTGTTCACTAAGGATGAACCGGTGGTCTGGCAGTGCCGTATCTGTGGTTTCACCATGGAAGCCAAGAGTGCTCCGGCCATTTGCCCGTTATGTGGTCAGGCCAAGAGCTTCTTTGAAGTCCGTAAGGAAAATTATTAATCGATTCAACCCTGTTGAATCGAACAACGCCGACAGTTTTATTGCTGTCGGCGTTGTTTTTGCAATATGGTCAAACCCATCAACAGGATGATCGGAAAGATAAGGGCACATAATAATCCTGCCTGAAGATCATTCCCAACTATACCGGAAACCATTCCAACGATGGTCGGACCAAGGGAATTCCCGATATCTCCACCCAATGCCAGTAAGGCAAACATGGCTGCAGCGCCGCCGTTGATTACAACGGCGGCTTTTGAAAATGTGCCTGGCCAGAAAATCCCGACAGAAAAGCCACACAACATGCATCCGATCAACGATAACCATGGCCATGGGGATAGACCAATAAATAAATAAGCAATGATGCACAACACAGCACTCAGTTTCATGAAGTTGTTCAGATTCACCATATGCCCGTATTTGCCATAAATGGTTCGAGAAATCCCCATCATCAATGCAAAACCACATGGTCCAACCAGATCTCCGATGGTTTTATCCACATTTAATCCCGCATCAGCAAATGCCGAAGCCCATTGACTGATGGACAGTTCACTCGCACCGGCGAAAAACCATCACTACCATTAATAACCAGAAAGATGAATTGATAAACAACTGCTTGATGGTCAAACCATGGCTCGATTGTTCCTTTGGTTCGACCATTGGACAATGAAGTAACGTCATCCATGATAATGGAATATCAAACTGATCCTGAAAGATCACAAAAAGTAATGGCGCATAACTGTTGACGATGGTTTGGACAACATATGCTCTGAAACAGGCATGCATGGTCGTATTATAATTCAACGCCATACGCATTCATTCTCTATATGGTTTTAACCATCTCATCGAGATGATTTCACCATTTCAACAACTTTACATAAACTTAACAAATCACCTCCTGATGATTTAACAAACCATTTCTATCCTAATAGCCGTAGTAATTGAAAAATACTACGAGGGAGAGAAAAATGAAATTCGCAAAGTTGTTTACAAGTGCTTTGTTGGTTGCTTCCCTGGCTGGCTGCTCCAGCACTCCGGCAACAACCTCAACTGCACCCACTGCTACCGAAGGTAGCGAAACCACCACGACAGCTGGTGAAATCCATGTCTACACCCGTGACGCAAGCAGCGGTACCCGTGAAGCATTCGAAGACGCCATCGGTCTGGAAGAAGGCGCGTTGACCTCCAGTGCTTCCGAAGTCAGCTCCAACGGTGATATGGCCACCCGCGTCGGTCAGGATGCTGCCGGTATCGGTTATACTTCCTTGACCACCGATTTTGAAGCCAATGGTATCAAACCATTAACCTTCCAAGGTGTTGAAGCCAACACGGATACCGTTTTGGACGGTTCCTATGAAATGCAGCGTCCGTTCAATTTCGTCACCCGTGCCGATGGCGATTATGAATCCGATGACATGCAGCAATTAGTTGAAGCGTTCATTGCTTACATCACCCAGTCCACTGAAGGCAAGAGTGTGATCGAATCCGCCGGCGGTATCGTGGATTACACCGATGCCAAACCATGGGAAGAAATCGCTGCCAACTATCCGGTGTTGAACCAGGATAACAGTGGTTTGACCATCCGTACCGGTGGTTCCACCAGTGTTGAAAACTGCATCCGTGCTGCCTTAGAAGCATTCCAGCCGTTAGCCGGTAACGTCCAATTCGCCATGAACCAGACCGGTTCCGGTGACTCCGTTCCCAGAACTTTAGGTGAAGAAAAAGACGGTCCGAACGCCATCGATATCGGTTTTGCTTCCCGTGCTTTCAAGGATGACGAAGATGTCACTGGTGCGATCGAAAGCGGAACCTTCTGCTTGGATGCCGTTGTGGTAGTTGTTAATGCTGCCAATACAGTAAGTGATGTAGATGCTGAAACCATGGTTGGCATTTACAGCGGAGCGATCACTTCATACGACGAAGTGCAGTAATGCAAATTGATAACCGTTGCGTAAAACGCAACAAGCTGCTGGACAGAATCTTTTCATGGCTCTTCTTAGCCATGGCGGTTCTGTCCGCTAGCTTTATTGTGGTGATCATTCTCTTTGTCTTCATCAAAGGAATTTCACCGTTTCTTCCGGGATATGAATACGGTCAGGTCGACCTGTTGGCCTTTTTGACAGGGACGGTTTATCGTCAGGACCAGGGGGTCTATGGGGTCGGCTTTATTGTCATCAATACTTTGATCGCTTCGTTTTTGGCACTGCTGCTTTCATTCCCGATTTCGGTTTTGACCGCATTGTTCATTGCCAAAATCGCGCCCAAGCATCTGGCTACCGGCATGCAGAGCGTGGTTGAATTATTAGCCAGTGTGCCATCGGTGGTTTATGGTGTATTTGCTGCCGGTGTGATTACCAAAATCGTTGATGCATTGGCCACATCCTTCGGTTATGTGACCTATGGCGGATCCAGCTTGTTAGCGGTGATCCTGTTATTGGCCATTATGATCTTCCCCACATTAACTTCGATGAGTATTACTGCCATTCGTGCAGTATCCCCCGATATCGAACAGGCATCATTGGCCTTGGGTGCCACCAAAACCCAAACCAACTTCAAAGTGGTATTGACCGCTGCCAAAAGCGGGATCTTTGCCGGTGCGATCCTTGGATTGGGTCGGGCCTATGGTGAAGCCACTGCCGTGGCAATGGTGGCCGGTAATAAATTATTCGGCCCGACCTTCAATCCCTTTGATATCACCCGTACATTGACCAGTACCATGTTGGTTGGATTGAAAGAAACCACCGGTTTGGATTATGACATCCGTTTCTCGGTCGGTTTGGTATTGATCGTGGTCATCTTTGTTTCCAATGCCATTTTGAATGCAGTCAAGAAAAGGATCGGTAACCAGGTATGAATCGTAAAACCAAAGATATGATCCTGGATGGTCTGACCTATATCTCCAGTGGGATTTCCGTCTTTGTTCTGATTGCCATTGTGCTGTATCTGATTATCCAAGGTGCTTCCAGTATCAACTGGCATCTTTTAAGCAGCAATTACAATGTCACCGCATATAATGCTGCCGTGGTTGAAACCAATCCCGGCAACTATGCCCCATACAATGGTGAAGGGGTTTACAGTGAACAATACGGGGTAGCTTTCAAGGATATCACCACCGCACACAATGATGATGAGATCCAGGTGGTCTATATCGATTCATCGTCACCACTAGCCAATATGGAATCTTTGATTGCCGGTGAAGAAGGCAAGATGGTTGGATTGAACGAAGACAGTGTGGTCCAGTCACTGTATTATTTTGATCAAAGCGGTGAACGGGTATTCTTATCAAGAACCCAGATGAGCGATGCCGCCACATTGGTGGATATTCTCGATAATCAATCCAGCGGTGTCTATTCCATCAATTATCAGACACTTGGCGGCGGTATTCGTGGTTCAATCATCGTCACTCTGTATCTGATCGTGATTTCATTGTTGATCTCATTGCCGATCGGCATAGCATCGGCCATTTATCTGCATGAATATGCCACCAAAAGCAAGATCAATTCCCTGATTCGAAGCGGGATTGATACATTGACCGGTGTGCCATCCATTGTTTATGGTTTGATGGGTGTTACCGTATTATTCCCGGTCACGCAGTTGATGGGGGCGACCAGTACATCCATTTTATTGGGTGGTCTGACCCTGGCCATTATTTTATTGCCGACCATTATCCGTTCAACGGAAGAAGCATTGATGGTCGTACCACAGTCATTACGGGATGGTTCATTATCCCTTGGTGCAACCAAGAGTCAAACCATTTTCAAAGTGGTCTTACCCTGTGCCGTCAATGGTATCTTGACCGGTATTTTGTTGGGTATTGGTCGTGTCATCGGTGAAAGTGCTGCCTTGGTCTATACCACCTCCACCGTCATCAACGACTATCCGACTTTGCTTGGACAAGGAACTTCCCTTTCCTTGATGATCTGGTCCATCATGAGTGGTGAACAGCCCAACTATGAACTGGCCAGTGCAATTTCATTGATCATCTTAATTCTCGTATTTATTATCAACATTCTCGTAAAAGTCGTGGCGAAGCGTTTCTCGCGTCGACTCGTGTAAAGGAAAACAGTCATGGAACTTTGTTTTGATGTCAAAAATCTGAATTTATGGTACGGGGAAAAACAAGCCCTGACCAATATCAACATGGCGATCGAATCGAATGCAGTCACGGCGTTCATCGGCCCCAGTGGCTGTGGTAAATCCACTTTCCTGCGTTGTTTGGATCGCATGAATGATCTGATCGAAGGGTGCCGCATCTCAGGCGCCATCATTCACCAAGGCATCGATATCTTCTCCAAAGCACAGGATATCGTCGATCTAAGAACCAAAGTAGGCATGGTATTTCAAAAACCGAATCCATTTCCAATGAGTGTCTATGACAACATTGCCTATGGTCCCCGTTGCCAAGGGTTGAAAGATCGCAAAAAACTCGATGAGATCGTCATCAATTCCTTAAAAGGAGTGGCCTTGTATGATGAAGTCAAGGATCGCTTGCACGATTCAGCACTGGGTTTATCCGGCGGACAGCAGCAGCGCTTGTGTATCGCGCGCGCCATTGCCATGAGCCCGGAAGTCATTTTGATGGATGAACCCACCAGTGCACTGGATCCGATCAGTACCAATAAGATCGAAGATCTCATTTTGGAATTGAAAAAAGATTATACTATTGTTATCGTCACGCATAATATGCAGCAGGCGGCCCGTATCAGTGATTACACGGCGTTCTTCCTGCTGGGGGAAGTGGTGGAGATGGACAAAACCGATGTCATCTTCAATACCCCGCATGACAAGCGGACGGAAAATTACATTACAGGACGGTTTGGATGATGCGAACATTATTTGAAAAGGAATTATCGGATCTCAATGCGGATCTGATTCAGATGGGTGCGTATTGTGAAAGTGCCTGCACCAATGTGGTGAATCTGCTGCAGCATGAAAATGATCTGACCAAGACATGCCAGCAGATCCATGAGTATGAGCAAAAAACGGATGAATTGCAGAAAACATTGGAAAGTGCCTGCATCAAGGTGATCTTCTCCCAACAACCTGTGGCGGGTGATCTTCGCTTAATCAGCAGTGTGATGAAGATGGTAGCTGATCTGGAACGCATCGCGGATCAAACCAGTGATATTGCGGATTTGATGGAAAGCAACCATGGATTGAATGGTGCAACCAATCCCACCTTGGTCCAAATGGCCAAATTGGTGACCAATATGCTGCATCAATCCATTCAAAGCTTCGTTACCCGGGATGCCACGTTGGCTAAAAGTGTTTCCAAGATGGATGATAATGTCGATGGATGTTTCAAAACCATCCGTCAGCAATTGATCAAAACGCTCAATCCGGATGAAAATGAATTGGAAAACTGGGTGGATGTATTGATGATCGCCAAGTATCTGGAACGTATCGGTGATCACAGTGTCAATGTGAGTGAATCCGTGATCTTCTGTGTGGAAGGTGCGCAATAATCAGGATGGTTCGACCATGATCTATATACTTGAAGATGATCCATCCATCCGTAAACTCATCCTGTATACCTTAAACAAACAAGGCATGGAAGCCAGCGGGTTCGAAGAACCCGATGGCTTCTGGAATGCTATGAAAAAAGATACCCCGGAATTGATTTTATTGGATATCATGTTACCGAAAGAAGATGGGATTACCATTCTCAAACGGTTAAAAGCATCCTTTGCCACCAAAGATATCCCCGTGATCATGATCACGGCCAAAAGCAGTGAATATGACAAAGTGTTGGGATTGGATGAAGGCGCGGATGATTATATTTCCAAACCATTTGGCATGATGGAATTATTGGCACGTATCAAAGCAGTGTTACGCCGTAGCCATGCCATCAATACCAGTATCCTTTCCATTGACGGGATCGAAGTGGACAAAGCCAAACATGTCGTCAAGATCGATGGTATGACCATCGCATTGACCAAAAAAGAATTTGAGTTGTTGGCCACATTGATGAGTCGTCCGGGTTATTGTTTTACCCGAGAGTATCTTCTCGATACCATCTGGGGCTATGATGAAGCCTATACCAGCCGTACCGTGGATGTGCATATCCGTACTTTGCGATCCAAGTTATTGGACAAAGGGGATGTGATCGAAACCGTACGCGGTGTGGGATATCGCATTGCAGAACGCATATGACCAAACGTATCTTTATGACCATCATGACCTGTGTGGTCGTGACCATATTCGTACTTGGCGCTTTGATGATCGGTTTTTCCATGAACCAGAATCAAAGCGCTGTTTCGCTTGCATTGGCATCCGAAGCCGATTTTGTGGAAACTGGGATCAACCAAAAGGGAATCGATTACCTTAACCAACTCAACAGTTCCACCCGGATCAGCTGGATCGATGCGGATGGGACGGTACTGTTTGATTCCAGAGCCGACAGTGCGACCATGGAGAATCATTTAAACCGCGATGAGATCCAACAAGCCACTACCGATAACGATGGCTACAGTCGTCGTAAAAGCAATACATTGGGTGTGGATTATCTGTATTATGCACGTGAGTTGGATGATGGGACGTTTTTAAGATTATCCGTATCCATTGCTTCATTATCGGGTATGGTATCTCAGGTGATTTCGGAATTTTTCTGGGCGGTGGTCTTAACCATGATCGTGGCGTATGGTTTAGCCAAACGGCTGGCACGATTATTGGTGGAACCGATCAATACCATCGATCCTGACCATCCGTCTTTATCCATTTATCGCGAATTATCTCCGTTATTGAATAAACTGGAACAACAAAATCGCACCATCGAAACGCAAATGGCCACATTAAAGCAAAACCAGAAAGAGTTTGATTCGATCACCTCCAATATGAATGAAGGATTGATCGTCATCAATGCCAATGCCATGGTTTTATCCGTCAATGCGTCTGCATTGCGTTTATTCGGATTAAGTGGGTTTAACAAAGGCTCTGTGGCCCAGTTTTGTCATGATGTGGATTTTATGAATGCCATCAATGATACGTTGGAAAGTGGTCATGGCACCTGTACCCTTGAAATCAATCAACGCTATATCCGTGTGCTTGGCAGCGGTGTCAAAAGTTCCGGTGTGATCAATGGTGCCACCATATTGCTACTGGATGTGACCGAAACCAAAATGCAGGAGCAGATGCGTTGTGAATTCAGTGCCAATGTTTCCCATGAATTGAAAACCCCTTTGACCAGTATTCTAGGTTACAGTGAATTGATGAAAAACGGGATGGTCGATGCGGTGGATCTGCCATATATCGCCACTGAAATTTATGATCAGGCATCGCGGTTATTGCAATTGGTCGAAGATATCATCCATTTATCCAGATTGGATGATGGATACCGTGGTCAGGATTATGAAACCATTGATTTTGCTGAATTAGCCAAAGCTGTGGTGGCCCATCATGCGGATAAAGCGAATAAACATCATGTATCGATCAGCTGTAGCGGTCCATCCGTTTTGATCGATGTGGTTCCTTCCATTATTGATGAGATCATGAGCAATCTGGTCGATAATGCCATCAAATACAATCGGGACAATGGTCATGTCTGGGTCAGCTGGAGTGTCAATGACTCATCCTTGATCATTCAGGTCAAGGATGATGGTATCGGCATTGCCGCAAGTGATCAGGCACGGATCTTTGAACGGTTTTATCGAGCGGATAAAAGTCACAGTTCAACCATAGAAGGGACGGGTCTTGGACTATCGATCGTCAAACATGGTGTTCAGTTCCATCATGGAACGGTTGAGGTCGAATCACCGGGACTTAATGGTGGGACCATCTTTACCGTGGTATTGCCATTGCAGTTTGAAAATAAAGCCCATTCGCATTAATGCGAATGGGCTTTTCGATACTGCAATGGCGACATATGGTAGATTTTTTTGAATAGGGTGGAAAAAGCGAAGATACTGGTATAACCATACCGTGCCGCAATATCTGAAATATTACGGTCGGTTTGGATCAATTCACTTTCGATATAATGCAGTTTATAGGTATCCAAAAAGGATTTGGTACTCATATGGAATACCGAAAAAAAACATTGTCTTAGATACGATTGGGTGACCCCTAACGCATTGCATAGATCATTGACACTGATGGCCTCATACAGATGACGATCCACATACTCCATGGCCTTGGCCACCAATTGCTGTTTTCGTGTATTGTTGGGATTAAGCGTGATCGATTGTTTCATCACAGTCTGAGTCTGAGTAAATCCGATGGTGATCTGTAATAGGCATCGTGCCGCATAGGCACAACCACTGCGTTTGGTTTTAACGGATGTATCGACCATTTCAAATAGTGGTCGAAACACAGAAGGAAAAGCAGCCGGATATACCGCAAAGCCTTTGGGAAACAAGCAGGCCAGTGCCACCCGCTGGCTGATATTGGATGTATCAAAATGCAGATAGTAATGATCACTGATCCCACCCTTGCTTTCGATGGTGTGCGCCATCAAAGGAGGTAGGATCACGATATCATCGGCATGCAGTTCAAATGCATATCGATCGATGGTCAGATCCACCTTTCCTTCATTGATGATCACCAGTTTGAAATTGCCCAACAGATTGTTTTCCTGTTTGAACGGATAATCGACGCGTAAGCGACCGAAATTATACACCTTGAACTCAATGGCATTGAGCAATGTGGACAATGGATCTACACTGATCTGATTATGAATCGGCATCAATGACATACGTTCCCTCCATCCTTGTGAATTCTATAAATATTATAAAGATTTATCACTGAAATTGACAAATTTGTCACTGCTTCCACCATTGTGAATCGATACACATGTGACTAAAATGTGAGCCAATGGAGGTAATAAAATGAAAAAGACACTTGCATCGCTGCTTTCATTGGCGATGGTTGCGTCCATGGCTGCCTGCAGTTCCACAACTGGAACCACAACCGAAACGACAGCTCCGACCACCACAGCCACAAGTGAAACAGCTTATAGTGAAACCAAGACCGCAGATGTCATTATCGTTGGTGCCGGTGGTGCCGGTTTATCCGCTGCCATCAGTGCTGTTGACAATGGTGCTACCAATGTCATCATCATCGATAAAGCCACCCGTACTGGCGGTAACCTGAATCTGACCAGCGGTTCCATGTCCGCCGCTATGACTTCCTTGCAGGAAGAATGCGGCATCGAAGATTCGTTTGAATCTTTCGAAGAAGACATTTACAACAACGGTGCCCAATTGGGTGACAAAGCTTTGATCAAACGCTTCGTTGAAGCCGATACCCCGATGTTTGAATGGATGCTCGAACATGGATTAAGCGACAACACCTTTACGGAACAGAATGGCTGTAAAGCCGTCTTTGCACCGGAACATCAGCTTTACAGTGTCCAGCGTACGTATAAAGCACGTCCGGATGACAGTGAGAAGTATTCTTCTGCCGCATTGGAAGTGTTGGATACCTATGTTGCCACATTGGAAAATGTGGAAATCGATCTGAATACCACCGCAACCAAATTGGTTGCCAATGATCAAGGCCAAGTATTGAGTGTGGAAGCCGTCGATGCCGATGGTAATACCATTCTCTACACTGCGAATAAAGGGGTCATCATGGCAACGGGCGGTTATTCCGGAAACTTCAAATTACTGGAAATGTATGCACCAAATGGTGATGGTTATCTTTCCAGCACCACCAGCATGGGTGAAGGCCTCCGCATGATGCAGGAAGTCGGCGCTTATGTCGATGAAGAAAAGATGGCGTACATCCCGACATTCCCGATGGGTGTTCAAACCGGCGAACGCAGTGGTACGATCGGTTCCACTTATACATGGAAAGCCGGCGGTATTTGCGTCAACCAGAATGGTGAACGCTTTGTCAACGAACAGGAAGACAAAGTGGACGTGCGTGAAGTGGCGTTAGAAGAACAGCCGGGTGCCGTTCAATACGATATCTTCACTGATAAGATCGTTGAAGATCTGCGAGCTGCTGGTGGTTCTTCCATGTTTGATCTTTACTTTGCTGAAGGCGGCAGAGCTGAACAACTGGTCCAAAGCGCATCCAGTTTGGAAGAACTGGCTGAAAAGATCGGTGTGCCGGCTGAAAATCTGGTTGCGACCGTCGAGGCCTACAACGCAAGCGTTGAAGCTGGTGGAACCGATGAATTCGGCCGCAGCTATGATCCGGCCGAAGTGGGCACCAATACCTACAATTTAGCCATCAATACGATTGAAGGTGACACCTATTATGCGATTCCGTTAAAAGCATTGGTTGTCATGACGTTGGGTGGTGTGACCATCGATACCGATACGCATGTATTGGATGAAAATGGTAACGTCATTCCGGGTCTGTATGCAGCCGGTGAAGTCACCGGTGGTATCTGGGGCAAATTCGTCTCCGGTGGTACCGGTGTCATGGGTCCGATCACATTCGGTCATATCGCCGGTGAAGTCGTGATGAACGATACATTGGCAACCGATTACGAAGTCCATGAAGCCAGCAACATCTTTGATGCCGATCTGTTTGTTGCCGAAGCGGCACCGGTTGAAGAACGCTTCGATATGAGCACTGCATTGACGGATGGTGATTACACGGCGACCGTGGATGGTCAGGAAGGTCCGATGACCGTCAATGTGACCATTGCCGATGGTAAGATCGCTGCTGTGGAAGTGGCTGAAGAAAGTGAAACCGATGGTATCTCCGATGCCGCATTAGCGGATCTGCCGGGTATCATTGTGGAAAACAACAGTGTCAATGTGGATACGATCAGTGGTTCAACGTTGACCAGCAACCGTATTCTCGATGCAGTTACGGATTGTCTGAATCAGG
>CALVGN010000052.1 GCA_944327105.1 uncultured Erysipelotrichaceae bacterium | reverse complement strand
CGAAACCTAGCCAACCTCTTCGACCTAATCTACATTACCTGTTCCTGTTATCGACTTGAATTGCCTTGTCGTGGCCAGGGGAGGTTGTCTCTGAAGTATTGATACCCATTCCTATTCACGAAGGCTCTCAAATATCGCGTTTTTGTGAACATGGAATTTTATGGTCGAACCAGTATTATTGTGGCTTTGAATCCTCTATGGGTCGTGGGATTTCCACCATCCCTTCAAGGGATTGATCGGATATGGTGAAAACCAGAAGACAAGCGACCATAATGGCTAAAACCAATGCCAACAATACGATTATCAGAAAATTCAGATGTGGGAATACCATCTCACCCAATAAAAGGACCAGAAGAAAGCTGGCCGTAACAGCCATATTGCGCCAGCGCATGATTTTCTTGGTTGCATCATTCAACACATAATATTTTCCCTTGATACGGATCTTTTCCAATACCGGAGAAAAGCGGATCAGCAATGAAAATTTGAAAGCAAAATCGAAGTGGTTCATCCGTATTATCCTCTTGATATCATCATAATAACAAAATCATGGTTCAACCACGTATGAATTGGGTTAAATCATTAATAAATATACGGACGATCAATTGATCGTCCGTATGCATGCATTGGTTCATCCACCTATGCCAGTGTTCCCATCGGATCCCATGGTTCAAGGTGTTTCAACTCTCCGTCATAGATATCCTGTTGTTTTTTTGTCAGATACTTGCGGTTGACCACGATCTGATAGACGTTTTCATCAAACCACGCTTCATTCATGACAAAGAAACCATTTTTACCCGGTTCATCACCCCAAGAATTTTCAACCTTGAAATTGGTACCATGACCACTTTGATGATACCCTTCGATGACCATGGCGTGATTCATGGCTGAATCACTGTAATCCAGTCGATTCGCTTTGCTCCACGTGGTTTCAAATCCGACCACACCTTTGAAATCGTATAATCCATGCGCCATGACACCGGCGTTACGATCCATATCAAAGCCACAGTCACTGCCAAACCATACCGGTTCGCCATCATCCAATTGAGCTTTGGTCAATGCTTTTAATTCGTCGATGGTCAAATTCAAATATCGGATGCCTCTTCCTTCCACGACATTGCCTAAATAATCCACGGTATAGACATGGTTGAACGGTTTATCACTGGTTGGACCATTGATAATGGAGACATACTGAGTAAGATCCAGTTTGACCATATCGTGATAAAACTGCAATGGTGTAATGGCCGATTTAGAAATGATCTGACCATCTTTGGTTTTGACATTGAAATTAAACATCTGTGGCGGTACACCCAGACAGACCACCAATGCATTATAAATACCATGCAACATGGTCTTTTTCATTTCATCGATGGTCGAACCATCTTTACCCGCTTTGATGGCTTCTCTTAATTCAAACGCATCTTCATGCAACATATGGGTCAATAACGTATCCATATCCCGACTGCTCGATGCACAGGCAGAATCCGGCATCACTTCCTGAGGAACTAAACCATATTTTTCTACAAGATCCACGACCATGTCCCATTGACCGCCATCCCCGACCGGAGCGGATAAAAGATGGTCCAACAAACGAGAGTGAATGGGTTCATCCACCGTTTTGATGATCGACTCCAAAAAATAATTGGCTTTTTCCAGTTTGTCGTAGAAAAACAGATACGATTGCGATACTTGGAAATCTTCCAGATCATAGGTTTTGTTCATGTGCATACGGATCACATTGCATGCCGCAAATAACCAGCATCGTCCGCTTTGCTTTTGATTGGTCACCTTATTCTGTTTGACTTCATGTTCAAAAAACATGGGCATGGTATTGACCACGGTTCGTTTGAGCGCACTTTGTTTCAATCCATTGGCCGTGACAGCATTGCTTTGCACACTGTAATGGTTCACGGCTTGAGAAAGCATGGATTTGAGCAATTCATTATCGATCATGATTCTTACCTCTTTTCGTTCGTACCTATTCTAGGACGTTGTAAGAATAATCTAATAAAAAGGAATGCATGAATGATGAAAATTATTTCATAAAATGGTTGGACCATATGGTCCAACACTCATAATTTTTAATTCATTTCCATTTCAAGACTGTAGTTCATCTGTAAGGAAAGAATTAGGATAAATCGAAGAAAAGAATGGTCCAACCATCGCGTATAATGGGTTTCATGAAATACTTTTCTTTGCTGATCAAACCGACCAGTGCGTCATGTAATTTAAACTGTCGTTATTGTTTTTACAAAGATGAAGCAAAAAAACGCAGTGTTTTCAACCATGGCATCATGGAATATTCAATGGTTGAAACCATCATGGATCGTATCTTGAATTATTTTAATGAGCAAACCATGATCACCATTGCCTTCCAGGGTGGGGAACCCACCCTGGCGGGATTGGAATGGTTCAACCATTTCTTTGACTATGTGAATACACACAAAAAAGACTTTCATCATCTTCAATACACGCTACAAACCAATGGTTACACCATCAATGATCAATGGATCGAACTATTCCAAAAACATAATATATTGATCGGACTATCCATTGATGGATATGGTCAAATCCATGATCGTTATCGCAAAAGCAATGATGATCGACCCACATTTGATGTGATCTTGACCAACTATCATCGACTGGTTCAAGCCAAGGTCAATGTCAATATATTGACGGTCGTCACGCATGATTTGGCCAAACATGCAGCCCGATTATATGATTTTTATCGACAGGAAAAGATGGATTATATCCAACTGATCCCTTGTCTGCCACCACTCGATGAAACCAGTGTTTATGCGTTCAAGCCGCAGGACTATCCACTTTTTTTCGGTAAATTGTGGACATGTTACATCGATGGTTTAAACCATGGCTACCGTCCATATATCAATTTATTTGACCAATGGATGGCAGCAACCAATGGCATTGGCGCCGCCCAATGCGGCGCCAATGGTTATTGTGCCATGCAATATGTCAGTGAGGCTGATGGCAGTGTGTACCCCTGTGATTTTTATTGTCTGGATCACTATCGCATCGGATCATGGTCGAACCATGATCCAGCAACATTGATGATGGATGATACGACCACGGCATTTTTAAACGAAACCACATTACCTACTTTATGTACGCATTGTCCCTATGTACAGATGTGTCACGGCCAATGCAAAAGACAACGGGTTTGTTTTATGGATATGACCAACGGGTATTGTGGGATCCGTGCATTCTTGAATGAACATGGTTCAACCATTCACCAAATGGGTCAGCATTTTTTGAAACAAACTTATTGAAGCAGATCCGAAAGAATGGTCATGCGGGTAGAGATCTGATTATTGGCAATGGTGACCCTTAAATTTTCCACTGTAGAGACAAGGATCATCAGTTTTTTGGCACGGGTCAATGCCGTATACAGCAACCGACGGTTGATGATCATGGGATACCCGTTGGGTAATGGCATCACCACGATATCAAATTCAGATCCTTGGCTTTTATGAACGGTCAAGGCATATGCCATTTCCAGCTGGTTGATTTCATCATATTGATACAACGCTTTTTTACCATCATTGAATCGGATGGTCATGGTCGAACCATCGGATCCAATGGTTTCAACCATCCCCATATCCCCGTTGAATACCCCTTCTTCCTTGGTTTGACCATCTTCATCCATCGTGATCATACTGTAATTATTGGATGTTTGGATCACCCGATCATTTTGGTTTAAACCATGCACTTTTTGACCATTTGGATGGGGATTGAACAAGGCTTTCAGTTTTTGATTCAATTCCATTGTGCCGTCGTTGCCCTTTTTCATCGGTGTCAGTACCTGGATCATTTCTTCAGTGCACTTGTCCGTTTTCAATAATGATTGCACCACCTCGATCGTGGTTTGACCAATGTCTTTCCCCTCATCCACTTTGATGAACCAAAAATCCGTGCGTTTTCGATCATTGACGATCAATGGCAATTTGCCATGGATGACATTGGCCGCATTGATCGGGATATAACTGGTGCTTTTTTGACGATGGATGATCGTCAATCGATGCAATGGAACGAAATCACTGTGGATCAAATCCGCAAACACATTACCGGCACCGACCGATGGCAATTGATCTTCATCCCCCACCAGGATCAATCGACAGTTCAGTGGCAATGCTTCCAATAAACGAGCAAAGATCGCGCAATCCATCATCGAACATTCATCCACGATCAACGCCTGGATCAATAGTGGATGTTTTTTATTCCGTTTGAATCGAGCTGATCCACTTTTTTTATCGAAATAGCATTCCAGCAGGCGATGAATGGTTTTGGCTTCCTTTTGGCAAGATTCACTCAACCGTTTTGCGGCTTTGCCGGTGGGTGCAGCTAATTCGATGGTCAAACCAAGGGATGAAAGGATGGACACGATCCCTTTGATGATGGTGGTTTTTCCAGTACCGGGTCCGCCGGTAAGGATCATCAATGGTTCGACCATGGCACTTTGGATACACGCTAACTGACTGGCATCCAATGTATAACTTAACGATTGCAGATAACGCTTTAATGCGTGATCAGGATTTTTCAATTTAGGATGTTTGGCTTTTTTCATCCGTTTCAAACATGCCGCAATACTTTTTTCATTGCGATAATCATTGGGTAACATCACCCCGGAGATATCGGATTTATCAAAAGCCATCAAG
The DNA here is from genome assembly GCA_944327105.1 of uncultured Erysipelotrichaceae bacterium. Lineage (GTDB taxonomy): Bacteria > Bacillota_I > Bacilli_A > Erysipelotrichales > Erysipelotrichaceae > CALVGN01. Next base: position 74,097 of record CALVGN010000052.1, on the reverse strand, counting down.
GCTTTGGTTTGAACCAGTGACTTTAGTGGTTCGACCAGCAGCGATGCATCGACCCCTAACAGTTTCGATGCATCGCTGCAAAGATCGTGATCACGCATCCAGGTATGTCCTTCCCGATTGCCTTTATCTTTTAGGGTTTGGATCAATCCGGCCGATAAACGAAATGGATCATCCAATGGAAGACCGGTTTTCTGTGCCATGGCATCACACATGAAAAAACCAAATCCATCCAGCTGCATCAGGATATAGGGATTTTCAGCGATCGTTTTTAAAGTGGTTGCACCATGGACTTTGATGATCTTTTCCACCTGGTTATACGTCAATCCTTGCTGCAATAGCGTGACATAGATGATATGTTCGTCTTTATATTTGCGCATGATTTTGATCAAATCACGGACTTTGGCAGAAGTAAGACCAACAATGGATGCATGCAAACCTGTTCCATTGCATAATTTTTCGATCGTGGTCAAACCATAGGCATCCACGATCCGATTGGCCAGTTTTTCGCCGATTCCTTTGAATCGGCGACTGGCCAGATACGCCCTTACGCCCATGGTCGGATCATCTTTGATGATGGAATATGAAACAAAATTGAACTGGTGACCATATTTTTCACTGTCTTTGTATTCACCGGTAAATTCAATGGTCAAACCAACGGATAATGGTTGATCCACCACACCGACAACGATCACATTCCCCTGATTGGATACCTTGATCCGTGCCAAGAAAAATCCGCTATCCTGTTTATAAAAATTCACACGTTCGATCCGACCTTTCAGCTGCATCTGTTCCATCTATTCCTTATGAGTACTTTACCACGATTCTTAACAAACAATCATCGCTTCTTATCCTTCCATCATCATTCGATCCCATTGATCCAATAAATGTAGCCATAAGGGTAGCTGGAACAGATCATGGATCGTTCGTCGTGCCTGGGCATTGCGGATGGTTTTGACCAGATGATCATACAACGACGCATCGTGATCGGTGTTAAAGCATTCGCACAACACGGTAAAAACCACCTCACATCGATACGATGACCAATCGATGCTCATCGTATCGATCAAGGATTGGATCGCCTGATTACGCCACGTGGAGGGATTATGCAAAAGGCATATTCCGGTTGCAATATCCTTTTGGCGCATGAGTGAACCATGATGGTTCAACCCATTGATCCACTGGTCCATTTCATTTTCCTTCTCTGCTTCAAATTGGATCCGTTCCATTGTCAGATTCATGCTCATTGCTTCACTCCTTTCTTGTTGATGCCATCATCATAACGGAATCCAAAAAAAGTGCAGTTGCATCAATGCAACTGCACTTATGGTTTTCAAACGAATGATTCACAGACCCAATTTTCGCTTGAACGTATTGAGCAGATCCGCCAGCATCGTTTTACGTCGCAGCATCGTTTCATCCCCGATCACGGATTCGATATCCGCTTTGGTTCCGATCAATGTCACACTGCGATCTGCACAGCACATCGCCGTATACAGTAAATCCCGGGTGATGCCACATTGGGCACAGACGGGAATAAAGATATGGGAGAAATGATACAAACCGGCATAATTGACGGGAATGGCATAACCATAGGTCAATTGGTCCAAATGTTCTTGGCTGTAAACGGCTCTGCGTTGATCATCAAATAACACTGTCGCCGTCAATGCATCCGCATCGATGCGTTCCACCGTTCCCATATCTCCTTTAAACACACCGGCACCGATCTGGCCATTATCCCCACTTCGCCACGGTTGAAGCAGACTATCCACTAACTGCAGCAACCGGTCTTTTTCATGCACAGTGATCATGGCATGCAAATACTTGGCATGTTCGCTATGGCGATTGAGCAACGGTTGCAATGCACTGTTGAAGTGATCACTGCCCAAATTGCCGCCACGGCGGGCACAGATGGTTTGAATGGCGCTAAGCGGTGTTTCACTGTCCAAACCATCCACACATTGGCGGATCGCTTCCAATGTCGCTAAAAAGACATCCGCACTGCTTTCGGTTTCAACCACATGCACATTCCCTTCATCCGTGTGATTTGGGTATTGACCGTGCAATAAGCCATTGCAAGCTGTCTCGATATCCGTAGGGATAAATGTGGGATCAACGTCCAGTTGGATACTGGGCACTACATTGGACGCGATCATGTCTTCGAATACATCACCGCATCCGATACTGGGATATTGATGGATATCCCCGATCAATATCACCCGGGAGTTTAACGGAACGGCATTGAAAAATGCCGACATGGCGTCAATGTTCATCAAATGTGTCTGTGTCAGAATATAGACATCCTGTTCGCACCGATGTTCTTTGTTTCGACCATAGCACAATGTGGCCGTATCGGGATCATAATAGCTTTCCAACAATCGAAAGATCCCGATGGCATCCACATGCAACCCTTCGGATGCACTTTTGGCACACAATCCATTCGGGGAAGCAACGACACACTTCAATCCCACTTTGGTAAATAATCCCATCCACATCATCACCAATGGTGCCACCGGTGTAGCCACGGCTGAATCGATGCACACGACACGTTGATTCAACGGCAGTTTCAATGCATCAATGTATGCCTTGTGGTCACGGTATGGACTTTCCAATACCATATTGTCCGCCATCTGGTTCAAACTTTCACTGTCTGACAAGGGCTGTTTGAGTAATTTAACGATGCGTTGTGCCAAACGGACTTCCATTTCAAAAATAAAGGGGAACGTATACACATTGTGACGCACGAACTTGCGGACCAACACTTTGGTTTCAACCAGTTCATTCAATGGGTCAAACAGCATATCTTTGTCCACATGGATCAATTCACTCGCTTGCTGCAGCAAGTCTTTTTGAGCGACATAGGTATTGCCTTTGACGAAACACTGCGTTGAAACCACCGCAACCAAAGCCGCTTTGAGTCGGTTGGGATCATCCGATGCTACCCCCATGCGTTTGGCCAGTGTGTCCAATCGAGTGAAATTGAGATCATCGAGCATACGGATCAACGCATATGGATTTTCATGGACCACGTTCAATGTAGTATCACCATAGGATTCCACCAGTTTCTCGACTTGGCTGAACGTAAAGCCATATTGCATCAATTCCACGAAAGTATTGTGTTGTTTTTTATATTTCAATGCAACCGTATAAGCGGCCAATGATTTTTTCTGTGTCAGACCGGCAATGGTTTTCATCCCCGGATCCTGACGCATGATCGCTTTGAGTGCATGCTTGCCATACTTGTCGATGATGCGATTGGCGGTCAGTTTGCCAATGCCTTCAAAGCGATTGGAGCTCAAATACGCTCGTAGACCAAAAAACGGGTCAAGCGGTAATAAATTGAGTGTTTCAAAAAGAAAACGGGTGCCAAAGATCGCATCGTTTTCAAAATCCCCTTCCAATTCCACATCTTGATCGATGACCAAAGGGGCGTCGGCTTGGCCGACGATGGTGATCACTTTGTTGCCCTGGTAACGGCAACGGGCGATGATGGTATGGTTGTCATGATCATATGAATTGACTGCGATAATCGTTCCGTTTAATTTTTCCATAAGTTACCCACTACACTTAATTTTAACGCAAAATCAAAGATTTTTGGGGGACGAATTGCTAAAAATAGCACTGGTCTGACCATGAATATGGCCCGGATCGGTTAACGATCCGGGCCATGGTTGAACCATCATTCACTTTTGGTCAAATATGCATCTTCATCCCCTTCATCGTAATAATCTGCTTCCATACGATCCACTTTCATCAGATGATGGGCTAAAAATACACGATAAACAGCATAGATCAATAAAACGATGATGATGGTCAAAACCAGCAATGATATGATGTCGTCGATACTTTCGATCATGAATCCAACCAATCCTTTCCTTTGATCACTTCTACCTTGCTTAAATCCGGATAATCCTGCTGACGCAGCACTTCATAAACACAGATGGCGACACAATTGCTTAAATTCAGTGTACGCTCGCTGGCCACCATGGGCAAGCGGGCGCACTGATCTTTATGATCATGGAGGATCGACTTGGGTACGCCGGTGCTTTCTTTTCCGAAAATCAAATAGATATCTTCGCTTGGATCTTTAAAATCCATATCGGAAAACGGGTGCTGACCATAACGGGTGACAAAGACCATCCGTTTGGTGGGATGAGTAGATATAAAACTATCCCAATCGGGGTAGCGGAAGATGTGGCATTTGAGAATATAATCCATCCCTGCGCGACGCAAGTGTTTTTCATCCAGTTTGAAACCCAATGGTTCGATTAAATGTAATGTGGATCGGGTACAGACACAGGTGCGGATGATATTACCGGTATTTTGGGGGATTTCAGGTTGATAGAGTACGACATGAATCATGAAATGACCTCTTTTTTAGATAAACGATGGTTGAACCAAAGGATCAATGCATGGCTTGAACCATAGATGATCAAAAATGTGACCAGGATTTTGATGACCAGATCCATAAATAGATTTCCAGGCAACATACGGATCATCCAGTCCGTGGATGGATCTAACAGCCATAAATCATTACCGGGAAAGAATATATGATGGAATGTGGTCCAAAAAGAATTGAAATCCGTGATGATCATGAAGGAAAGTCCCATCATTGATCCAAGTAAGATCAGATGAAAGGATTTGAAACAGAATGGATAGTATTTCACAACCATGGATTTATAGTGATATAAAATAAAGCCAATAATCAATGTGGTCAAACCCGCAATGATCATCACGACACTGGCACGATTGGCCAATATTTTGACATCCACCATATGATCGATTTCTTTTTGATTGAATAATTCACGACTAGACCCATTGATGGATACCGTCACATCGATATCGTCTTTTTTATCCTGAAGATAATCCAATAAGGTATCCATTCCCTTTTGATAATCTTCTCTGGATAAACCCGTGGTCTGGTTTAAACCATACTGATCATATTCATGACCATAAAAAGAAAGATCATACGCATTGAAAAATACACTGAATAATAAACAAAACAACATCCAGGTGGTCAAACCAAGAAATATTATGGTTTTAGTCCAAATCGGTTTCAATGATACTCACCATCTTTTCCAGTGCCAGATGACGGTGGGATATTTTATTTTTATCCGATTCATCCATCATCGCAATACTGTGGTCATAACCATATGGAACAAAGATCGGATCATATCCAAAGCCATGTTCCCCTTCGATTGTGGTATTGATATAGCCATTCAATACCCCTTTGACCACATGGTCTTTCCCATGGGTATCGATATACGCCATGGCACAGACAAACTGTGCCCCACGTTTTTCATGGTCTAAACCATCCAATGCTTCGATTATCGCCTGATTCTTTTGGGTATACGATGTATCGTGGCCCATAAACCGTGCCGAATAAATCCCTGGTTTGCCATCCATGGCATCCACACATAATCCACTGTCATCAGCCAGTGTAGGGATAGCGCAGAAATCATAGACCGCTTTAGCTTTGATCAACGCATTTTCTTCAAATGTGGTTCCGTTTTCTTCGATATCATGGTCAAAACCAATGTCTTTCAGTCCGATCACTTCAAAATCCGGAAGCATGGCAGATATCTCATTGATCTTATGGGCATTGCCCGAGGCAATCACTAACTTTTTCATGGTTATGATTATACCCTATCCCGCCTAATTTCAATCTTGTGGAATATCATGGTTTAACCATAGTGAAAGTGATAGAATAAATCCGCTTTAAAAAATAAATAGATAAGGAGAATTCCCATGAGCAAAGTCCGCACACGATTTGCACCCAGTCCCACCGGTTACATGCACATCGGCAATCTGCGTACCGCATTATATGCCTATTTAGTAGCCAAACATGATAACGGTGATTTCATTTTACGCATCGAAGATACCGATCAAGCTCGAGAAGTCGAAGGTGCTTGTGACATCATCTACTCCACCTTGAACGCCTGTAATCTCAATTATGATGAAGGACCCAACAAAGATGGCGGGGTCGGACCATATATCCAAAGTGAACGCGTCAAAGCCGGCATTTACAAAGAATATGCATGGAAATTGGTTGAGTTAGGCGGCGCGCATGTTTGCTTTTGCAAAAGCGAAGATATCGAGGCCCAGCGTGAGCTGGCCAATGCGCGCGGCGAATCCTTCCTCTACCATGACCCTTGCAAAAATCTGAGCAAAGCAGAAATCCAGAAACGTATCGATGCCGGTGAACCCTATGTCATCCGTCAAACCATCGATACCTTTGGTTCAACCAGTTATACCGATGAAGTCTATGGTACGATCACCGTAGACAATAACACCATGGATGAACAGATCTTATTGAAATCCGATGGTTTTCCCACCTATAACTTCGCCAATGTCATCGATGATCATCTCATGGGCATCACTCATGTGGTCCGCGGCAATGAATACCTTTCCTCCACTCCCAAATACAATCTGATGTATGATGCCTTTGGTTGGAACCAACCCAAATACATCCATTGTCCCCCGGTGATGAAAAACGAGCATGAAAAATTAAGCAAACGCAATGGAGATGCATCGTTCCAAGATCTAGTCGCCAAGGGCTATTTGCCTCAGGCCATTCTCAATTACATCGCCCTTTTAGGATGGTCACCGGAAACAGAACAGGAAATCTATTCTCTGGACGAGTTGTGTGTTGCATTCAACGTTCAACATATCGGTACATCCGGTGCCATCTTCGATATCAACAAGCTGACTTGGATGAACGGAGTATACTTAAGAAACATGGATTTGCCCACGTATGAAACCACCATTGAACCATGGTTGAACCAAGGGGTCAAAAATCCGAATTATGACCACCATCTGATCGCAGAGATCTTGCATCAGCGGGTCAATGTGCTCTCTGAAATCCCGGAAATGATCGACTTTTTCGATACTTTCCCTCAGTTTGACACATCGTTGTATACCAACAAAAAAATGAAAAGCAATCCGCAAATGGCTTTGCCGGTACTGATCAAATCCAAGGAATTGTTGGAAAACTTGAATGAATGGGATTATGACCATCTGCATGATTTATTCATGGATCAGGTCGCCCAGATGGGATTGAAGAATGGTCAAGTCATGTTCCCGGTACGGGTTGCCATCAGTGGTAAAGCATTCACACCCGGTGGATGTATGGAAATCGCGCATATTTTGGGAAAAAAGGAAACCTTAGCCCGACTAACACGCAGTATCGAGCAGCTTGAGACCGAATTGAACCAATAATCAGACCATTTATCAAAAAACGACGGAATCGTATATCCGTCGTTTTTGAATTCATTGTGGATATGGTCGAACCATTACCACCCATCAATCAAACCAATTGAAATGTACACAGGCATTGTAGATGCCATCTTGATCGATGTGCGTGGTCGTATAATCGGCAACCCGACGGATGTTGGCATCGGCATTGCCCATGGCAATGCCGATACCAGCCATTTTCAGCATTTCCACATCATTGTTGGAATCACCAAACGCGACGGATTCATTTAACCTTAGCCCATGATATTTCATCACTTCATCGATGGCATGACCCTTGGTCACATTGGCACCGGTCACTTCATAACTGGTTTTTAAAATGGTGAATGTGGAATGGTTCAAACGCGAGGCGATCTGACCGATCAAACGATCATCAGTGCAATAAAACAAGACATGGATCAATGGTTGCCATTGATACGGTTTTACGGGTGGGACCATATCATAAAGTCGTTGAAAACGGGATTTGATGTCTGCATCATCTTGGTTCAGATCATTGATATGATCATCCAAACCACAATAACGGGCGGTTAGACCATGTTCTTGGATGAATTGGACCAATGTATGCAAATCATCGGAATCAATGGGATGTGTGATGATGGTTTGACCATGTTCATCAATGCGTGCCCCACCCAAGGTAATGATCCCATCCATCAAGTCCACTACATCTTTGGGTACATTGACCATTTCCGCTTTGGAGCGACTGGTTGCGATATAAAGCAGTTTATTTTTGCTTTTCAAGGTATGCAAGGCATCCATCGTGCTTTGCGCTACGGAATTGGTATAGTGCGAATACAACGTATTGTCGATATCAAAGAAGATTGTCTTTTTCATGAATCCACTCCCCTTTATGGTCAAGACCATTATAAATCCGAAATCATTTTCATGGTCGAACCATTATTCAATGGTGATCAATTCCACTGCACCATCAATCAATGGTCGATCATACGGCGATTTTGTATATAAATGCAAAATACAGTGATGATTTCCTTCCAAACGATATGATTTTCTGGAATGATCGCAAATGGTAATACCATGGTCATGACAACGGTTGCAATGGATCGGATCATCCATGGCTGCTTTGATCAAACAATCGCTCATGCTCATCAAACGGATATTGCCTTTGGTTTGATAATAAATCACAGGAATCTGACCATTACGGATGGTATAACCATCGATCAATGCTTTACTTTGGATGGGATCACATTCAAATGCGATCATGGGAATAAGCTGATGGCGGTAATAAAACTGTAAGGCATAGCTATTGGCACACAAAATACCAAATAAACCGATTTGTTGGAACGAATCATCGATATCCCCGATATATTGAATGTAAATCGACGATTGCTCATGGATGGAATCAGGATAAATCAATGGCGCCAGATGGTTTGAACCATCAAAGGATTCACTGATGGTATGCATCAGAGGATGATGATGGGTTGAACCATATTTGATATTGACCGCCAATGGTTCGACCATTTTAAGATCAAATCGTTCACACGGATATGGCAATGGTTCGACCATGCGTTTATACCCACTAATGATCGATCGCATGAAACCTTCCACAAGAACGCGTCGGCATTGATTCAATGCCGACATGCTCAAAAACACATCCGCTCCGTTATATGTCACTTGATTCAATACGAACGGTGTTTCCTTCAATTTGGAAAAACTTTTGGTTACCGTTTCGACATGAAGCGGTTGATTTTTAGCCGGTTGAATACCGATATTCTCCACAGTGCATCGGTAGCATCGATCGAATTGATCGATTATGGATAGATCAATGGTCGTACCATGAATATCCATGGTCATATCCACATATATCCGGTTTTTATTGGCATCCATGCATTTTGCAATGGTTTCAACCAATGTACAATCACTGGTTTTGACCACCGTATCCTTGACGGTGACATCAAATTCTCCCGGAATCGTCACAATCATCCCCGGTTCTGCTTTTTTGATATGACTGCCATGGTCCAATAATGCTGAAACATAGATCCCCACATCTTCCTTACGGCTTAAAACGCGCAATCCATCATGCAAGGAAAGTGAATCGGTCAATGCGATGGTGATACCACCTCGATCCTTGGCAATGACTTTTCCGATCGGTACACCTTGATGATTTGGACGATGGCTGGAACGCAACGATTGATCATGCTGATGATAATAATAACCCAACGTAAATCCCCGGTTGAATAGCAACTTCAGCATCTGGATGTCACTATTGCTTAAGGCAAATGGCTGATGATTGTCATATGCCGCACGAGCTTTGACAAATAATGATGTTACGGCATACACATAAGCCGGCGATTTCATGCGTCCTTCGATCTTGACACTGGTCACGCCATCGTTGATCAGATCTGGCAGTTTTTCGATCAGATTGAGATCTTTTAAACTCATCAGATAACGTCCATTTTCAAGCGGTAATGCGTTGCCATCTTGAAATAGCGTGTAATCATGGCGACAATTCTGTGCACACTGTCCCCGATTGCCGCTTCGTCCACTGCTGTACGCACTGATCAAACATTCGCCCGAATAAGCGGAACACAAGGCACCATAGCCAAACACCTCGATTTCAACGCCTTCCTTGCAACAAGCTTGTACCGTTTCACGCGTACATTCCCTGGCCAATACTACCCGACTTGCACCGATGGATTTGGCAAAACGAACGCCTTTTGCATCATGGATATGCATCTGAGTCGAACAATGTAGCGGAAAATCCGGCAGGCGATGGTGGATCAGATCGAATAAACCAAGATCTTGGATCAATACGGCATCCACACCGATTTCATAAAGAAAACAGGCTTCCTTGAATGCATCTTCCATTTCGTCTTCGAATATCAGGGTATTCATGGTGACATATAACTTGGCACCGTATAAATGGACTTTATCCACGGCTTCAATGAGCTGATCATGGTCAAAATTCGCTGCGAACGCACGGGCGCCGAAGTTTTTTCCAGCGCAATAGATCGCATCCGCACCGGCAGCTAATGCCGCATCCAATGATTCCATGGAACCGGCTGGAGCAAGTATTTCTATTGATGGCATAAGGTATCTCCATTGGTTTGACCAATCACAGTGGCCAGACCACCCAATGATGTTTCTTTTAATTCCTTCGGTAACATGCTTCCGGTATAGCGCATGGTATCGATCACCGCATCAAAGCTGACTTTGTTTTGACGTAGCGCGACGATATTTCTGGCTAACAGGGAAGCATCCAAGGCACGTAAGATCGCCTGGGAGTTGCGTTCGATACAGGGAATGATCACATACCCGTCCACCGGATCACAGGTCAAACCCAGGTGATGTTCCATTGCGATTTCGGCACTGGTTTCAACCACGCGATTGTCGCATCCCAGCATCGCACTATATCCGGCAGCAGCCATCGCGCATGCCACGCCGATTTCGGCCTGGCAGCCGCCGATGGCACCGGATACCGATGCGTTTTCACGGGCAATATTGCCAAATAGCCCGGCGACTTTCAACCCATTGATGAGCGTGGTCCGCTCCATTTTCAAATCATGGCTAGCATACATCATCAATGCAGCCATTACCCCACAGGATCCTAATGTTGGTGCCGTTACGACCACTTTGCCATCGGCATTTTCTTCGGCAGCGGCAAACGCATAGGCCATCAATTTAAGATCCACCGTTTCTTTTAGGTCTTTACATTTGATGGCTTGATCATAAAGACCCATGGCACAACGGTTGACGTTGAGTTTGCCCCGCAAATAGCCGGTTTTGGTCAAACCACGATCCACGGATGCCAGCATGGCATCCAGTGCTTCATTGAGTGGCTGATCCAGATCCGCTTCAATGGAATGGATATAATCCAAATACTGCCACCCTTTTTGTTCACAGATTTGATTGATCGCACTCAGCGTGGAAAGATCATAGATCTCCTTTTCGTTGAGTTCCGGATGTTCGGCGACTTCAAATGCCCCACCACCAATGGAAAAAATATGCCAGATGATATGACCATGATCGGTCGATGCATCCAGAATAAAACCATGGGGATACGACTGGTCCCATTCCAGTTTGAAATCCACCGGACAATCCAAGGGTTTAAAACAAGAGCGAATGATCTCATCACTGAAATGGCCTTTACCGGTCAATGCCAAAGATCCCACCAACGTCGCGTGGATGGAATGAATAGAAGATACATGAGTTTTAAAACATTCGCACGCCCGTTTCAAAGCCAGCGTATGACTGGAGCTTGGACCGGGACCGATGCGATAGATCGTGGCAATGGATTTCATATTAAGGCCTCTTTGAGTTTAAGCAACATCACTTCAAAACCGAAATTGGGCTCGATGCGCCCTTGTTTGATGGATTGATCCAGATCTGCCAATAAGCGGATCACAGTATCGGCTTTAAAAACAGTTAAGTGATTCAAGATTCTGGATGCATAGAAAATGCGTCCTTTTTTGATATGCAACACATCCGCGATGGTCGCATCATCCATATTTTGGTCTTGAAGTACCAATACCTGGTAATAAAAGCGGAAATTGGTGGCCAGTAAAGCCACCAGGGCAACCGCCTGGTTGCCCTGGCGGATCAGATCACGATAAATGGAAATGGCTTTGGCAAAATCACGGGAAGCAATGGCATCACTTAACGCATAGGCACTGCTTTCCAATGGCGGGGATATCAGGGTGTTGATTTCGTCGATGGTATGGATTGGACCATATAACGATAATTTATCGATTTCTTTGGCAATGGTATAACCATCGTTCGCGAGTCGAGAAAGCAACGCTTCTTTTAAAGGTTGGGAAAGATGGATGCCTTTATCGTTGAGCATGGTTGAAACCAGTTTGCGCTTTCCAATGTCATCCACACTGTCCAGATGGATGACATTGGAATGTTTCAGGATGGTTTTGACCATGGTTTTACGCTGGTCGATTCCATCTTTGAATACAAAGATCAAGGAAACACTGTAATCTGGATGCAAATAATAACGTTGAAGAGCGGCAGTGCCTTTTTCATCCTTGGTGTTGACAAATAATGGATGGGTGACGACTACGATCTTTTTGTTTGAAAATAATGAAACGGTACTGATGGCTTCCATGATATCTTCAATGGTTAATGGCATGGTCAAACCATCGTAATATTCAATATCCGCTTCACTTTGATTTTCATCATCCAGACACTTTTGCAATGCCTGTTCGATCAAATAATCATCATCTCCGATCAACACATGATTCATGGATTCATTATACATCAAGAAAGATAGACATCATATTGTCCACTTGAAGTCCATACCATGGTCAAACCATGGAAGAAATGGAATTGTATATCCCCATCTGTATAGGTATTCAGTTGCACTATTTTATTCGATTGAGCGATCTGTCGCACGGATTGTGCGGGATGGCCATAATAAGCGGGAGAACCGGCGGAATAAATGATGTAATGGGGCTTTATGGTATGGATCAATAATTCACTGTTACCGGTAGATGAACCATGATGACTGGCTTTGAAAATATCCACGTTTATATCCAGATTGGTGAATATATCCGCTTCCACAGAAGCGGATATATCACCGGGAAGCAATATGGTTTGACCATTGACTTCAAATAAAAGGACCAAAGAATTGTCATTGGCATTATCATACCCACCTGGGTTGAGATTGGTTACCGGTATGGTGTTGATCATCACGGTATCAAATGCCGTATCGATGCATTGATCCACATCAAAATCTTGGATAATGGCTTCTTTGTTGTCACTGTGGTCAGCATCATCATGGGTAATGAACAGTGCATCGATATGGGTAATGCCATAACCATATAGCGCAGTGGTCAGATCATCATATGCACTGGCTTTTCCAGTATCCACCAGTATGACCGTTTGATTGAATTTATCCTTGATCAACGTCGCATCGCCCTGTCCAACATTGATGCAATACATGGATACTGTTGGTTGAAACCATCCCTGATATGTAAAGAGAAGATAAATGCATACCATCAGCATCGGGTGATATTTCATCCGTTGAAATAGACCATAAATCGCAAGATAAATGATCAAACCATATCCCAATGGTGATCCATACAAGATCAAACTATCGTTGAATCGATTCAAACTTGAATGGTCGATACCATTGCCACTGCAGATATTGAAAATATCCATGACAAAAACCATCGCGGTGATGACTCGGGTGATTTTAAATGAAAGGATCGACAAAAGATTGATCTGATGCAATGTGATCCCTTGGATGAATAAAGAGACCAGCATCGATTTGCTTCGATCCAACTTGCCCATCAACGAAAGCCAATAATACAGAAACGGGAAGAGAAAACCGATGGCGGTGGTATAACCATTGCATATCACTAACCATACAAGAATGGTGATTGAAAAGCGATGGATGCGATCCATCTGGATAAAGGATAATGCCAAACGAACAAGTTGACGGATCAATACAAAAGAAAACCCAAAACAAAGCCCACAGGTTATGGTTAAGATCATCTGAATACGATCACAGTATTTTTTGGTTAAACCAAAGGACAATAAACGGATCAATCCATGGATCAAGGTAATATAGACATACGACGAAGCAAATAACCATAATGTATCCTGGGTTTGGTTGAACCATAATACATCGATAAGTGCCCTTCCCTTTTCTTCACCCAACCATTCGATCAATTTGGTTTGGATCGATCCTTCGATGGAGATGGTCGAACCATTGGTCATGATCGTGGGATCAAAGACAGATCCCACGATCCCTTTCTTGCGATTATAGGTGGATGAATCAAATCCATAAAACGAAGACGATTGATTCGATGGGGTCAATTCACCATGGATCAACAAGCGGGTACCAATCGGATAAAAATCATCACTGATGACATAGCAATATCCATACTCACTGTTCACCAATACACTGGAGGTATGGATAGACACGACTGTGACAGGATCATTATTGAGTTGAGTGGTTTCAACCAAAACATCCTGTGGTCGAAACCATAATCCGATCAACGTCCAGCATAGCATCATCAAACTCATCTTTCGATAGATCCAATAGATGCATCCAATGACCCAAACCACCCAATATGCCTGGGGGTGAACCATGCACAAGAAGACACTGATCAACGTTAATGGATATAACCCCACATCCAATTGATGGTCGAACCATCGTTTCAAAGACATATTTGATCCTTCAATGGTTCAAATTTCCCTTCCTTGATCCCCGGTACTTCCATCAATTGTTCAATAGTTTGAAACAAACCATTGGCATTACGATAATCAATGATCGCCTGTGCGGTGGATTGCCCGATCCCGGGCAATTGCATCAATGTTTCCAAATCTGCGGTATTGATCGATATTTTAGTGGTTTCAACCACACAGGGCAATGTGATGTAATCCCCATGGGAAAGGATCATGGAAGGATTCAGTGATGAAAGATCATAATTTGAATCATGAAAATCGATCAACTGATCCAATGTGGTATAGGCATCGACCGTTTTGATTTCGATATCCCCATTGCATGGTGCAATGGTGATATCGATGGTCTTACGATTCAATCCACTGGTGGAAATCGGTGTAAACGAAACCAATGTCAATGCAATGGTCAAACCAATGATAAACAAATATCCCATAATCAAAACACCCTTCATCTCTTAAGAGACGAAGGGTGTTGATTCGGACGGTGAAAATTATTTGATTTTTATGATTTTGACCTGATACGGTTCATCCACATTCACCGTGACCACATCATTGACTTTATGTTCCAAAATCGCTGCAGCTAACGGTGTCTGGTTGCTCAGTTTTCCGTTTAACGGATCGGCTTCGACACTGCCCACGATGCTGTAGGTATATTCGCTTTGGGTATCCAGCTCTTCCACCGTCACCGTGGAACCGATACGCACGATCTTGGCACCTTTTTGCTTTTCATCGATCAGCTCGACATGTTTGAGCATGTTTTCCAGCTGTTTGATGCGCTCTTCGATATGGGCTTGTTTGTCACGCGCGGCATCGTAGTCCGCATTTTCACTCAAGTCACCCTGGGCACGTGCTTCTTTCAACTCTTCGATGACATGTGCACGTTCGACGTGAACGAGATTATCGTATTCATTTTGAAGATCGGCCAGACCTTCGGCAGTGACATAAATCTTTTCATCCTGGTTTGTATTGACACTCATGGGTTACTCTCCTTTGTTTTGCGCGACTATTTTAGCATAGCTCTTTGCATTGTGGGCATGGATTGCAATGGTTTCAACCATCAATGTGCAGGTTAGTGTACGGCATCGAGCAGATGAGACCCGACTTTTCGCTGGATCAAAAGCGTGAGCACAATGATAACAGTAGCCAAAAGCATCATCATGGTTTCAACCATCAGACGTTTCGATATCATTGATAAAAGCAGATAATAGACACCGCCAAAAATCAATGCAGCCAGTAAATTGAACAACATGCCGACCAACACCTTGGTATTGTTTTTGACGGCTTGGATCTCACTGGTCCAGTTGAGATAGGGTTTTCGCGCATCGTTCCATAATCCAAAGACATCACAAACCACCATATGGGCGACCAGGATAAAAAACATCGTCAAAGCGCTCAATGGTTCAACCACTTGAAATAATGGTGCGACCACACAAGCTAATAAAATCAAGGGCATGCGGATCAACATGGCCGTAATGAGTTTGGCAATGCTTTGATCCAATGCGCTCATCGGGATCGTGCGCATCCAGGATGCGCATTGTCCGTCCTTGCTGATCATCACACCGGCACAATAATCCATACTGGCAATGAATAAAACAAATGCACAGATCATAAATGCGATCCATTGATCGATACCTAAACTGCGTAGCATTGTAATCAATTCAAACAGGTCGGTCTCACCTTGGGTAATTCCAATACCGATGCTCACCAACATGATCCCTGTCAGAAGATATACTGGTGCGACCATCTGGATAATGAATGTTGCAGAAGAAAAGATCGTATGGAGTTCTTTTTGGATATACCCATAGATTGGGTGATGTTTTTGAAACAGACGATCCCTGACACGGCTGACTTTTCGTTTGCCACCATTGAGCATGGAGGCAACCAAACCTTTAAGATAAATGGTTTGACCAACTTTGAAGTAGATCCATACTGTTGCAATGGTTAAACCAATGTAGATCATAAACTTGGTCAAACCATCGATAAACGATGGTGCCATCACGGTATTTAACGCCAAACGAAGCGGTGGATAACAAGATCCGATGGTTTGGGATATCGTGGATAACAGTGTGACAGAGACGGATGCATCATCCATGGCAGTGGTGGAAGAACCAAGTTGATTCAAGAAGATAAAATAAATAGCGAAAAATAATAAAAATGCGATCAGCTGAACACGTTTCTTATTGTAAAAAATCCGACTGTAGCGCATGATCAGCATCAATAAAATACCTAAAATGCAACTTGGAATGATGCAGATGGTGAATATCATGAATACCAATAAAACAAACTGAACGATGGTTAAACCAAGTTGAATTGTGCTGATCAACAAGGGGCCGATCGCAAGCAATATCACAAGCATCCAGACATCGATCAGCAATACGATACTTCGCGCTGCCAGTATTTGTGTTGCACTTAAAGGGAGTGGCAGCAATATGGAGGTGGTTTGATCATAATATAACGTGGATACCATCGCAAAAACCATCATGAACAAACCGATGGATAACACCATGATCAACAAGATCATCAGGGATAGTTGCGGCAATTGATAGGTGATGGCCATGGTATTGATCCCACTGAACAAAAACGTAAATCCTGCGATCAAATAGCCAAACAGAACGACATACGCAACACCCATGGCGATCTTTGCACCCTTCGATGGTTTTTTCTTGGTTGCACCATGCATCGTTGTGGCATTGACCATCCCTTGAAACTGGCCTTTGAGCAATACTTTGGTTAATAACAGGATATTATGCATGTTCCGTCATCTCCAAAAACAGATCTTCCAACGACATGGTGGCATCATATTGCGCACGCAATTGTTCCAATGTACCGATAAAGAGTAATTTACCATGATGGATCACGCCGATACGGTCACATAGTTTTTCAGCCACCTCCAAAGCATGGGTGCTGAAAAACACACTGTGACCTTTGGCGGCGTGATCTTTCATCATCTGCTTGGTATCATGCTGACTTTTTGGATCCAGTCCAACTAACGGTTCATCCATGATCCAGTTATTGGGTTCATGCAATAATGCGGCAATGATCATTAGTTTCTGGCGCATCCCATGCGAATATGAAGAAATGGGATTGTTGAGCAATTGATCCAGTTCGAATGTTTGCGCCATAGAAAGAATATTGGTTTTTCGGGTGGTTGCATCGACATTATAAATATCGGCAACGAGATTGAGATACTGGATGGCTTTCATGCCCATGAAAAAGTCCGGGTTATCGGATACATAACCAAAGGTGCGTTTGGCTTCGACTGGATCGGTGATGATGGAATGACCATCGAGCAATATGTCCCCTGCATCGGGTTCAAGAATGCCACTGATCATATGGATGGTGGTACTTTTACCGGCACCGTTTTCTCCGATAAAACCGAAGATTTCACCGTTATGGACGGTGAAATCCAGATCATCGACGGCTTTGGTATTGGCTACGTATTGTTTGGATACATGTTGGATTTCGATCATGTCTACTGCTCCTTTAAAACTTGAAATGCAGGTGGTTGGACCACCTGCATTTCAGTTTGATAATTCAACTATTGATTGTCAATATGGTTTTGACCATAGACACATGTTCCATTGACATACGTTTGTAATGGATGGATCGTATGGATCTGCTGTGGTTCAACCATAAACGGATCATCGCTCCAGATCACAAAATCTGCCAGATATCCCGGTGCGATCAATCCTTTGATCCCTTCTTCAAACGAGGCATGTGCGCCTTCAATGGTGAATGAGCGAATAGCATCCGCCACACTCATGGCCTCTTCCGGTCGATAAACACCATAATCATGATGGACCGACTTGCGTGTAACGGCACATTGGATCCCTACCATACCATTGGGTAATTCGACCGGACAATCACTACCATTGGACACATGCAATCCGATACGTTGCATCGTATGGAAACCATAGGAGGATGCTGCCAATAACGGATCGACACGTTGGTTGACGATCCCGATATCATAATCCAGGAAGATGGATTGGATATAGGCATGCAGATCCAAGGCCTTCATGCGTTGATATTGATCCGGACGCATGATCTGACAATGGATGATCCCATGACGGGCATCGCAACGTGGATGGGAAGTCATGGACGATTCCATGGCATTCATGATGCGATCCATGATCGCATCACCAATGGCATGGATCGCGATCTGCATGCCACTTCGATGCGCTAGATCGATCATTTGATTGAAGGTGGTTTGATCATAAACAGCAATGCCATGGGTTGAACCATCATCTGCATAAGGTTGAGATAAATAAGCCGTTCTAGCACCCAATGAGCCATCTCCCAGCATTTTCAATGGCCCATATTTGAACCAAAAGGATCCGATCCCGGTATTGCGTCCTTCACTCAAAAATTGAGATAAATCGTGGGGATTGGTGAAATGGTTCTGTTCATAGATCCGTACACTCATCTTCCCTTTGGCTTCCAAGTTTTGATACGCGGTAATGACATCGTGATAGTCTAAACCATGGAAAACGACGAAGTCATCCGTTTGCGCACTGGTCACACCATAGGCATTGAGATGATGCATCGCATTTTCCAACATCTCTTCCAATTCGTCGATACTGGGTTTCGGTAACGCTTGATAGACTATATCCAATCCGTTTTCTCGGAAAATCCCCAATGGTTCTCCATGTTCATCCACATCGAATGCACCACCGTTTGGTTGAGGGGTATCTTTTGTGACATGGATCAACTCCAATGCTAACGAATTGACCACACAGGCGTGCCCGCAGGCACGTACCAGACAAATGGGATGATCCGTCGAAATTTGATCAAGATCATATCGGGTTGGAAAACGTTGGTCATCCTCAAAGAAATCATGGTTCCAACCACGTCCCCTCACCCATCGTCCGGATGGGATATTGCGATGATGGATCTCATCGCGAACATATTGTTGCAATTGTTTCAACGATTGTGTATGTTCAGCAAGTTGCAATGAAGCCAAACCATATCCATAGTTGAGTACATGCATATGGGAATCATTGAAACCAGCCGATACAAAATGATGATTCAAATCGACAATGGTAGCTTTTGGATATTGTTGGATCAATGCAGTGGTACGACCCGTCGCAACAATGGTCGAACCATCCACTGCAAACGCTTCGATCCATCCATTTCCATCAAAAATATGACCATTGGTATATAACGTCACCATTTAAATATCCTCCCCGCGTTGTAACGCTGCTTTGACTTCCGGCTTATCTTCGTAGAATAATGCAAAATTTGGATCCACTTCCCCTTGATGGAACACTCGTGCCTTGTAGTCTTTGAGTAATTTGAAATACGTATTGCTCAAAAGCAGGATCACTGCCACATTGATAAATGTCGGGATCGCTGATGTGATATCCACCAATGTCCAGATCGAAAGATCAGAAACATGCAGAATGAATAACGTGATCAAAAAACCAGGGATCGCATAGAAATTACGGAAGATCGTCAATAATGTTTTCTTCAGCTTGGGATTGTTTTTCGCCAGATGACGCAATACTGCTTGGTAATAGACATACCATCCACCACTGGTGGTCAACTGGAATACCAGCATGGTCGCAACGATATAGACCATACCGATCGTGCCAAACGAATCGGTAAATACATTCAGTGCCAATGTGGCATTGGTCGCACCAGAGGTCCATTCCCCGCTGATCAATACCGTCAACGCGGTGATGGAGCACACGATAAATGTATCGACAAACACTTCAAAACTGCCCCATAAACCTTGCTCTACCGGATGCCAAGTCTTGGCGGAAGCATGGACCATCGGACTGGTACCCCAACCGGCTTCATTGCTGTAAACACTGCGCGCCATACCGGTGGAAATGACCTGTGCCACGGCCGCACCGGCAAACCCGCCCATGGCAGCTGTGCCGGTAAAGGCATTGGTAAAAATCGCTGACAATGTTGGAAGTAAGTTATCGATATGCATGCCGATCACGATCAAACCGGCGATCAAATATCCGATACTCATGATCGGAACCAGTTTCGTGAAAATCCGACTGAGGCGTTTTGCACCACCCCAAACGAGAAAATAGACGGCACATAGGATGCCAAATGCAGCGATTTCCTGCGGGATATGGAATGAATTGGCGATCACTTCACTGGTGGTATAGTTGCTGGCGGTAATGAAGAATGTAGAGAATATCCCGCAACCGAAAACCACCGCCGGAATGATCCACTTCTTTCCCCAATGATGCACTTGACCTAACCCTCGTTCCATGTAGTAGGTCGGGCCGCCATAAGGATTGCCTTCTTCATCGGTTCTCCTGAAATAGACGGCTAAGGTCACTTCGACTTGTTTGATCATCATTCCTAAAAATGCGGTCAACCACATCCAAAACACAGCACCGGGACCACCGGTGGTCACTGCGGTGGCCACACCAGCGATATTCCCATAACCCACGGTGGAACCGACTGCGGTCGCAATGGTTTCAAAGGGAGTCAGTAAACCCTTTTTGGATTCATCCGCATCATCTTTGCCTTTGAATAGGATCCCTAACGTATGGGAGAAGATGGTTTTGATATGGACGACCTGGAAGAAGCCGCTGCGAATGGTGAAGTAGGCACCGGTAAATAACATCAAAATGATGAGTGGTGGACCCCAAAGCAGGTCATTGAGTGTGTTGAGAAACTGAGTCATGATGTTCTATCCTTTCCTGCCTTGCCGTTCAAGGGATAAAACGAAAATGTGAAAATGGAGCAACAGCGAATGCTATTGCTCCATACATGGTCTATACCAAATCATAGACAATAGCTCCATCACTTTCGTGAGAGTCTGCCAATTGTTCATTGACAGCCCAACTTCATCCATTGGTCGTATCCATGGATGGTTTCGGCGAAATCTCCTTTCATGCAAGCGGGATGGTAACGAAAGTAACGACCTTTCTCTCCCGGCACTACTCTTATCATTCGCGCCTCTATTGCAAGGTGGTTTCAGTAAACCACAACTTGGTTTGATTGACAATAAGATTTTGATCGATTTTTACAAAATGAGTTTCAAAGAATTTTCAAAGCAATTGGTGTAGGACTACAAATCAAAATTTGTTGAACCCTCTCTTTCGTGCTTTATTCAAATACAATCGGTATAAAATCATTCCAATCACAAGAAATAGCATCGTTGTCGTAATCATCGCAATCCACGTTTGATCAACCATTAAAAACGTTGGGACATCAAAAACATAATAACGTAATAGTTCCAATGCATAGGTAAAAGGAAACAACAAGGAAACGGGAAGAAACAATTGAGGAAGCATCGAAATCGGAATGAAAAGGCCACATAAAAACGGTGCAATATTGGCGATGATGGAGATAACTTGATCACTTTCTGCTGTCTCTAATCCAATCGAACAAAGCAATAATGTCATGACCATATTGGCAAACAATGATAGGATCACAACGACACCGCAAATCAAAATATGTCCAAAACTAACCGTGACCGAATAATAAATACAGCTAATGATCAATAATGGGACCGATTGAATCAATGCAGAAATAATGCTTTGAATGGAATTCGAAAACACAAATTCTATTGGATTCAAAGGATAGAGCAATACCTGTTCAATGATCCCGCTTCGCATCATGTCTCTAAGATCAAATACACCGCTCCAAAAGGATTCGATGAATCCCCAATAGGCAAGCGATATCACTAAAAACATCAAATATTGATCCGCATTTACATAACCCAATAACCGCAATGCCAAATCACCGAAAAAAAGAATAGCCAAAGCAGGCAATATCATGCTGATCAGATTCAACAGCCATGAAAGATAAGTCGTCTTATAGCGAATACTGGTCTTCAAAGAAATGATGAATAACGCAAAATGTTTTACCATACGTTCCATTCCCCACTCGATCTCAGTTTCTGAATTTTCTGATTGACCATATGAAGCCCTAAAAACAAAAGCATCAAAGACAAAATGGTAACCATCATCAAAGCAACTGGTGTAAAAACGGTTGAGTGACGTGCAATGATAATGATATACGTCAATGGAATCAGATAGGAAATCAAACGCAAACCGATTGGGAACTTACGGATATCAAAAGTATATCCACTAAAAAAGCCTAGTACATCCTGAATGAATCCATTGATTCGCGAAAACCGTTGGATATGCAACACCAGTCCAAGATAAAAAACCGAACAACAAAACATCGCAAAACAGTCAAAAACCACCAAAGCCAACAATAATGGAAGATCTTTGACTGTGATATTGAAAAGCAAAAATAGAAATAAAGTAAAAGTAACAATGGCAATCGTCTGAAAGGCCAGCCATATCCCTTTGCTTATGAGTAAACGAACGACCGAAACCGGAAACGTCAATAAGTTAACGATCGTACCATTAATCCGTTCATCCTCAAAGCAATTGGGAATCACAAAAAAGTACTGTGTCAAAACATACCAGCATATCAGTCCAATCAACACCTGCGTGGGATCGGCACTCATCAAAACAAAAGGCGCAAACTGAAAGAACGGAATCAAAAACAGATTGATCCAAATAACTTTATAACGAAGTGATTCCAGAATTTCCTTGTAAAGATAAATCATGCAGTTTCCCATCTTTCATTTCTAAAATCACATCGAATAAATCCCGGTAGCCCTCATCGATAATATGAGAGGCAACGATAACTACCGATCCGTTAAGTGCCAGTTGCTTGAAAACTTGGATGCATTTAAATCGAGATTCTTCATCCAAATTATTCAATGGCTCATCCGCCAGAAGAAATAACGGCTGATGAACTAAACCTCTAACAATGGCAACTTTTCGCTTCATACCAGACGAAAAATTTTCGATGAGCGTTTTATCCTTTGGCAAATCAAACAAATCAAACAAGGTTGTCATACGCGAGTGAAGTATGGATTTTGAAACACCAAAGATTCGCCCGGCATAGTACACATTCTCCCAAGCAGACAATTTGTAATATAGACAACGATCATCATTGAGAATCACACCAAGCGATTGCAGGATTTTTTTCTGATCTTTTTCAAAAGTGAAATGATTATAATACACATGACCTTCATCAGGAGAAAGCAGATTAGTCATTATGCGGATCAAAGTAGACTTACCACTGCCATTATCTCCATGAATCAGATACATATTGCTGCCACGGAATTCAAAACTACAGTTGTAAATTATAGTATTGTCCTTAAATGACTTAGAAATATTATTAATCTCAATTAACGGGAGCATTTGGTTCTTATACCCCCTTGTAATATCCATTTTTCGTTTTCACTACACTACAAGACAGTTTTACGTATTCTTCGAGCACTGCATCAAATAATTGTTTACGACAATCAATACTAGCTTGGTTTATAAAAGCGCTGTAATAACACCCACCATTACAAAGAGCTTGATATTTGCAATTATTGCATTGTGCATATTCTTTTTCTATGAACTGACTTTCCTTAAGCAACAATGGTAAGGCATCCTTATAGATATCATTCAAATATCCTAGTCTAAACTCTTTCAGTCCTAAACCTGTAATACATTTATAAATACACCCATCAGGAGCAATAAGATACTCATATCTATGCTTTGCTATGCATAAACCATTTGGCATAACAAAACGAATAGTGTTTCCTAATGATAAAAGCTCTTGTAAGTACTTCAAATATATTTTGTGATACTCTATCAAATCTTTAATAATACTTTCATTTGTATAATCACTCTTGTTATATGGATGACATTCCATTCCTAAATTAAAAATAATACGAGCTTGACTTGAAAAACAAAATTTTGAAAATTTTGAATTTAAAAATTTAACTAATTCAATATAAGTATCTTTATTATTACGATCTAATACCGTATTTAATACAATTTCACATTCAGTATTTTCAAGAAGCTTTAAAATATTATTAATTATTTGCTCAAATGTATTTTTTGCTTTATTACCGATTCTTCTTTTGTCGTGGACATAAGCTGGACCATCTATTGTAATTTGAATATGATTAATGGAGTAATTATTAATTAAAGATATTGTATCATCATTAATCAATGTTCCATTTGTAACAGCAGAATATTGGATATTTAAATTTTTACTTTTTGCCTGATTTAGCAAAGTAAAAAGATAATTATAATCGTAGAAAGGCTCTCCTCCAAACAGACAAACATTTAGCAGTTCGCAGTTACTCATTTTAAATAGACGTTCCCAAATAGCAACTTTTTCTACTGGTGTAATGCGATTAATACCTTTAAATGTGTTTTGTTGCATACAGTAAACACAGTTCAAATTACACTTATACGTAATTGCATCGGTTAAATACAATCTTTTTTTATCATATTTTGCTTTATTAAGTAGAAATTTCGCTATCGAATTACCATTTAAGTTGCCGTCTATTAGAATACCATTTTCATAAAGTGTAGGTACGCCAAAATTCTTTATGCTTTCGGTAACAGAACCCACATTAGGAATTCGAATACTTCCAATTGTATAAGGATTAAAAATATAGTAATATTGTTCGTCTCTGTAAGTGATACAGTTATGTAAATCGTATTCAATCATATTCTTAAAAAATAATACTGCTATATAGCAGTATTATTCAATTATGCGCGTTGGGTACGGATGGTGCATGCATAATCCATCTCGCCATCATCTACCACAATTTCAATGAACTCGCACATATAGAAACCTCCTGTGGATATTTTATAACAGAAATAAAGGGACAAAATAAGAAATCGAAACCGTTATGAAAACGTTTTCATTCTGTTGGTGTAATTTATCTATTAACAAACAACTCAAATGGCACAGATAGAGAAGTTGATTAATTCAGCAAATAACAGAAAAAGGAAGCAACGACTTTCAAAGCAAAAGCCAATAATCGTTACATCAAAATAATATACATTCAAAGTAAATTTACATTGTTTAACTTTAATCAGAGTGCATGTTTAGAATTCTTTATGCAACTTCAATGTCCAGATAAATGCGAGTATAGACATTATTAGCATTCCAGAAATAGCAGAGTGCAGATTTGTTGCAAATGAAGACCAAATAGTTTCTTTCACAACATCATTTCTACGTATTTTTCAATAATAAAAGCGAGATTCAAATATACGACACATTTTCACCGGTGTTGAAAGTTGTGTATATTGCTATATATTTTGGTCAAGCCATATGCTCATCTTTTAAAAACGATGCTAAAAATAATCAATATAAGTTTCCATCGTCTGCATTACATATCAAGATTGTTCACGATATAAGTGTGATGAATATCGATATTTGGATCATCCAATTCTAATTGCTGCAACGAGTCAGTACTTAAATCATAGCGATAATAAATTTTATCCAATTGAATCATAATATAATCCCCGGCAACATCTTGATATCCATCACACTGCTCAAAAGTTCGCACTGTTTCTCCATTTTTGCGCAGTATACAAGTTCCACTCATCGGATCTTCCAAACTATAGAGTGCCTGATCATAATGTTTTAGTAATTGATCAGTATATATCACTGGATCGATCATAGTGTACACTTCATTTGACCCAAGATCAGTGATTGAATCCGACTCACATAGATAAACCTCCTCATCAACACAACCTAAATTTGAAGAGCTTTCAACATTCTTTACGTCGAGTAAAGTAAAATCAGCCAATGCGTACTGATATAAACGATTTTGTTGTTGATCGGATGCCGATTCAATAACATAGACATACTCATTCGCAACCACATAATTGGAAACAATAAAATCAAATGTGTGAAGCAACACGTGGCGTTGTTTTTCTAAATTATATTCATAGAATTCAAATTGCAACGGATCATCCGCAGTTCTAACACGTTGAATGATGTAGTACAATGAGTCATTGTGCGAAAGAAAAACATGCGATACCACATCATCGGAAACCAAAACAGAAAGTTTTCCTTTTAAAATATCATATTCAACTAATCCTCCAAAGGCGTGCATATAGATTTTGCCTTTGGATGGAAAAAAACTGTTATTGGCAATATCTCCGTTAAATTTAAAAGTCTGGATTGTACCATCTCGCCAGCTTTGTCAAACGATGCAAATGTGTAAGTTGAATCATCATTTTCGTATGGCCAATAGTAGGAAAAATAATATGCCGAATCAAAGTCAACAGAACCATTTAATTGTTGGTGAGTTTGACAGCCGAATAAAATAAAGTTGAAGCAAACCAGTACCTTTAAAATTCGTTTAGGCTCCACTTCTCGAACCTCCGCAGGATATGTTAAAGCCGAATTATAAATAGCTGAAGGCAAATTGAATGACCCGCGACATTTTTAATAACCAGGGCTCCTTTCAGATGAGTAAATCCCTTACTTTTATCAAAACCACGGATTTCCTATTCAGTCGTTTAGTCTGTTAACGATTTAAAAACGTATTAACTTGATGTGAACCTACTGTCTGAACAGCCATGATTATATTTCGTCTACTGCATCCACCCATGGTGCCAACCAAAAGAAGTCAAATTACATGGCCATCGATACTTCAATACCGTTGAAAAATGGCATATCAATAGAAATCGACGTCAATTAACGTATGTATTGATTGAATTCTGTTCAATTTTTGATTGTTGGAAATGTTCGATAGAACAAATGCGGGTTATATGGTTGGACCAATTTAAAGAAAAGAGTCAACGATGTGCTCTTACCTTCGTTTTTAACATATTTCGGAAGTTTAGATACCTCTTATAATGATTATATTTGAAAACATTTTCAACGATACTTGTACAACAAGGATTGCACGTATTTTTCAATAATAAAAGCGATGTTCAATCGCTGAACATCGCTTTTGATTCATTATTATGGTTTAACTAAACGAGAACGATATTAACGATCTTGGATTTGACCACGATTACCTTTTTGATGGTTTGACCATCGGTATACTTCTTCACAGCTTCCAATTGTTTGGCCATGGTTTCAATGGTTGTATCATCGGTATCATTGCTGACATCAAATTTACCTCTGACTTTACCATTGACCTGTACCACTACCGTATGGGTATCGACCACCAATTTACTTGGATCATAACTTGGCCACTTGCAATAAGTTAAATCATCGTTGCCACCTAACATTTCATACATCTCAGCGCCTAAGTGTGGTGCAAACACAGAAAGCATGGTGACAAAATCCACGATATAGGGTTTATAGATGGTTTCCTGTTTATAGCAGTCATTGACAAAGATCATCATTGCACTGATGGCGGTATTGAAATCCAGATTATCGATATCCTTGGATACTTTTTCCACCATCACGTTAAAGCTGCGATCTAACTTGCCATCATTGGTTTCAACCAATTTTTGATTGGTATCTTCCACCAAACGATAGACACGTTCAAGCCAGCGGTGTGCCCCTTCCACGCCTTGTTCGCTCCAGGGTTTGGAAGCCTGCAATGGACCCATGAACATTTCATAGACACGTAAAGTATCGGCACCATATTCATTGATGATCTCATCCGGATTAACGACATTGCCTCTGGATTTACTCATCTTTTCGCCATTGGCGCCTAAGATCATGCCTTGATGGACCAGTTTATGGAATGGTTCCTTCACATCCGTATAACCTTGATCATGCAAAAATTCTGTCCAGAATCGGGAGTACAGCAAATGGCCGACCGCATGCTCACTGCCACCGATATATAGATCGACCGGCAGCCAATGATCCAATAGTTCTTTATCCGCAAAGGCTTGATCGTTATTGGGATCGATATAGCGCATGAAATACCAGCTGCTGCCAGCAGAACCCGGCATGGTGCTGGTTTCACGCTTACCGGTTTTGCCATGGTAGGTCACATTGACCCAATCCGTGGCTTTATCCAATGGGGCACCGGTCTTACTTGGTCCATAATCATCCAACTCAGGTAAGACCAGTGGAAGATCGCCGTTATCCACGACACCGATGGTGCCATCATCATAGTGGATGATGGGGATCGGTTCACCCCAATAGCGCTGACGGGCGAAGATCCATTCTCTTAAACGATAATTGATCTTCTTTTCACCACAACCATGCTGATGTAACCATTCGATCATCGTGTCAATGGCATCTTGCTTGTTCAAACCATTGATAAAACCGGAATTGATATGGATCCCATCTCCGGTATACGCCGCTTCTTGAACATTTCCACCTTCGATGACTGGGATGATATCGATATTGAATTTCTTGGCAAATTCATAATCCCGCTCATCATGGGCCGGAACGGCCATGATCGCACCAGTTCCGTAAGTGGCTAACACATAGTCGGCGATCCAGATCGGGATCTTTTTACCATTGACCGGATTGATTGCATACGCGCCGGTAAACACACCGGTCTTGTTTTTATTCAATTCCGTGCGTTCCAGTTCACTTTTAAGTGCACACGCTTTCTGATAAGCTTCGACCGCTTCTTTTTGATCAGCACTCGTGATGGTATTGACCAGATGATGTTCCGGGGAAAGCACACAATATGTGGCACCAAACAATGTATCGCAACGGGTGGTAAATACCGTAAAGGTATGGTCGCTACCATCCACGGTGAAGATCACATTGGCCCCGACACTTTTACCGATCCAGTTGCGTTGCATTTCTTTTGTTGATTCCGGCCAATCCAACTCATCCAGATTATCCAATAGTTTTTCAGCATACGCTGGGATATCCATGATCCACTGACGCATGTTTTTACGCACGACCGGATAGCCGCCGCGTTCACTTTTGCCGTCAATGATCTCATCATTGGCCAATACAGTGCCTAATTCTTCACACCAGTTGACCGGCATTTCCACGCATTTGGCCAAACCCGCATTAAACAGCTGGATGAAGATCCATTGGGTCCACTTGTAAAAGGATGGATCTGCCGTAGAGATGGCACGATCCCAGTCATAGGAAAAGCCCAATGCTTTCAATTGCCGGGTAAAGTTATCGATATTACGTTGGGTAAAGCCCATCGGATTGTTACCGGTTTTGATGGCATATTGCTCGGCTGGCAAACCAAATGCATCAAAACCCATGGGATGCAACACATTGTAGCCTTCCATGCGTTTTTTACGGGCGACGATATCACTGGCGGTATAGCCTTCCGGATGACCGACATGAAGTCCCTGTCCACTTGGATAAGGGAACATATCCAAAACATAATATTTGGGTTTGCTGAAATCACGGGTATCGGTTTTAAACGATTGATGCGTTTGCCAATAGTGCTGCCATTTGGTTTCAATGGTTCGATGATCGAATGCGTTGGCCATAGAGTTTTCCTTTCTTATTTTTATGTGTGGTCAAACCATAAAACAGGCGTCCTTGAAGCGTATGGTATTACCATACGGATTCAAGGACGCCTGAAATAAGCGTGTTACCACCTTGATTCATGGTTCATCTTCATGGTTGAACCATGCACTTGATTTTCGTTGGATAACGGCAACGAACCGGGGTTTTCCCTGCTCAGCGACGAGTTCATCAAGGATCATTGACTTTCTTGCACCTTCCGAAAGCTCTCTAAACACGATCCAATTGATTACTACTTCGCGTCATACGCGAAAGTGATTATAACATGAAATATCATGGTTGAACCATAGACTAAATGCAGAAGTTCCCGTCTTTGAACACTTCAATGGTTTGACCATCGTATGTCGTACCGACCACAGACATATCTTCACTGCCAAACATGAAATCTTCATGATTCATCGAATCATTGCCACCCAATGCATACAATTCATCTCGACTCATGGTTTCACCACCTTTGACCGTGGTCGGATAACACGCACCCAGCGCTAAATGACACGATGCATTTTCATCAAAAAGCGTGTTATAGAACAACAACCCTGAATTGGAGATCGGCGAATCATACGAAATCAACGCCACCTCACCCAACGAGCGACTTCCTTGATCACTATCCAACAATTGATCCAATACGATCTGATTATCGTCAGATACGGCATCGATGACCACACCATCCTTGAATGTCAGTTTGAATCGATGGATCAATTGACCGTTGTAATTGAGTGGCTTGGTCGAAACCACCGTCCCATCGATATGATAGCGATCTGGCATGGTAAAGACTTCTTCGGTTGGGATATTGGCATTAAAGATCACGCCCTTGCTGCTTTTTTCATCCCCACCACACCAGATATGGTCTTTGATCAAACCAACGGTGAGATCCGTGCCATACTTGTTTTTAAAATGCAGCGATTTGAAGTTGTAGTGATTCAATAAATCGGCATGATGATGGATGGTTTGATTATGTTGATTCCATGCATCCTCGACATCCATGTCATCAAAGACACGGGAAGCGGAAAGGATCGCATCCCACAGTTTATCGACTGCGACTTGATCATCCGTTTCATCCGGGAACACTTTGCGCGCCCATTTGACATTGGGATAAGCCACGATGGACCATTGTCCTTCATTATTCATGAAATAATTCTGAAACGGCATGGCCGCTTTCATGTTTTCCATCGATACGGTCTTGATTTTAAAAGGATCGATCCCATCGAGCAAATCCGGATCGGGTGAGGAAATCGATAAGCGGCAGATGCCCTTTTCTTGATCGTCTTTCATCCGTTCGATGCGCCAGTTGGGCACAACCTTCAATTGATCTGTCGCGACATTTTCATAATCAAGCCGAGTCAGATCATTATCACTCCAATACACGCTGACTTTGCCACTGCCTAAGCGGTATGCTTCTTGGACGCATAAGCGGACGAATGCATACGCTTCGACCGGGGCGTTGATCACCACCGGTTGTCCTTTGGATGGATTGATCCCTAATTTAATGGCAAGTTTAGCAAATTGAGCGAGTTGTTTTTGTGTTGGCATAAAGCGTACTTCCTTTCCTTTTTCACTGTATTTGTTGTACACCTAAACGTTGAGAATGGGCAATATTAATACAATGGATGTCCATATAAAAATACGATGGTTCAACCATCGTATAAAAAACATTCAGTCATAAAATGATGCGACATGGTATGTATTGGAGGCATTCCACAATAACCATCCCATGGAACCACAATCATAACTCGCTTGGACTTGAAGACCCACTTCTTCATCTTCATATTCCCGGTATTTTCGTAAATAAGATGCCGTAAAGTCCTGCAGCCATGGTCGTATCAAAGCAATGGTTTGACCATCGTGACGTAATGGATCCAACAATGCATTGGATTGACTCAGTGCATTATAGATCACATCATAGGGATACAGATCCGGTACATCCAATCCAAAAAAACCATTGCCGTAATGACTGGGATAGATCATTGGAGAGATGTAATCCAATTCCTTGGCCAGTTGGACATAATTTTGACCAACGATGGCACTGTCGATCTCACTGCCGATGATCGAACCAAACACATCCGCGGAGACATACACCCCCAATGGTTTAAGATAATCGGTAAAATAATCCACCGCCTCGCAGATCACGGCCATCTTTTGGGCATCACTCATCCCGTTGTAGTTGATTTCCCAGATCTTCCCTTCGGTGGTAAAGCGGATATAGTCGAATTGGATCTCATCAAAACCAACATCAACGGCCGCTTTGCAACAGGCCAGTATATAATCCCACACTTCATGATTGGTGGGATCGATCCATGCTAGACCACTGTCATCTTTATACAATTGTCCATCATTGGTATACAGTGCCCATTGTGGTCGTACATTCGCCAAATATGGATCTTTGAATGTCACGATCCTTGCGATGCAATAGATGCCATTGTTGTGCAAGCGTTGGATGGTGGATTCGATATCATCGATGATATCGATCGAACTACCGATGGATTGGATCAAAGGATCATCACTGTCGATGGTCAAATATCCGGAATCATCCTTGATATCGATCACCACGGCATTGATGGATGAAACACGGGATATATCGATCAACCAGTCGATCATGTTTTCACTGGCAGCACTGTAAGCCGTGTAATAGATGCCATGGGTATTGACTTTGGGACGATGGATGATCGTGGATTGCAGATCACGAAACGCATCGATGGTATTGGTGATCGTGGTATCACCATAGAGAATGGGAATATCCAGTTCATGGACCATACTATGGGTATTTTCAGCATGAACCAGCGGATTGATCTGCAGGATGCACACCAAAAGCATCAGCAGGAAGCAATTTAGTTTTTTCATGGGCTGCTACAGTCTATCATGAAACGATGGAATAACAATGATTCTTTATGGTTCTTTATGGTTTTAACCATCCTTCAACATTGATATAATCAATTTGTTAAATGGTTCAACCATTTCAAAGGAGACCCCTTTCATGAAAATATTTACCGATACATGTTGCCAGTATTCTCCGGAAGCTGCTTCAAAAGTCGATATCGTCGCAGTCCCCATGCAGATCCTTTATGATGGATTATCATTCAAGGAATATGTGGAATTATCACCAGAGACCCTGTTATCCAAAATCGTCGTGGACCATGTGGTCCCCTCTTCTTCCCAACCTTCGCCCTATGACATCAAAAATGCCTATGGCGCATTGAATGAAGGAGAACAAGGGATCGCCATTACCATCGCTGATGGATTAAGTGGTACGTTCAACAGTTTTTCCACGATGCGTCTTGGGTATGACCATCCGGAAAATATCACCGTATATAACAGTAAAACCATTGCCGGACCTCAACGCTACATGGTCCGTTATGCCCGTAAACTGGCAGATCTTGGTTTGACCATGGATGCAATCATCGAAAAACTGGATGAAATCAGAGAAACCACCTGGAGTTACCTGATCCCTCAGGATTTCCAATTTTTAAAACGAGGTGGACGTTGCAATGCCGTCACAGCTAAATTGGGTGGATTGTTGAATTTACAGGTGGCCGTGACCATTACAAGCGATGGTCGCCATCTGGATAAATTTGCGATTACCCGTACAGTCAAAGCCATGACCAAAAAGATTTTGGATGATATCCAATCCAAGGTGGATATCAACAAACCACAGCACTTCTATGTCGTCCATGCCGATAATGAATTGATGGCATTGCAGATGGTTTCAGCCATCAATACCCGTTTCCCCAACCACATCGTGGAAGTATTGCCATTATGTCCAACCTGTATCGTACAAGGTGGTCCAGGATGCGTCGCGATCCAGGTGATCGAGGATAAACTCGAAACCCTTAAATGATCCGCATTATCATTCCTTCAATGATCAGATAAACACCACCAATGACAAGAAAGAAGTCATACTACGGTTTGAACAAACTATAGTTATCCTAAACCAAAACAAAAAAATGGGTTCTATTTTGAACCCGTTTTTATACCTGCAACAAAGCAAACAGCCCCAGCAATTAATGCACCGATCCCGATATTGCGAATTTTGAGAATATCCATTAGAGCGTAATTTTCATTATCGGTCGCCATACTGAGTAAACTTGGATCCGATTTCAAATAAACCAAAACATAGACAAACCTAATAATGATCAAAACTAACGCTAAATCATGAAATCTTATACTCATATTGCCTCCATCAAGAATTTTCCACTGTATATCATACATCCGATAAATGCGATACATCGATGCTTAAAACAACGTCGCAATATCCAATACGTTTTTACAATAATACGTCGGCTGGATGCCCAAATCTGCTATATCTTCCAAATGGTGGACCCCACTATCGATAAAGATCGATTTCAATCCGGCACGTGTTGCCCCGGCAATATCCGTTTCCAGATTGTCCCCGACCATAAACACTTCATCCGCATTGACTTTCAATTTCTTCAAGGCGCCGATAAATATCGGGGAATACGGTTTACCGATTTTAATGGCCACCTTGCTGGTACAATATTCCAACATCGCCACGATCGAACCATTTCCCACATTGGCGCCGGCTTCCGAAAGCAATATTCGATCATTATTGGTTCCAACCAGTTTTGCGCCGTTTAAGATCAATCGCGCAGCTTCGGAATAATCCGAATACGTCGCTTCCCGATTCAATCCAACAAAGAAATATTGGGGATGATGATAATCCAATTCAAATCCCCCTTCGACCAACGCTTCATACATGCCACCTTCACCGATATACGCTGCGGTTTTCGCCAGTGGATCTTCCGCTTTGATCGTCGAGACGGCCGCCATGGCCGATGTATAGAATTTATCCGGCGTCACATGAAAGCCGATCTTATTCATATGGGCTGCGGCTTGTTTGGGAGTGCGCGAAGAATTGTTCGTCAAAAATAAATACGGGACATTGAAGGCATTGAGGGTATCGATCCATTCGATCGCGCCGTCGATCGGATCGATGCCACGGTACATCGTCCCGTCCAGATCAATTAAAAATGCAGCCATGTTTTCCCTTCTAACCATCGTGGATCAATGATGGTAAAATAATCGTCATGAAAACAGTGTGGAAACTGTTGGTGATCACCGGTGGGATACTGGTGGGATTGTTACTGATGATCGGCCACAGTGTGTGGATCGCACCGGTAACGTTTAAGACCCGTTCCATTGCAATCTATTCTAACAAAATCAGTGATGATTTTTCAGGGGTGAAGATTGCATTCTTTTCAGATTTGTATTATGGGGAATATTTTGATGATGATCGACTGGATAAATTGGTTGAAGCCATCAATGCGGATGATCCGGATGTGATCATATTTGGCGGGGATCTGTTTTCGGAGAAAGCGCAGATCGATGGTGAAACCATTGATTCGCTGACCCGTGCATTGAATCAACTGGAGGCACCATTGGGTAAATTCTATGTCCATGGTGAACATGATGTGATCAACGGGGATTCGGCTCGTGTGGATACGATCCTTACCAATTCTCAATTTGAAAACATCACCAACCGTGGTATCACCATACGCAACAAGAATACCTCTGCCATCCAATTGGTCGGATTAGCCAATATGATCAATGAAACCCCCGATATCGCTTTGCTCAATACACTTTCTCCGACCATGTATACCTTGGTGGTGACCCATACCCCGGATATCGTTTCAAAGATCAGTGTCAATGTGGATCGAGTGGTCGCCGGGGATTCATTGGGCGGACAGATTTATATCCCCTTTATCGGCGGGATCTATGAAACGCAAGGATGCTCGTATTACCAGCATGGTTCCTATACGTTAAGCAATACGGTGTTGGATATCAATAATGGGGCGGGTACGACCATATTGGATGCCCGTTTTGGTGCACCAGCCGGATTTATTTTATATACCTTCCATAATGGCAATGATCCAACCCGTACGGATTAATGGATGGTATCCAGTTGAAAATCCATCGGATCATCGATGGATAACAGATCATTGGTCAATGGATGGATGAAATCGATATGGGATGCATGCAATTTCAAGCCGAATGTATCTATGGTCGAACCATAGTATGGATCATTGATGATCGGATGATGGATATATTCCATATGGACTCGGATCTGATGGGTCCGACCCGTATGCAATGTGGCTTGAACCACACTGACCGGTATTTTATGGTAAGACCCATATTTGATCACATCGATTTGTGTTTTTGCAGACTTACCAGATGGTAAAACCAAATACCGATTACTGGCATGACGATTTTTACCAATGGGTTGATCGATCACGATATGCTTTGGTTCGACCACCCCTTTTACCAATGCCGTATATTGACGATGGATATGATTTTTAGTGAAATAGTCCGTTAACATCCCAACAAACACCGCATGTTTGACACAGACCACGATCCCACTGGTATCTTTATCTAAGCGATGCAGATAATAGATGCCACCATTCACTCCATGGGTTTGATAATACCCGTGGATCATTGCCACCAAAGTATGGGGATTTTTAAGATCAATTGGATCATAAATGATCAACCCTTTGGGTTTAGATACGATCAAAAACAATGCATCTTCATATAATACTTTCAATGGATCATGGTGATAACCATAAGGAATCGCGGGTTCAATCAAAGGAATGATAAGACGATCATGAATGGATCGAACCATGATCGTCGTAGTCAAGACATGATCATTGAAACTTACCATTTTCTGATTGATCAATGGTTGAACCAAACGCATCGGAAATGCGGATTTGATCTGACTGATCAAATCCGTATCGACCTTCAATTGATCGATGATCAAATGATCATTGATGATTTGATAACGCATGGTTCAACCCCCCCTTTTTTCTTTCATCAACCACGATAAAAAGAAAATAGGCCATTGGCCTATTTTCTCAAACCTAAATCCGCAACCAGTTTACGGTAACGGTTGACATCGTGCTTCATCAGATAACGCATGAAGTTTTTACGACGGCCGACCATCTTCAAAAGACCACGGTTGGAATGGTAGTCCTTCGGATTCTGCTTCATGTGTTCGGTCAATTTGTTGATTTGATAGGTCAATAAAGCGACCTGCACTTCGACCGAACCGGTGTCGCCGTCTTTTTGAGCGAATTTGCTCAACACGACATTCTTTTCTTCCTTGGTTAACATTGTTTTCTCCCTTTTCTTTTCTGTCCTTCCAAGCTGCGCAAGTGGTCTGGGAAGACAACCGACTCCATAGCCTGAAAGCGTGTACTATTAAACCACAAAACCAATGGAATGGCTATAATGATTGCAATAATCGTGCACTTTTGAGCTCAAATCCCAAATGATAATGGATAAAATGCAGCATATCCATGATCAAAGCGGGATCGATCGGGTCAAATTCATCCAATAAAGGATCATGATAGGATGATGCATTCAAAAAAGCCATGATCGTATACAGTTGCATCAATGAGAGTGTGGGATGGTTTGAACCATCTTCAACAAATGGTTCGATCCGTCCGGCTTCGATATTGAATCGATACAGAATATTGCGGTTTTCATCCGGCAAATCGATATCGATGCGATAGCCCAATGCATCCATGAGATGCAATAAATAGAACATCATCACATCATGGATATTGTCTTCAAACAAATCATTGAGGGCGTCATTGGTAAAATCATAGAGATCCACATGGGCGTAATCCATATCAAAGGTGATCTTTTCGATCAATTCCGTGATGATCTGACCATAGATGCTTTGGTATAAATCAAATGTCAGATCCACTCTGGAATCCAGGCAAGATGCCTGGATCAATTGACCCAATGATGAATCATGAGCACGGATATAACCGATCAATAATGTATTGAATGGCTGACAGATGGGAGCCAGTTTACTGGTGGGTTTGAGTTGACCTTTGCCGATCAGCCGCAATTGACCGATATGTTTGACCAATACCGTGATCAATACCGCATTGTCTTTATAATCCTGCAATCGTAAAACAATGGCTTGCCCATGTTCTAATGGTTTGTTCATGGTCGAACCACCTCCTACTCGTCGTCAATGTCCAGATATCCCAGCTGATATAGCTTATTGGGATTGTCTCGCCAGTTTTTTTCGACACGCACATATAATTGCAAAAACAAATGATCGCCCAATAAGGTTTCGATATCTTTACGAGCAGCTGTACCGATGCGTTTGATCATCTTCCCGCCGGCTCCGATCAATATGCCTTTCTGGCTGGAACGTTCCACCACGATGGTGGCGGATACATTGATCGTATTGCCACTTTTTTTGTATTCATCCAAGACGATGGCAACCGAATGCGGGATTTCCTGTTGCGTATAATACAGGATCTTTTCACGGATCAGTTCCTTGATCTGGAATGACGTGGAGGCATCGGTTTTGGCATCCGTATCATAATAGGCCACACCATCGGATAAATAGTTCAAGGTGGTTTCAACCAGATCTGACGTGTTGTAACCCGTTAATGCCGAAATCGGAAAGATTTCGGCAAAATGGAGCCGTTGGCTCCATTGCATCAACAATTCACCAATCGCTTCTTTGCTCAGCGCATCGGTTTTGTTCAATAACAAAAAGATCGGTTGTTCGATTTTTGAAAGCCGCTCGACGATCAATTGATCCCCTTTACCAAAAGCTTGCGTGGCGTCCACTAAATAATAGACCACATCACACCCCATCAGTTCACTGTAAGCCAGTTTATTCATCCGGGTATTCAGTTCATGGGATGGTTTATGGATACCCGGAGTATCGATGAATACCAATTGAACGTCTTGCCGATTATAGATACCCCGGATCGTATTACGGGTCGTTCCGGCTTTATCGGAAACGATGGCGATCTTGGCATTGACCAGGGTATTCAATAATGTACTTTTGCCGACATTGGGACGGCCGACCAATGCAATGAATCCGCTTTTCATCAGTCCAGATCCTTTGCGGTAAACGGATGGGGACTCATTTCGCCGACTGTAGTCGTTAATGTGGTTTGACCATTACTGAAATAGACTGGCGTATCCAAATGGCATAATTCTACCAGAACCTGTCGGCATGCACCGCAACTGTAGGCAATGGTATTACCATGGGCGACAATGGCGATGGCTTGGATATCATCCGCTCGCTTGCCATCGCTGATCGCATTGAAAATAGCAACGCGTTCGCCACATATTCCGCTAGGGTATGCGGCATTTTCGATATTACAGCCTTTATAAACGGATCCGTCTTTGCATAAAACGGCTGCACCGACGGGAAAATGCGAATACGGAACGTAGGCGTTTTCACTGGCTTTGAACGCAATATCGATCAATTCTTGTTGTGTCATCGTTTTTCTCCTTTTTTAAAATCAAGTGGTTAAAACCAGGTATGGATGATGATCCAGATCGCAATAAACAGCGCATAAATCGCTGCCATCATGACAAATCCGGCAGATAGATCTTTGATATAGCCGATCCGTTGATCCAATCCAGGCTGGATCAGATCACAGACTCTTTCGATCGCCGTGTTGATGGTTTCCGCGATGATCACCATGGCGATGGCGCTGATCAAGGCGAGCCAGCTGATTGCATCCAAGTGAACTAGAAATGCGAGAAGCAGTGCAATCAAGGCAATGGCGCATTGCAATCGAATACTTGGATCCATTAGTGCTAGCTTCAACCCATGAATGGCTGGCTTAAATTTTTTGATAAGGTTCATCTTTGGGTACCAACGGGTCTAACAATTCATCCTGTAAGGCAAACATGATGGCTTCATCATGAGGATTCATATGGTCATAACCCAGCGTATGCAGCAAGCCATGGATGAACAAAAATGCGAATTCTCTGCGGATGCTGTGCTGATAGCTTTGGGCCTGATCAAAAACAGCTTTGGTATTGATGAAAATATCACCCAGTTCATTTTCATCGGCCAATTGCTCTCCTTCTAAAGCAGCAAAGGTCAATACATCCGTTGGTCGGTCCATATTGCGGTATTGAAGGTTATAGTGATGCATGGTGGTTTCATCCACAAGGATCAAGGAACACTCCATGGTGTGATCATCCTTGTCAAAGTGATCCAACACATTTTTATAAATGGTTTCAACCAAGGGATAATACTGGTTTAAACCATTGGCATCACACATCTCAACGATGGTTAGCATGTTGCTTCTTCCTTTCATGGCGGGCATAGGCATCAATGATCTTAGCCACGATGGGGTTTCTGACCACATCATCACTGGTCAATTCAATGATCCCGATCTCATCGATATTACGGCATACCGCTACCGCATCGATCAATCCACTGGTGACTTTATAATCCAGATCGATCTGACTGGGATCCCCGGTAATGACCATCCGTGAACCAAATCCCAATCGGGTCAGAAACATTTTCATCTGATGGATGGTCGTATTCTGTGCTTCATCCAAAATCACAAACGCTTTATTCAGCGTTCGACCACGCATATACGCCAATGGTGCGATCTCGATGATGTTTTTCTCGATATAATTTTCCACCGCTTCAAAGCCCAGCATTTCATTAAGACAATCATAAAGTGGCGTCAAATACGGATCGACCTTTTCCTTCAAATCACCCGGCAAAAAACCAAGATTTTCACCGGCTTCCACGGCTGGTCGCGTCAAGACGATCCGCTCGACATCTTTATGTTTGAGTGCGGTGACCGCTTTGACGACTGCAAGATATGTTTTCCCGGTTCCGGCCGGTCCTAACGCAAACGTGATTGGCTTTTCATCCATCATGATATTGAACTGATACTGTCCTTGAGTTTTGGGATGGATCAGTTTTCCGGAAATGGTTCGACCAATGTTGATTTCATTGAGTTTGGCCACTGCCAGAGCCGTATCATCATGATTGACTTCATAGCGGGCCACATCCATTGTTAGTTCAACATTGGCCAATATGTCATTGACCATGCGTTGCATTGCCATAGTGGCGGCATTGAGTGCATCTTTGTTTTCACTGACCAAATGGATCTGGCCTTGATGGTAAGTAATGGTGACATGGAATGTCGCTTCCAGCAGCTTGAGATGATTATCATTGATCCCCAATAACTGTTGTAATTGATCCATGGAGAGCATGGATACATCGATGTATTTATCCAATTTGACGCTTTCCTCCTAGCTTCTATTCTATAAAAAAAACTAAACCCATTGAACAGATTTAGTTTTTTATTTGCTTATTTACCGCGACGGGCCTTACGAGCTGCTTCGGACTTCAGTTTTCTTTTAACGCCGGGTTTCACGTAGTATTCTCTCTTACGTGCTTCAGCAAGGGTACCATTTCTGGTGACCTGGCGCTTGAATCTGCGCAGGGCGTCATCCAGCGGTTCATTCTCTTTCACTACAACGCGAGCCATTTTCTACCCTCCCCTCGTTTTTACTCGGATAGTATATACGATTGGGGTGGCTTAAGCAAGCAAAATCAATCGGATTGTCCTATGGGGTTTCGGAAGGTTCAATGTGACCGATGGATCTGCCTGTACTGCATGAAAAAAAGCAATGCGGTTAAGAAAAGAACAACCAAAACGAAGATGGTCAAACCAAGGGCTTCCTCAATGGTCATACCATCGAACAGTGTGGATGCCCAGATGAAAACCAAAATAATAATGATCACACCACACAATGGAACAAGACGACCTTGGATCAATCGATTCACCATGTCGATTTTGGA
Source organism: uncultured Erysipelotrichaceae bacterium (assembly GCA_944327105.1). GTDB lineage: Bacteria > Bacillota_I > Bacilli_A > Erysipelotrichales > Erysipelotrichaceae > CALVGN01. The sequence goes on along the minus strand of CALVGN010000052.1, from coordinate 32,882 downwards.
CAGTGTATCGGAAAATAATGTTTCTTCGCCGTGACACAATGCAGCGGGTTTTTGAAAATAGTGATATCCGAATAACGATGTGATCATGGTCCAACCATAATCAGCATACATCTGTATATATGCGTTCTTCTGTTTCGTAGAAAGTGGATGATAATCCAAACGATAAATGATATCCGTCGGTTCAATGGCATAAAAGTGATAGAAACCTGGAAAATAAACATGATCGAGCATCCACCCTTGTTTCGCCATATTTCTTAGCCAGTGTTCTTCGGCATCGACATCATTGATGGTATAATAGCGGAATGCGATTTTGGTGGTTTTCATAATGCGATTTCTCCTTTGCTGTTTTGATATAGACGATGGATGCGACGGATTTCCATATCCAGTATGGTTGAACCAAGGGATGTGATGGTATAGATCCGTCGCTTGTTTTCTTCTTTAATCAAACGGATCAACCCGTCCTTTTCCATTTTTGCCAATGTACCGTACATCGTTCCCGGTGCAATATGAATTTGTCCATTGGTCATGGTTTCAACCATCGCCGTGATGCCATAACCATGGTTTTGTTTTTGCAAACACAACAGGATATAAAAAGCAGTTTCCGTCATGGGAACATATACTTTTCGAATGTGTTCATCCATACCGTACCTCCCGTTAAATATATCGAACCTCGATACATCCATACTATATCGAGGTTCGATATAATTAGCAAGTAAAAAATGATAAAATCATCGATATAATGATTAAAACTACAAAAGGAGCAACGCATATGAAAGAACTGGAAGAAAAGATCCGCCATTACGGCAAAGTCATTGAACCGGACGTGCTGAAAGTGAATTCCTTTCTCAACCATGGTGTAGACCCGATATTGATGGACCATATCGGCAAAGCATTTGCCGATCATTTTAAAAACAACGAGATCACCGTGGTTTATACCATCGAATCCAGTGGTATCGCTCCGGCATTGATGAGTGCACTGTATTTGGGTGTACCGATGGTCATACTCAAGAAAAATATGAGTAGCACCATGAGTGATGATCTGCTTCATGCCACAGTCACCTCGTTCACCAAAGGAAATACTTATGATTTGACCATTGAAAAATCTTTGATCCATGACACAGATCGCATCCTGTTCATTGACGATTTTTTAGCCAACGGTCAAGCTGCATTCGGTGTTATCGATTTGATTGGTCAAACCAACGCTTCACTGGTCGGTATTGGCATCGTGATCGAAAAAGCCTTCCAAAACGGACGAAAGCTACTCAAGGAAAAAGGCTATGATGTCTATGCGCTGACATCGATCAAACGGATGGACTCATCCACCATCACCTTTAAGTAAGCAACGACACAGCAAAATCCGACATTGTCTTACTCTCAATTTGCATAAAATCGATCATTGCAAACACTTGATCAAAAACGTTTGCTTCAAGGAAGGTGAAAAGCATCCAAAACGACCGGAAGGTCTGTATAGTTTGGAATTCCATTGTGCTCATTCATTCTGGGCATATGTGGAAGTGTGCGAAGCGATCTTCAAAGCGGAAGGCAAAAAAGTCGTTGAAGAAGTATTGGAGGATTTCACGGCTGAGTATGGTCAAGAAATGGCCGATACGTTGATGAAATACCGGTATACCAACTTCAATGTATGTGATTGAGCTTTTTAACAAAGTGAGCGTTCCAAAAGGAACGCTCACTTTGTTTATTGAATGGTCGAACCATATTCGACCGGGACATAGATAGCCATGGATCCACCATCGACGACAAATTCACCATTACCGGCAATATCGAGTTTGACATGGGGTTTATCCGGATGCAGGATATCCATATATTCCTGATATGCATGAGAAACACCGCAATACATGATCTTATGCCCACCGGTCTCATCGGTGAACAAGACCACCATACCATGGTTGCGATCACTTCCTTCATAGCTCCAGCCGATCATGCGATCGGAATCAAAGTAATTGTAACGATACCCATCCATACAATCATTGCGCAGTTTGATCATCAAATCGATCAATTCTTTGTAGGAAGGTACATTGTATTGTTCGATCCCGTAATAGTCCCCATAGAATACACATGGGATCCCTTCATGGCGTAACAAGATACAGGCATAGGCCATGGGTTTGAACCAATCGCCCACCACAGATTGCAATGCTTGACCGGCTTGCGTGTCGTGGTTTTCAACAAACGTCACGGCGTTGCCGGGACGTTTGGCCACCAATGTATCCGCAAAAATATCCGCCATATCCATCAAGCCATTGGCTGTGGAAATTTGAGAAAAACGATAATGCAACGGGACATCGAACAAGGACATGCAATGCGCGTTTTTATACAGATAATTCAATAAGTCGTTTAAGTCGCTCGACCAATATTCTCCCACGGTAAAGATGGTTTCACCATAACTGCTTCGCAGATCATCCAACCATCCTTTGAAAAAGGAATTATCGATATGTTTCAGTGCATCCAGTCTAAACCCATCCACATGTGTAAAGTCTTTGACCCATTTGCCATAGCGATGATACTCATCGATGACGCTTTGGTTACCAAAATCGACATCGGCACCCATCAAATAATCATAATTGCCGTTTTCATCATCCACACCATCATCCCACTTGCGCCCTTCGAATTGATAAATGGCATGATCATCTTTTCGATCATCAAAGTCGACACCGTCAAAGCAGGAAGCGTTCCATTTGAAATCGGAATATTTATTATTGCGTGCATTATAGTCGAATCGGGTCCACGCCTCGATCATGGTCGGATCAGAAATGATCTGATCCCGATTGGTTGCATTGACTTTTTCCGCCATCACGTTTTCGATCCCATCGGCACCCATCTTGTGATTGAAGACCATATCTGCCAATACATAAAATCCATTTTGATGCAACGCATCGATGGCTGCTAGGTATTCGTCTTTGGAACCATATTTGGTTTTGATGGTCCCCTTTTGATCAAATTCACCCAGATCGTACATGTCATAGACACCATAGCCGACATCATGGATACCACTGCTGCCTTTATAAGCCGGAGGTAGCCAGATCATGGTGAACCCGGCATCGGCCAAGGCTTTAGCGTTTTCTTTGACACGGTTCCAATGGTTGCCATCATCGGGCAAATACCATTGGAAATATTGGATCATGACATCTTTTTTTGTCATGGTCATACTAACTTCGTTCCATTACTGGTCCCGATGCGGGTCGCACCCGCATCGACCATTTCTTGCAGTTGTTGCTTGGTCTTGACGCCACCACTGGCTTTGACACCCATGGTGTTACCAACGGTATCGTGCATCAGTTTTACCGCTTCAACTGTGGCGCCGCCACTGGAGAAACCGGTACTGGTTTTGACAAAATCGGCTTTGGCCTTTTGGGCACAATGACAAGCCGTTACGATCTGTTCGTCACTAAGCAGACAGGTTTCCAAAATCACCTTCAGGATATGATCCCCACAGGCTTGTTTGACCATGGCGATCTCATTGGTGACATAATCGAGATTTCCGGCTTTCAATTGGCCGATGTTTAAGACCATATCGATTTCATCGGCACCGTTATCGATGGCTTGTTTCGTTTCCGCCACTTTGATCTCCGGGGTATTGGCACCCAATGGAAAGCCGATGACGGTGCAGACTTTGACATCACTGTCCTTTAATTCATTTTTGGCCACAGCAACCCAACATGGATTGATGCAAACACTCATGAAATCATGAGCTTTCGCTTCATCACAGAGGGATTGGATCTGATCGATCGTTGCATCGGGTTTGAGTAACGTGTGGTCAATCAGTTTGTTGGTTGCAATCATAATTAAGCTCCTTTATGGTTTTGATCATATGCAGACTTGGTTCAACCAAGATTATTGGTTCATCTGCCGACGAAATAATTTGATGCATTGTCGGGCTACGGTGTTGTCACCTAAGTATTTTTCACGACCGAATTGGCCATAAATGAATACTTCATCGCCTTTTCCCAGTAATAACACGGTGTCATTGGGTTGAGCCAGTTCGATGGCTTGACGAATGGCATCGATGCGTCGTTCGATCACGATGTAGTTGGTGTGATGGATACCCGAAGCGATCTGTTTGGCGATGTCTAACACATTTTCATCCCGAGGATCATCTTCGGTAAGGATGATCATGTCACAGTATTTATCCGCGATCTCGCCAAAGATGGGACGTTTGATCACATCGCGTTTTCCGGCAGAGCCGAAAACGGCGATGATACGATTTTCTTTAGGGGTGATCTTGGATGCAAAGGACATGACTTGGGTCAAACCATCGGGAGTATGGGCAAAGTCCACGATGACATGGAATGGTTGATGTTCATCGATATATTCCATTCGTCCTTCGATCTGAGGGATGGTTTTGACCAATTGAAGAATATCATCCATGGGGATATCACTTTGATGCAATGCCACCATGACCGCTAATAGATTATAAACATTGAAACGGGCTAAAAGATTGGTTTCCACAAAGTATTCATGATCATCATGCATCAAAATGAAGGTGGTCTTATTCCCGTATTCCTTGATATTTTTGGCTTGGTAATCACTGCGGGTGGTGATACCATACGTCACCACATGGGCTTTGGTGGAATCCACCAAGCGTTTTCCATATTCATCATCGATGTTGATGATCGCTGTTCCCGATGGTTTGATCATCTGGAACAAGAGCTTTTTCGCACTGAAATACGATTCCATGTTGCCATGATAATCCAGATGATCATGGGTCAAATTGGTAAAAATGGCGATATCAAAATCCACCCCATCCACACGATGTTGGTCTAAACCAATGCTGGAAACTTCCAATGCCACGGCTTTCATATTGGCTAAAACCATATCATGCAGAATGGATTGTAGATCCACGATATCCGGTGTGGTCAATAACGGTGGTTTTTTGATATTTCCATATTCGATGGAAATGGTCCCGATATAACCCGTCGCATGGTATTGACCATATAAATTTTTGATCATGGTGGTAATGGAACTTTTCCCATTGGTTCCCGTCACACCGAATACACGGAGTTTATCCGATGGATGTTCATAAAACAGATTGGCAATGTACGCCAGTGCCTGGCGGACATTGTCCACTTTGATATAGGTGATCCCATTGACTTTCGTGGATAGTTCTTCACTGTAAACAATGGCAATGGCACCATTTTGAATGGCTTGATCAATGTATTTGTGGCCATCGTTGGCCATGCCTTTGATACAGAAAAACAAAGCATTGGGCATTTTCTTTCGGGAGTCCACCATCAAGGATGCGATTTGGATCTGAGGGGCTCCTTCGACCATTTCGGAAAGCAACATAAACAAAACCTCTAATTAAATGCGTTCTTCTTCATAATAAAAGCTATCATCCATTTCATAAACCGTGACCGGAGTGACATGGAATTGAAGTCTTAATATCAAATCAACTAAGCGTTCGCCATCAATCATTGTGACCGGAACACCTGCAGTTGCAGCTTTCTTTGCCGCTTCAGTAAAGCGACTGTTGGTAATGAAAATTCCATAGTCCGCGCGATATTTACTCATGGCACCTAAAAATTGATTCATTTCCGGTTCCGATACGGATCCTGAATTGTAACGTTTGCATTGAATCACTACTCGAGTCGTACGAAAGTCATTGGGATCCATATGATATCCGTAACCATCAATACCGCCGTCATTGCTAATATTGACACCTTTTACTTCGTCAAAGGTAACTCCCATTTCCGAAATCAATTGACGAGAAAACATCTCAAACCGTTTCGGTGACATTTTGGATATTGCATCCAAAATACTGGAACGCAATTCATCCATATAGGTTTCACTATTCGATTCTGTCGATGCGGTTTCTTCTGTGGTCAAATCAGCAGAAACCGAACCATCCTCTTTTTGATTTTCTAAAATTTGTTGACGATGGTTCAGCCAAAATTCATTTGTAATGGGATAAATATCTTTTTTGGCATCAAATGTAGAAATATCAATATTAAGACCTTTTTCCGTTAATTGAATGACTCCCCCTCGTTTGAAGGATTCAATAATTTCAGCAATAACAAGATTTTTTATTGCGAAATTAAACGAGAAATCAAAAGGACGATATTTCTTTCCTGACTGTTTGCTTTCTCGCACAACATTTGCAAATTCGGCAATGTCTTCATTATTCGCAATAATTCGAGTTTTTATTTCGGAACGTTGTAACTGACCACCCGCTGCTAATAATTCAGCGACGATGGGTTTCATTAAGGCTAACTCTCTTTCGCTAACAGGTAAACTTAATATATTCATAACTACCTACCTTTCAACTCTGGAAAGAGCTTGCTCAAGGTCGATTCTAATTCATCTTTCTTGATCGAATCGAGTGAATCTAATAAGCACAAATGGTGCGTAAAAACACTTGGATCACTGGTAAATCCAAGAACATAGCTAATTACGATACGATAAATAATCTCGGTAGGTGCTAAGCCATACATCTGATTAGCAAAGATATGTTTTAACCGTAGATCATCATCAGGATACAACGCTTTCATTTTTGGACTGTTAAACAATCGTTTTACGATTTCTGTTATATATAAACCAGATTTCATATAAAGATCCGCAAATGTTTTATTCGGATCATCAAAACAGCCCGGATTTTCTTGTTCTAGCAAATCAACCATTTGCTTTACAACACGTTTCGGTGTAAAAATTTGATTCGTCTTTTGAGGTGGAATATAGTCAAAAATATCTTCACCATTAGCCTCGTCGAAGTAATTTGCCAATTCTCTTTTTTTCTCTAAAAACAAATTTACTGAGTCATTAAAGACCGTTTCGTCAAACAGATGGCCTGAATAATATTGTGTTGAGCCATCAGCAGCTGTATAGTCACCGCCATCACGTAATAAACGAAATTCTTTTAACGAAATCGATGTTACCTCTTTAAAAACATTATCTGGAACAATGGTGTCAATATTCGCTAATGTAATTGAATCTTTAGTCGATCCATATGCCATAATGAAAGAAGGTATTGTTCGGGTAAACCCACGTAAATGATCTCGAATTTGATCCATTGTCTCATCACGTTTCTTCTCAACTTTATGCGTTTCAATTTCAGTAACAATTTCTTCTTGTAAATTCGGTGTTAGCTGATCGAGCGACTTTTGTATCGTCGAGCCAATAGATGAAATTGTACGACTTAAACGTTCGTGATATTCAGATTGAATTCTGTTATCTGTCTCACTATCAGTGCTTTGGTTTAATCCATCCTTATACTGTTTCTCAGCAAGAACAATATCTTTTTTCGCATTTGCGAAAGCAGAATCAATATGCGAATTAACTTGCGCACTTAACCGTTTTTCTAATTGATTTGAAAGAGAACGAGGTAATTCCTCACCATAGTTTTCTTTGGCGGTTTCCAGTAAAGGCTGGACAATTTGTTGATTGATAATAGACTTAACTTGCTCACGATTTTCATCCAAAGCTTTTGGTAGCGAGGGTTCTGTTACATTTATAGTTGATACTATTGGTTTTATTACCGATTGAATGTTATCACCATATATTTTTTCACCAAAAACATCATGAGAGACACCGATAATTAAATCTTTATTAACATCAACATTTCCCTGATTATCTAATGGTAAATCATCAATATCATCCTTCTGGATATCATGGAAATCTTTTGTCTCACGAATTGGTTGAAACTTATTAATAATTGTCAATATTTCAGAAGATGCCGCAAATACGTTAGCAACATTTTTAAAGAGATAATTTGACATAAATCCACGTCGAACAACGTCCGTTGACTTCATCTTTCGCGGCACAGTTAAAACTTGAGTAGCATCCAAAGATACCATTTCACCCTGACTATCCTCAGCTATAACCGGAAAAAAATTCAGAAGTTCTTTAACATTGGATTTTACCTGATCCGATGAAACATAACTATTATTTGAATCTGGTCCAAGATCATTTGCGAATGTTTCATATAAACTCAATGTTCTCGCCGGATCAAAGTCAAAAATATACGCATTTTCTTTTCGATAGTATTCATTTTTATCTGAATCGTAATATAAGCAAGGATTTTGTGCACGAAATGCAGTTTGCATATAAAGTGAAGCGGATGCCACATTACATAACACTAACACTGCACTCCATTGGGGAATAGTTACGCCTGTCGTCAATTGACCAACAGAAAGTGTAATCGTCGGTTTATCGTTACTTTTTACAGCTTGAATAACCTGATCATAAGCATTAGCCCTTTTCCCGTTTCCTGTTTCAGTAAAATCACCCACAGCCTCAATAATACGATATTGTTCAAAAGCAACAGATTTGCGTAGAATTTTCGCCAATTCCCGAACCGAGTCAACCCGATCTAACAACCAAAAGGAATGACGAATTTGCTGTCTTAATTCGTATGTCGAATAGGGGAATTTTTTATTTGTAGTTAGTGCAGTAATGAATTTATCGATGGCATCACGATGTTTAAAGTGTCCATCATCTTTAGTAGCAAAAAACTCGTTTAAATCAAACGCATAATCATAGGTTTGATCATCAATAGAAGCTCCTTCAGATATTTTTGCCTCAATAATGTCTGACATTTTATATGTATATAAATTCAACTGAGGCAAATTTCGATATGGGTTCTCCAATTCATCAATAGTAGGATGCCAATCCTTCTTTTTTCGTTGTTCATCGGCATAAGTCCAATAGAAAATTGCTTGCGGATCAAATTTTTCATTTGCCAACTGCTTAAAAGGCGTACCTGAAAGATGCAAAGTATACCGGCGTTTAATCAATTCCAAAACACGATTGGTTTTGTCGGTATCTACTCCCTCATGCGCTTCATCAAGTACTAAAAGATCCCAATCAATAAATGGAATTTGAGAAAACTTATCTGTGTCGCCACCACCAAAACATCTTGCACCTTTTACATCTTGCAAAGATTCGAATTCTATAATCCGTTTGTTTCCTGATGGTGCATTTTCCAAATCATGAATAACAAAATCTCGATTGACGAGCCGTGATGAACGCGAAACAAAACAATATGGTGATTTTACACCAACAAAGTGAATATAGTCATCGTACCAGGAGGTTCCAATAACAGGACGGTTTGTTAAGATTAAAACTCGCTCAAACCCCATTTTTTGGATTAAATCATATGTTGCTAAGGTTTTTCCAAAACGTGGTTTTGCATTCCAAAGATATTCGGCATACGAATGATCTTTAAAATAACTAATGGTTTGTTCAACTGCAGATTCTTGCTCTGATCGTAATTTATAAGGAATCGTCATATCCTTTAAACCAGAAAAGTCATCACCACTGCTACGACTAAACTGTTCAAAAAGCGATAACGATTCTTCTTTAGTGATTTTAAACCATTCATTCGACGGATCATTTTCGTATTGAAATACCCGCAAATAACGATGGAATGCCTTATCATCAAATACCTGCCCTGTTTTGGTGCCCCCTGTGTAAATCGCTGTACGAAACCACTCAACAACATATGGAACGTCAACAGTATGTGTTTGCTGATCAATCCGTGTTTTGATATTCTGTTCAGTATATCCTATTTTTAGCCAACCACTGTGATCAGGAATAGTGGGTGTTGAATAGGCATAAATAACAGGAATAGCAAAGGAACTAACCGCTAACTCGATATCTTTCACTTCAACTCATCTCCTTGACATTGCTTTCAATAAAATTAATATCATCCTCATTAAATTCATATTTTTTATATAACTGATGGTCAATATCATGTATTGATTGATTCCAGTTAATATCTGAGTTAGATGTAAAATCTTGAAGCGGTATTAGTCTCCATAAAGAAACAGGATTATGTTGCGTCGTTTTGAGAACTCCTAAAAGCACACGCAAAAACTTTGATTTGACATATTTGAGACAAGCTGATGCTTCAAATTCAGAATTGAATTTACCAATACTTATAAAGGTTGGAGTACTTGACATCAAGGGAGTACCAATCAAGGGTGTACCAATCAAGGGAGTACTCAAAACTTCACCAATAGCACCTGAACCATTGGATTCTGGTACAAAAACCTTATAATTTAGAATATTATTGTTTTCTGGATATCTTGGATCCATATATATTTTTTTTATCCATCGGATAACTCGTTTTCCATTGAGCAATCCTATGATTTTATAATATTCAAAATCATTATTTGGTTTTTTATCTAAAAAATAATAACCTAAGGTGTCAAATGAAGAAGATTTTAATTCGTATTCTTCGTTTGGAGAAAGTTTAGAAACATTTTTGTGTTTATCTTTAATTTTATTTAACAATATTGATGGTACTTCTGGATAGTCATTCAAAAACTTATCATTAAACTTTAAATCTGATCTTCCACCGTACATAATTGAGCTCAAAGAATCAGATATCTGCATTCGTTTAAAATGATTAAATATAGACCGCAAATGGGGATTGGGTATAAAAGTATCTATAATACCAAAATCCCGTTCCCGATCGTAATAAGCAATGACCAGACCGCCCATTATATCAGTGTTTGGAAAAACCTCTTCAGATCTTTTAAAATACTCTTTAATCAGAAGATGGGGATCATGAAGCATTTTTGTATTCCAATCTTTTGGAGTAAGTCCAGTATTAAATAAAAATCTTGCGGGTGAAATTAATATATATTTATTCGCTAATACTTTTGCAGAATCATAAAAATAATTATAAACTGCACCCGAACGATTATTTACAGATTCCGAATCTTGATATGGTGGATTACCTATAACAAAATCAAATAACTTTTTCCCCATTGTTTTTACCCCTAAATCTTTAAAATATACCGACGCTTTACTACGCCAATTATATATTTTACATGGTCCAACCGGAGCCCTGCTTAATTCAACCATATCTTCAAATAAATCTAAAGTTTGTAACTCAAATGTTTTAACTAAAGGACCACCTGGAACCGTAAAACTCAATCCATCCATTTGCCAGAGATTCCAAGAAATTATAGTCGCAATTTTACGTAATTCATGATTGTCAGGATTTTTATTCCACTTTTTTCGATAATAATCAATAAATGTCATGAACAAATTCAATCGTGCAATTAATAAATTGTCCCCTTGATATTCATATCCATATACACTTTGATATGCAATCTGTACCCACTGAAGCCACTCTCCGAAATCATCTGTATTTTCCGTAATTACACGCAACTTTCTATCTAAAACACCAATGCGATTATAAAGCTTTATAGTTTCACCATTAGTTACATCGTAACGAGACACTAGGTATGGAGCCTCGCCACACGTGATTTCTAGTATCTTTAATGCGACATAATCTTGCCATGAATGAGTTTGATCAAATGGGATTTGTGTCTCTACTGTTTCCCATTCTTTACCACTTACTACATTAAAAGGTGACCCATGATTAAACCAAGATTCATCAATTGTATTCACCATTTGATTAACAATCCATCCAGGAGTAAAAACCTCAGCATGTTTTTTAGTGCGTTGTATTTGCAAATCAACAGATTTCATTATTCGTGGTATTAATAAACTATTTGACAATAATTCTAATTGTGAAGGTTGTATTTCGTCTTTTGAAGTAAAGCCTTCGCCTAATTCACTGTAAGAATCGGTTGCCCATAATATATTTTTCCCAGTTGTTTTATCGATTAGCAATCGATTTAAAACTATCGACACTGGATATTCGCTAAAATCAAAACTCATTCTCATTTAAATAATCACCCTAATAATATTAAAAAAAACATGTGTTTAACAATTTTTATAACAATCAAACTCATCTTTAAATAGCCGATTGACCAGAATCGTAGAACTACATTATTCAATATAACATCAAATGGCATTTTAACGTTTCTATTGGGACAATATTTGGATCCTGACTTGTTCGATTAGGCCTAGTACCAACTTTATGGTCAATCAAGTTAATTAGTAACTTTACTTGATATTCTTTTATCTTCCATTCATACATGTCTTTTATTCCAATTCAATTATCATTACCGTAACCTAGGATCAAAAATAATTATTACCAAAATACGAAATAGAACGACCCAAATTGCTCATAAACATAATATTCAAAGCAGATTTCCTCATGAAATTTACCTCATCTTTTCGGCATTATTTCCAATATTAAGATAATATGGGTTATCTGATTTATAGTTGCCAAAGTTTTGCAACTGTTAAGAAATGATAAATGTTTCTGATAACCTATCGAATATTGCGTTTTCCAATTTTGTTTTCAGAATACGAATATTATCATATCTTTCGTCATTTTTAAGAAACCATTCTAAAATGTTTGTTGTTTGAATTACCATCTTTTCATCCTCTTTAAGTGAGGACAAAATTGCTTCATACCAATTGCTAATAATGCTCTTTTTTTGTTCTGTAAGTAGTTCTTCGTATGCAACACAGCATCCTATTCTTGAATACATAGCCGGGCCTAGAACTTTTATGATTTCTTTCTCGCTGGCAAAATTACAGGTTAGAAGAAAAATGGCCTGTCCCAAGTTCACATCATAATTTGTATCAACATAGCTACCTTCGTCAAATAATTCATAAAATGCATTGTAGAAAGCCGGATTAACTTTATCAAACTCATCAATTAAAATGACGTTTGACTCTCTTGCCATCATATCTTTTGCAAAACTGCCTTTGGAATGATCAGACCCAAATATATAGTTATATGCTTCGGTAGTCTGCATCATGGAAATCTGAATTCTTAAAAGTTCACCGCCCAAAGTTCTACTTATACTTTTTGCACTCTCGGTTTTACCAACACCAGATGGACCGTAAAGCATTAAAACAACAGGCTTATTATTTGTCTTTGTTATCAGCCTATACAAACCACTGATGATCTGCTTTTTACAATTATATTGCCCAACAATGTCAACCTCGAGATTTGAATAGACTTCTTTAAGTTTTTCTCTTGATAAATTTGGATAACGAGTTTCCAAATATTTTATTTTATCTGCGTAGGTTGAACGCAAGGATTCTTTAACTCTTCTTGGAGGATTATGAACCAATAAAGTACCAATATCATGATTTAGCGTAACTACATTAACAAAATTGGAGAGAACATGCTCTAGAACAGAACCATAATCATCAGCTCTGACGATACAATTATCTACTTGAATGTTCTGACCAAGCGCAGATTCTCTTACTCCAGACTCATTAGGACGCAAGCGAGCATTATAGCGCTGAATAAGTTCCATAAACGGAATTATAACCTGTGACTCATTCGTACTATTTAATATCAATTCTTCAAAATCTTTTTTTGATCCATAAAAAACAATAATTCTATCAATCATACGCTTCAACTCCCGCGAGTAAGACATCGTAGACGTCTAAGATTGGACTGTTTACAGAAGCTTCTTCAATATCCGTGTTAGGCTTATAAGCCGGATTATCCTTTGGAATTAAAGAAACCTTCATTCCTAATTCCTTGTTAACATTGAGATTTTCCAAAGAGGTTCTACCTACTTTTATAGCATAAATGCTCAAATCCATTTTCAGTAAATCGCTTATCTTATAACTATTTCGGAAAGAATTGATATTGAAGCGCAAGATTACTCTACTTTTCCTTTTTATTCCAACAAATTCATAATATCCTTTGGCGTGTCTTAGAGCATTGTCAAGCTTATCAATTGCAACATTATACTCTCCAGCAGAAATAGAACTTCCGCTTTTTAACATGCTTAAATATGGAGATACCATCACCATGTATGATAAAGAGTTATCCTCGACATGGATTTGATAGCCTTTGAACTTTTTAATAGTACCCTTAGGAAGCCGAGAATTTGTTTTCTCTTGGCTGGCTTCCTCAAGTGTTTTTAAGAAATCTGTCAAGATCGTATTTTTAACGATGTTTTTCACCATTTTGCTACTATTAAAAGATAAACCACCAGTTACGTCAGCAGAAGTACTAGCCTCCCACCCTAATAACGCTTTAAAAATGCCGCTAATGCCAACTTTCCCATTAGCTTGGACATCTTGCGATTCCTGTGCATCCCTTGAATTCAATAACTCTGTTGTATTTTCAAGTTTTCCGCCCGCAACAATTTGAACATAATCCGTGATTGATTCTTCATCAAAGTAAACCAATTTACAAATCTTCTCCAAAATTATTACCTCGACATTAATTTAACGTTCAGATGTAACTTACCCTTTTGATTTATCAAAAATCCATAAGTTATACCGCTGGAGATGAGTTTTCGGATATCATCCGACTTGGTTGCAGGAAACATTTTGGATAAATGATCCATCAATTGATCAAACTTAGGTGGCTGATCAAACCATGGTTCATCTTTGATGCAGTGGATCAGCTTTTCTACTTGATTCTTGCGCTCATCTGCATCGCCTTTACGTTTAATCGGTTTAATGGAATTTCCTGGTTGAGGTTGAACCGTCGGATGAATTGGTTGAACCACAGGTTTTACCGGTAGTTTAACAATCGTCTTTGGATGCTCCGCCACACTGATCGCCTGACGGATCTCAATATTATGAATCCCCCAGAAACGACAAATTTCCATCAATACCGTATACCCGCGATCATTGGTATACACAAAGATACCATTGGGTTCGTAACGTGCAGTGATATAACCGATAAACATACCAATGGCAATATCCAATGCATTCAATCCAGATGTGGATAGAACGATAGGATGAATACGTTTGGATAATGACGGTTCCAACCGTGTCAGTTCATGGTCAAAATGAACGACTTGGGTTTTATTCATGAAACAGTAAATGATATCCGATGGTTTGGTCCAGGTATGGAGCAATGCCGGAAAATTCCCGATGTTTTCATAGTCCAATAGATAAATCGAAGCTTGGTTAAGGTTGGTTGAACCAATCGAATCAATGGCAGATCCCCACTGATCCGTGGTCTTACCAGAAGATTCTAATAAATCCATCAGTTTATGGATGGTTTCTTCATATTTCTTGGATATTTCTTTGACTTTGGAGATTGGGATCATCGGTTCATCCATAATGCGATCAACCGATAGATCCATTAATGGATCGATTTTCTTCATATTTTTTAATTCCAGCAATACTGGTAACTGTTAAATATTTTACTATGGTTTCACTCAAAGCAATCATTAGACTCGTTCATATTTCTGATTACAAATATAAAAATCGGGGAAGTCCCCGATTTTTATACAAATCGTACGATAGATGGTTTGAACCAAGGGATCATTCCACAATGGCATCCAAATGATCCTTTTCGATATGGGTGACTTTGGCTTTGACCAGAGAACCATTAGGATAAGAACCGTTGATGGTGGTATACGCATATTCACTGGTATAACCATGACTGTGGCCTAAACCATAGGATTCGATGATGACATCCACGGTTTTATCGATAAAATGGTTCAACCATTGCTGATGCAATTGATCGGACAGTTGTAACAATCGTTGAGCTCTTTCTTTTTTGATCGTTTCATCTAGATGTCCTTCCATTCGATCTGCTAAAGTTCCTTTCTTTCGGGAATACGGAAAGACATGCAAAAAGCTGAATCCACAGGATTGAATGAATTCAAGCGATCGCTTGAATTCATCATCGGTTTCACCAACAAAACCAGCGATATAGTCAGTTGAAATCGCAATATCGCTAATGCGAGAGCGGATATGGTTCAAACCATCTAAAAACTGAGTGGTGGTATAAGGTCGGTGCATGCGTGAGAGTGTGGCATCGTTTCCAGCTTGCAAAGGAATATGCAGATGATGGGCCACATTATCATATTTGGCCATTACATCGAGCAATCGATCGGATATTTCTGTGATTTCAATGGAACTGATGCGAAAACGCACATTGGGATATTCACTGGCAAGATTATCCAACAACGTGGCAAGATCATCACTTCCATCATGGTAACGACCAGTGTGGATACCGTTCAAAATGATTTCTGCATGTTCCTTGGATAACACATCGGCTTGTTTTAAAACTTCTTCGACAGATAGACAACTTTCCCTGCCTCGAGTGTACGGGATGACACAGTATGTGCAGAATTGGTTACACCCATCCTGGATCTTCAAATTAGCACGGGTATGCGTCGTAGTGCCTGGTCCTAAATTCTGGAAAGAACTAGTTGGATCTTGATCGATATAAGTGGTTGGATCATGCTTATCTTGATCGAACCATTGTTCAATGATGCAAAGAATATCTTTTTTATAATTACTACCGATCCATAAATCCACTGGTAAGCTTTCTCGAATCTTACTATCCGTGACCTGTGTGTAACAGCCGACACAACTCAATAATGCTTCAGGGGCATTGCGACGCAATGCCCGTAAAACTTTACGGGTCTTTGCTTCAGCGACATTGGTAACGGCACAGGAATAAACGATGATGATATCAGCCTTATCTGGGGCATCGACCTTGGTATAACCATGGTGCATCAATGTATTGGCTGTAGCATCACTTTCAAATGCATTGACTTTGCAACCTAATGTTTCCATGTAAAAATTCATTGAAAAGACTCCTTATGCAACTTAATGGCCGATAAAGCAAATAATGCTGCAGTTTCTGCTCGTAGAATGGTTGAACCAAGGGATACCGTGGTATAACCATTCTGGTTGAACCATTCCACTTCATTGGGATCGAATCCACCTTCCGGTCCGATGACAATGACATTGTCATCGGACAATGAGACATCCCAAATCCCTAAACCTGCTTCGTTTTCATACGCCAGTAATTTGGTATACCCATCAAAGGATGGTAAATGATGGATATCCAATGGATCATGCAATATCGGCATATCATTGCGCTTGCATTGACTGCAGGCACTTTCGATGATTTTAAGATAGCGTTGTTTCTTGAATGACTTTTCATCCAAACGGACCACCGTTCTTCTGGATACCAGTGGATAAATTTCATCCACTCCCAGTTCACAGGCTTTGGTCAATGTCAGATCCCACTTGTCTTTTTTGATCAATGCCATCACCAATATGGTCGAACCTTTGGAAGATGAAGCATTCAGGGATTCAATGGTAAAACCACAAACATCGTTATTAATGGTCAGTGATACCAGACTCCAGTTATGATTCTGATCCACGACTTTGATGGTTTTACCATCGCTATAACGTAAAACATCGATCAGATGATGTTTCTGCTGTTGATCCAATGGATAAAACTTTCCTTTTTCAAATATGTCATTGATAAATATTTGCTGCATGCATCTATATTATCAAATGCTTGAATCCTTGGATGATCAATGGTTCAGTTGACGATTTGATCTTCTTTCATCTGCAAAACAAAAAAGCTGAATGGATCAACCATTCAACTTATAAATGGATTTTTATAATGCCATCCCGAATTTAACGGCATTGTAGATATTGATCAATACAATGATGATCATCAAGGCAATGAATAATTTATCCACACCCTGTTCATTGATCTTTTTGTTGATCTTGCTACCGATGGTCCCACCAAGTACACCACCGATGATCATCACAACCAAATAAATGATGGAAACATCCGGGATCGTTCCGGTAAATACCGTCTGACAAAAGGACGTGATTTGGGAAAAGAGAATGATATATAGTGAACTCAACGCGGCTTCCTTGGTACTCATCGAGAAGAAATACGCCAATACGACCAAGTTGATCGGACCACCGCCAATGCCTAAGAAACTGGACATGATGCCTAAAATAAGACCGATCAGCACACATAACCAGATCTGATCGAACCGCTTGGTTTGGATCTTGTGTTTATACAGGGTATAAACCAATGTACCCAGGGTGATCACAATCAATACGATGGCCTGGGTCATGCCGACGGCATTTTCATTGCCCACGGCATCTTTCAGTGATTGGAACATGATTTTTCCAACTACCCCGCCAATGGCTGCGCCAATGGCCAATGCCGTTGCAATCTTCAAATTCATCTTCGTATTGCCGGCTTTCAGATTTTTATAAACCGAAACGATCGACATGGCCAAAACGGTGCACCCTGAAAGAAAACTGATGGCACTGACACTCATCACACCAGTGGCGTCCAATACTGGTTTAATGATCACTCCGCCGCCGATGCCACAAATCGAACCTGCAATACAGGAAAGCAGACTGACTGCTAAAAATATCAATACCATACCTGCTCCTTTCAAGGGGGGATTGAACCATGCTTCACTAACCCAAATGCGAAGCCATTATCGTCTTGTTTACAGTGAAAGTCAAATATAACAGTGGAATTATTTATGGAACCATAAAAATAATCCATCGGAACCCATTTCCCATCAAAAACGCCCTTATGATTTCATTCATAAGGGCAGTTTTCAGTATTCAAGATCAAGCTATTCCAGTCGATCAAAACAGATCTTCAGTTTCACTCTTTAATGGTAAAACCACACTTTCTGTGGTTTCGATCGCTTGTTGCAACAGACTTTCCCAATCAAATCGAGATTCGTAATATTCGCACTTTTCAATGGATGGTCGTGTCACTGGATTTTTGGGTGTAAAGATCGTGCAACAATCTTCATACGGTAAGATCGATGTTTCATAGGTCTCGATCTTTTTGGCGATATCGATGATTTCCAATTTATCCATACAAGCGCATGGTCGTATCACCGGCATATCTACCACCGCATTGATGCATTGCATGCTATCCAATGTCTGACTGGCCACCTGACCGATCGACTCTCCAGTCACGATGATCTTGCAACGACGCTTTGATGCGATCTGTTTGGCGATACGAAACATCATGCGACGCATCAACGTGATGCAATAGCTTTCATTGACATTTTTATAAATCGCCAGCTGCAGATCCGTAAACGGAACGATATGCAAGCGCATGTAACCTTGATAATGCGACAAAGACGTCGCCAATGTCTTGACTTTATCTAACGCACCCTCACTGGTATAGGGGGGTGCGGCAAAATGGATGGCCTCTAGAAATACGCCGCGTTTCATCGCCAGATATGAACATACCGGTGAATCGATCCCACCGCTTAACAGTACTAACCCTTTCCCGGCGACACCGACCGGATAACCTCCGGCTCCCGGATATTTATCGACCATGATGTACGTATATGGAGACGACACTTCGACGTTGATCAGAATATCGGGACGATGCACATCCACCTTCAATTCGCTATTTTGCAGTATGACAGTGGCCACCGCACGGTTGATCCCATCACTGTTGGGCTGGAATTGTTTATTTTGCCGATGTGCTTTGACCTTAAAGGTATGCTTATCGGACATGGTCGAAACCAATTCCAGTGCCTTGGCACATATTTCATCCAGCACACTGTTGACTTTATATGCGAAGGAAAGTGAAGAGATACCGAATACCTTGGACGCGCGAGCCATCACCGCTTCCTGGTCGCAACCATTCAAATGGATAAACAAGCGATCATGGGTCTTCTCAAACGTTAATCCATCGAATTCCTCGCAGGATTTTTTAAGGTTTTGAAACAATTTCGCAATGAATTCGTTGCGATTTTTGCCTTTGGTGGACAATTCGCCAAAGCGAACGAGTATATATTCAGCGCGTTGCATAGGTTGTGCAAACCTCCTTGATCGTTTCGACGGCGGTTTTAAGATCATCCAATGATGTGGTGATATCAAAACTGAGCCGGCAGGAGCCGGTGGTGATCCATTGATCATACCCCATGGCTACCAATACATCGGAATGGCCCTGATTGCTTTCACAGGTACTGGTGGCCGAAACTTCGATATTGCGGCGGCTTAACGCATTGAGCAGTACCTGGGAAGTGACATGACGGGCGGAAAAATTGAAGATAAACGGAGAACCGTCTTTGGGGGAATTGATGTGAAAATTCAAATCATTGCAAAATGCGCCGTAGCAATAATCAAAGCAGGCTTTGGCATGATCATAGGCACGCGTTTGCTCATCCAATGCAAGTCGCATGGTCTTGGCCAGCATGATATTGACCAATGCATTGCTGGTTCCACCTCGCAATCCCATTTCCTGCTGACCGGCATGGATCAATCCCACCAAATGGTCCATATGTCGACCGATCAATGCCCCACTGCCTTTTAAACCATGCAATTTATGCGCACTTAAGGAAATATAATCCACCTGGTTCAACCATGGTAATGCCATTTTTCCAATGGCCTGCACACAATCCACATGGATCGACGCATGGCTTTTGGTTTTGACCATTTCCACGATCTTGGGAATATCGAAAACCATTCCCGTCTCATTGTTGATCGCCATGATGGAAACCAATACCGTATGATTGTCCAATGCTTTTTCCAATGCATCCATGTCTAAACCAAACGGTGTCACGGGAATCTCGATGACATTGACACCATAGTATGTACGGACAAAGCGTGCGCACGCTTTGATGCTGGAATGTTCGACACTGGAAATGATCAACGTTGCTTTCGGATCATTGCGATGATGGATCATCAGTCCCTGAATGAGCATGTTGTTGGCTTCGGAAGCGCCACTGGTAAAAACCAATGATGCGTTGGTCAAACCAAGGCAATCCAGTATTTTAGCGCGGGACGTTTCCATCAATGCCCGTAGTTTTGTCGCATTGCCATATAATGCATCCACATTGTAAAACTGATCTTTCAGCAATGCGCTATACGCATCAAACACCTCTGGATGCAGAGGTGTTGTGGATGCGTAATCAAGATAAATGGCCTTACGCGGCACTGGCAGCGTTCCCCTTGATCAGACTCTCGAATGTATTGGGATGCAGTTTTTCGATCGTCGCGATCGCGATTTTCAATGCGTTGGTGTACTCACCGTTTCTAAAACATAATTCCGCTCTGGTCAAATCGGAATCCACGTCCCGATAGGTGGAACGATAACGGTTACCAAAGACAATCGCATTTTCTACCATCACTGCAGTGCCGACCACGTTATTGACATCGTTATATAGCCGATAGATGAAATCATTGGCTTCCGAAATCGTCATGTTGATCTTGTTAAGATCCAGATTGGGTTCATTGAGTGCACGTTCGATGGAATAAATGTATTCAAATGCCTGATTGACATCCTGTTCATACTTGGTATTGATGGATACCAGTTTGCGTTCACGGATCTTCACTTGCATTTCATTGACCACGACCTGCAATTTCAACAATTGTTTCTTGGCACGATCCTCATCACTGCGGGCAGTATCCAATTGATTTTTCAATTCCTTGACGTCATTGTAGGTCAATTGGACTTTTTCACGGATGATCTTTAATTTTCCAACGAGATCCGAAGCCGATAATTCTTTGTTGTCCATGGCGACTTGGATGCGATCCATGGCTTCGATCATCGGCTTTAAGTCATCGATGCCGGTATTGATGATGGATTCACCGTTTTCGATATCGAATTTAACGGTGGCCGAATCCATTTGTGCTTTGGCAGCCGCCAGTAAATCGGACGTGTTGGTCGTCAATGTATTGACTTCATCATAAAGGGAGCGCATGGTCTTGTTGGCATCATCTTCTGCTTTAATGGCTTTGGCCATATTGATCAGCTGTTGCTTGTAAGTGGCCAGATGATTTTCAACATTGACCCCTTCCCCGTTTTTCAGTGCCAATAAATCATCGCGCAAACCATTGCGGATGGTATTCAGATCATCGGGAATGGTCAGACCATTCATATTGATGCCACTGGCCAATGCCGTGTTATAGGCTTTATCCACCGTTTCCAGATATTGCGGGATCGTCCCGGTCGCCTGTTCCAACAATGCCGGCAAATGGTGCACGATCGTTTCCAGATTTGCCATACCAGTTTTGATCTCCGCCAGTTTCTCATTGGCTTTTTCATATTCGGCGGCATAAGTCCAGTCTTCGAATGCACCAAACATTTTTTCGATGTTGCTGATATTGCGCTCAACCGTTTCCCAGGCGAAGGAAAGCTTGGCACTGTTGTCCAGTGCTTCTTGCTTGAGGGTGCGGAATTTTTCTTTTAATTCGACGATTTCACTGCGCTGACGGGTCTGTTGCTCCAGCGTCTTATCGAGCAAGGCTTCCAATGCTTTGAATTTTTCATTGCCTTCCTCGCATAAAGCATCCGCTTCGATCAAATCGTTTTTCACCTGTTTGAAATGGGATACCGTCAAGCCATCCTCGGCGGCAATGAGCAGTTCTTCCAGATTCTTGAGAATGCTTTGGCAGTCTTCATAGCGATTTTCGATTTCCAAAATGTTGCCATGATCTTCTGGATTGATGCGGGCGATCGCTTTGGCTTTGCTCAATTTCAAGCCAAGCGGTGTCGTTTTTAAATCGTTATAGCGGATCTGGGCATCTTCCAGATGACGTTTCAGATTGTTTTTCTTGCCGGAGCGGACGATGAAAAATACCAAAATGATGATCAATACCACTGCGGCTAAGGGGATATACCAGAAATTGGTTAACAGTGTGACAAACTGCTGCATGGAAAAACCTCCCTGTTTGTAATTATTTTATCATGGTTGAACCATGTTGAAACCCACTCATTGTGCGATCGAATCGTGAAGACCTTCGGTGTAGAAGGCTTCATATTTGCCAAGATCGAGATGATGATTTGCATCAACGATGGTACCATCATCCGCGATCCATACCGCTTCCAATATGTCCAGATCAAAGGTTTCCTTGGCTTTTTGAAGGATGGTTTGACCATCTTCATAATCCATCGTAAATAGAATGGTGGATAAACCATCGGCGATCCCGCCATCCGTGGTGATCACAGATACAGAACGCCAGTATCGCGGTGGATACAAGGTCTGTGGATCGATGATATGGGCATAGCTTTGGCCGTCTTCAGCGACGAAATAGCGTTCATAATCGCCGGAAGTGACCACGGAAAGGTCACCCTTTAGTGATAACACCAGCAAACTGTTGCTGGAGGAATCCGGGTCGGCGATGCCGACCCGCCAGGGGGAACCGTCGGGTTTGCTATGGACTAATGCAGTATTGCCACCGGCGTTGATAATGGCACCATTATCAATAGTTTCAGCCATGGTATAACGGATCTTTTCCGTAGCAAAACCTTTGGCGATCCCACCGACATCCAACGATATACATGGATCATCGATGTAAACGCTGTGGTTGGCATCATCCATGATGATATGGTCCCATCCACGGCATGCAGATGCCTGTTGTAATTCTTCCTTACTGGGCAGTGGTGCCAATTCATCATTGCTGTTAAGGATCAATCCATTTTCACGATAGTTGTGCCAGATACTGAATACGGCACCCATGGTGATATCAAATTCACCATTGCTCAAATCATACAATTGTTTGGATAACTGCAGCATTTCATAAATGGATTCATCCACGACCACCGGTTGGATCCCGGCATTGTCATTGATGGTTTTGATATTGGTCAATCCATCATAATCGTTGTAGATATCCATTAAATCATTGAAGGATGAAAACATGGACGATACCGTTTCAAACTGGTCCGATCCGATTTCATCATCGACCGCATAGGCAGAATAGCTCAATACGGTATTGAAATCCCCCATGGACATATTGGAATAAATCGTGTCAGTATTGACAGTAGCCGTAGGTTTTGTGAAGTCGATGGCTGAACCATCGCTACACCCGCATAAAAGTAAAAGCGTTGCTGTCAGCGTTAATTTACGGATGGTCATACCATCCTCCTTTCTAACAAACGGATGCATCGGATAATACTTCATCCGATGCATACAGAAATGGTTGGTGATCAATGCCGATCATTGCATTGTCATGGATCAGATTGCCAATGGCATCGTAGCCACTGAACAATCCAACGCTAACGATCAACAAGGGATAGCACCACAACCAATGCATGCATTGGGATTTGAGCGTGCGTTGATCGATCAGCCGATATCCGTCAATGACGGTATGGTTGATCAAATACCGGCTACTCATGGTGGAATAGATCGGATAAAGCATACCCAAGGATACGATGGTCAAGACCATCCCGAAAACATGGATCAGACCATAATCCATCATGGTTCCATCAAAGAAAGACGGGTTCGATCCATTTTCGATATGGCATTGCGTCGCCAATGTCGCGGTTTTATCCAACGCAATACATCCGATCAACCAATATACCCCACACGTCAAAACCGTGAAGAGCCACCATTTCAATCCCTTGATGAACCAATAAATCGCTTTCCCATCATAGGTCATGGTCCAACCATTGAGTTTACGATAACGGATGGTTTGTTTCATATTCAAATGCACACACCAGCCATACGCCAATCCCAAACTGATGACAGATAAAACATACGTCGCGATGGAAAAGACGATCAACCGCACTTTTTGCGGTTGAATCGACGCGTCTTGCATCGCGTGGTGATGCAAGACGTCATTTTCTTGATTCCCTTCCACCGTGAAACCAAAAAATAATGCGCCGTAATCGGCCAGCAATCCATCGAAGGCATAGGGTTGATCATAGGATTTATTCAAGAAATAGGTCTGATCAAACAGGATGATGCCGATCAATAATGCCACCACCAGTAAAAAAGTGGAATCCGTGATGCCATAAGCGAAGACACACATCAGGGAAACCATGGTCAAACCCATCAACAATGTGCATCGTCTATAAGATAAAAAATCAATCAAAACCAGTATTGCACTGATTGCGGCCATCACCGCAATGACAAAAGGTAACGCATAACCCAAATACAACAAGGCATAATGGATCAAAAAGAAAAAGACGCAAAGTGGTCCAAGCGGTGAGGTGAAATTGATGGATAAGAAACTGCCGCTGGCCGTTTCCAATGCATAAAAAATTTCACTGCTAAGAAAAGATAACAAATCAAAACCGAGAATGAAAATCAATGTAAAAGAGAGGATTGTACCGTAACGCTGACCTTTGGAACACATGATTCTCCCCTCCTGTTCATTTAAAAATAAAGCAGTACTAATGATATGCAAAAACAGGATGGGTTTCAAGATGGTTTACGAATGGTCGAACCATTCCATGATGTGATTTTAACCATAATATAAAACCCGCCAATATGGCGGGTTGGATGTGTTGGTGGATCAAAAATGGTTCAACCATCAATAACCGAGTTGATCGGCCAGTTGTTCCACTTCATCCAGAATACGTGAGAACTCATTCAATGCGGTATCGATATAGCTGCGGTTGGTCAGATCGATTCCGGCATGATTCAATTCATCCAAAGGATACTTCGAACCACCCATTTTCAAAAATTCAAGATAGGGCGTGACTTTGGTCGAACCATCGTGGATCATGCCATATGCCAATGCATTGGCTGCGCAATACCCACAGGCGTACACATACACATAAAATGGACGATAGAAATGTGGGATGCGGCTCCATTCATACTGAATGGCATCATCATAGATCATGGTTTCACCAAAGTATTTCTTGGTCAAATCCATATAAATCCCATTGAAATAATTCCCATCCAGACTGACTCCTTGTTGTGCATCACGATGAACGATCTTTTCAAACTCCGCAAACATCGTCTGCCGATACACAGTTCCCTTGAATCCTTCCAAATACTGATTCAACAAACGCAACCGTTGTTTCGCATCGTTACAACCATCCAGCAAATGATGGATCAAAAGGTTCTCATTGACCGTGGAAGCCACTTCCGCAACAAACAATGAATAATTGCTGTTGGCATACGCTTGATTCGTATTGGAATAATGGGTATGCATGGAATGGCCCATTTCATGGGCGATCGTAGAGACACTGTCCAGTGTTCCGGTAAAATTGGTCAAAATATATGGATTGGAATCGTAACAGCCACTGGAATACGCACCACCGCTTTTGGCTTTATTGGGATAAACATCGATCCAGTGATCTTCAAATCCGCTTTTGACCGTGCTGACATACTCATCACCATAGATCCGCAAAGCATCTAAGATCATCGTTTGTGCACTTTCATAGCTGTAAGTGGTTGAACCATCATCGATCAATGGCGCATAAATATCATAATAATGCACTTCATCCAGCTTCAACAACCGTTTGCGCAGCGCCACATAGCGATGCATCAGGTCCAGATGATCATGTACGGCATCGATCAACGTATCATAAACACTTTCCGGAATATTATCCGCATCCATGACCATATTGCGGCTGGAGGGATAATGATGCGCTAACGCATTGGCCAATGTGGTTTTGACCTGATTGGCATAAATCGCGGCATAGGTGTGGTTATGCGCACCATAGGATGCATAGTAGTTGTTAAAACTGCTTCGACGCAGTGTACGGTCGCTTGACGATTGCAGTTTGATGTAACTGGCATTGCTTAAGGGATGGTTCAAACCATCACTGTCAATGGCATCATCAAATCGTAGATCTGCATCACTCAATGCTTCCTGGATATTGCCTGGTCCTTGGAATACTTCTGAAAACCCAGCCAGCAGTGCTTCATTTTCATCAGAAAGCGTATGACTTTTCTGACGGAACAGATTTTCTAGGATGAAATGATATTCATCCAATTTCCGATCCGATAACACAGCGTGGATGGTCGATTCATCCAATGCCAGCAATTGGGGACGAATATAAGCAGAACGTTGTTCAAACATCATGGCTAAACCAATGGCGCTGTTATACATGGCGTTGGCACAAGAATCCGTGATATCTTCACTGTGACGCAATGAGGCATAGCAGAAGATCCGATCAAAACGACGGTTAAGACCATAGTAAGTATCCAATGCGGATTTAATGGTCGAACCATCCGTTAAATGATTTTGATAAATGGATATATCCGGCAGATCCTGTTTCAGTTGATCCATTGCCACCTTCCAGGCAGCATCGTTTTCAAATAGTGAAGAAAGATCCCATTGGTAGTTGGGATCCATTTCGTTTCGGGGTTTCAATATTTCTGACATAACAATCCTCCTATAGCAGTAACACCATTATATGCCATGGTTCAACCAATGGGATGTGCTGGGAATATATCATTCCATAACGCGATATAGTATTGCCGGGATACATCCAGTCCATTCAACGTCAACTCATGCGAATCGACATGGTCTTGATCATATTCATCAAAAGGAATGACGCGAAAGTCACTGAAATCATGGTCGATCCAGTTGATCAATGGTTTGGCTTCGATCGAATCGAATGTAATGGTGGAATTTTCTGTATCCATGGTCAATTCAATGCATGCCATGGCTTCCAACATCGGATCAGGTTGATCTTGAGCGGACAGAAAATTCCCCAGTGAATAGAACACCACACCCTGGTTGCCATTGTCAGCTTTGATCCATTCATATGGTTGGATGACATGGGGATGGGCGCCGATGATCACATCGGCACCCCATCCCACCATGGCATTGGCCAGTCTGATCTGATCTTCATTGGGGGATGTGGCATATTCGTTGCCCCAATGGATCGAAACCAATTGGATATCGGAAATCAACGATAAATTGGTCAAATCATTTTCAATACGGGCAGGATCGATCAGATCCACCAGATATTCTTTGCCTTGCGGCAAGATAAATCCATTCAGACCATAGGTATATCCCAGAAACCCAACATCAATGCCATTGATGGTTTGAACCATATACGTGGATTGATCGTCAAATGAATCATGGACACCGGTGGTGATGACATGGTCAAATCGATCAAAATAGTGATACTCATCCAATAATGCCTGTTCACCTTTATCAAAGGAATGGTTGGATGACAACGACATCCAATTGAATCCGCATTCCACCAGATCATCGATACCTTGGCTTGGACCGTTGAACGTCGGATAACCGCTGTAGCCGTAGGCTTTCCCGGCCATCAGGGTTTCAAAGTTGATATAGCGGATATCATAATCTTCGATCAATGGGCAGATGGATGCGTACATCTTGGAAAAATCATAGGTATCCATGGTTGGATCATAGGCTGCTTTGTAGACTGCTCCGTGAATCAAATGATCCCCAAGTGCGACGATGGAAAGCGAACGGGTTTTCGGGGTCAAATCCACCAATGTATACATGGTTTCATCATCTTTAGATGGTGCAGACGTATCTGTTCGTTGATCGGATTCACCTTGACAGCCACCCACGAACAAAAGTGCGATCAGCATTAATGGTTTTAACCCGGTCAATCCATGGATCCATTGTTTCATCATAAAAGGAAGATCTCCTTGCTTTCAGTATATCCCTTCCCTTTGAAAAATGGTGAAATCATCGATCGAATGGTTTTACCATAAAAAGAAAAAGAGCGTATCTAGGGAGGCACCAACGCTCTTTTTCTTTAGAGGTATTTTATAGAAAGGGGACTTATGTCTGTAAGCAAAGACATTGTATTATCAGGCGTCTTTCAACTTACACCTATACGATATCAATCACTTCCCGTTACATTATGGCAATCTCACATTAAATTATGTGATTTATAAAAATCCCCTTCTCATCCATATAAAAAGCGTTGATGGTAGCCATCAACGCCTTTTTCTTTCGATTAATTTTCGGGTTTTCCCAAAAGGCGGAACATGTTCTTCTTATACACTTCCACACCCGGTTGGTTGAATGGGTTGCTGCCATTGAGCAATGTGGTCATGGCAATGGCTTTGAAGAAGAAATAGAACAGATAACCCAGGTTGGTTTCATCCATTTTCTCGATGGTGATGACCAAATTCGGTACATTGCCACTTTTTTCATGGGCTTCCAATGTCCCTTCCATGGCTTTTTCATTGATCCAGCTCATGTTCTTTCCAGCCAAATAATTCATATGGTCGAAATCATTTTCATCACTGGGGAATACCAGATCCCGTTGCGGTTTTTTGACCAGCAGCAACGTTTCAAACAATACCTTGTTGCCTTCTTGAATGAACTGACCCAATGAATGCAGATCCGTTGAGAAGCAGGCACTGTCGGGCAGGATACCTTTGCCATCTTTGCCTTCACTTTCACCAAACAGTTGTTTCCACCATTCAGCCAACTGGACCAATTGCATTTCATACGTGACCAACATTTCAACGTTATACCCTTTTTGCTGTAGCATGCGTCGTGCCACGGCATAGCGATATGCACTGTTGGTTTGAAGATCATCACTGCCAAAATCTTTTTCCGCCTTGGCTAAACCATCCATCAATGCGTCAATATCCACACCCATGATGGCTAATGGCAACAAGCCCACTGGTGTGATGACGGAGAATCGGCCGCCGATGTCATCAGGGATCACAAATGTTTCATATCCTTCATGATCCGCCAAGGATTTTAAAGCACCGCGTTTTTTATCCGTTGTGGCAATGATACGGGTCTTGCATTCTTCCTTGCCATAGGTATTTTCCATGTATGCTTTGAAAATACGGAAAGAAACACTGGTCTCGGTGGTCGTACCACTTTTACTGATGACATTCATCACCACACTCTTGCCTTTGATGTATTCCAATACCTGCGCGATGTAGCTGGCAGAAAACGTATTACCGATAAAAATCACCTGTGTTTTGCGCGTTGGCCACAATCCTTGTAAAAATTCGATCGCTGCTCTGGCCCCCAGATAACTTCCGCCAATGCCACATACCAATAACACATCCGCCAATGGCGCCACTTTGGCCGCCACTTCCTTCAAACGGACATATTCTTCTTTATCATAATTGCTCGGCCATTCCACCCAGCCGGTATAATCCGCTCCGGCACAGGTATGGGCATGCAATGCATTGTGCGCTTCCGTTACCTTCCCTTGCCATGAGGAAAAGTCAGAATCCAAAAATGCATGGGATGTGTCAAATGTAATCATTGTCATTTTCTCCTTTGTCTGTTTGATCCATAACGGTAAAGCATCACGCAGTGAAGCAAAACCCAAGCGATGGCTTGGCAACAGCCCTTTGGCATTCATCGAGCGGCCACGCCGACTCTTTCGGGCACTTAATGCCCGCAACGAACAGCGTACCTGATGGTTGGATTCATCGATGTCAACGATCTTGACATACACTTCATCCCCAACGTGGACGTAATCCGAAACATCCCGGACAAATCCGTTGGAGATTTCACTGATATGAATCAAGCCTGCGGTGCTTTCATCCAGCTGGACAAATGCACCATAAGGCTGGATCCCGCTGACGCGGGCCAAAACGATCTGTCCGACCTGATACTGCATCACTTTACCTGACGCTACAATTATAAAGCACGTCCAAAACTTGTGATATACTCTTTTTTGTAACCGTATGATAAATGAACTATTTCCCTTATGGGTCGCAATATTGGCCAATCTGATCGCTCAAGGGTGCAAACCGTTTTTCAACTATCTGAAAAGCGGCGAATGGGATTGGAAGATGGTATTTGAAAGTGGTGGTTTCCCATCCAGCCATACCGCCACGGTATCGGCACTGGCACTGGCAACGGGTTTTGTGGATAACTTTTCGTCCACGGCATTCAGTGTGTCGGTGATCATGTGTCTGGTGGTCTGCTATGATGCAGCCAATGTCCGTTATTACTCCGGACAAAATATCAAAGTGACGCAGCAATTGATCAAAGATATCGAGAATCTGACACGTATCCAGCTCAATGATCCGATTTATCAAACCAAATTAAAAGCGGTATTGGGCCATAAATGGATCGAAGTCGCCGGTGGTTTATTATGGGGATTGACCACATGCAGTGTGGTCTATCTTTTCTTGATATAAAATGGTTGTACCATTGAAAGAAATGGCATGGAAGGAACACTATGGAACAAACCAATACGTTAACCAATGAAGAACAAGTCATCTACAATATCAAAGCATCCATTGAAAAGATTCGCCCCTATATCAATATGGATGGTGGTGATCTTCAATTCGTCGCATACAAGGATGGCACGGTCTACGTGCAGATGCTTGGCGCATGTGCGGGATGCATGATGATCGATTCCACCCTGCAGGATGGTGTGGCCACAATACTGATGGAAGAAGTTCCAGAAGTCACTGCAGTCAAACTGGTCGACAATCAATGACCAAAAAAACAAACACAGCCTGTGCATACGCACAGGCTGTGTTTTTATTCTTCTGGTTTGAAATAATCCAATTTCAATATATTGGCAGATATATCCTGCATTTGAATATAATATGCCATTTCACTTTGAGCGCTTTGTTGGTCATAACCATTCAGATTATAGGTATCCTTGATGAAATCATAGGAATAATCATTGGTGGTCCATGCATCCCATTCACTGAACGTAAATCCATGATAGGACGGATCAAAAATATCGCGTCCCAATACGGTGGAATGATCATAATCAATACCAAAAAGGTTCGCCAGTGTTGGCAAGATATCCAATGCCGTGGATTGCATATTGACCACACGGGGTTCAATCGTTGGATTATAAATGTATAACCCGGTATCCCGATTGACGTGATCATACGTCTGTCCTGTGGCCGTGTAATAATTGGCATCCATACCAAATTCCAATCCTTTGACCATATGGTCGCCATAAAAAACAATGACCATATCATCCAACTGCTCGATGCGTTCCAGTTCACTGATCAGATCATTCAATGCCTGATCCAGATCCATATTCTTGGCTAAATACGCCACATAGCTTTCATCCAGATTTGGATACTTAGCCAAAATACGATCCACGTTTTCCTGACTGACGCCAACCGATCCATAATCATACGGCTGATGACCACTGTACGTGATCCAGAATGTCATATTCTTGTAATCGGCCGATGTGATGATGTATTTGAGCACACTCATCACCTGTGAATCACTGGCTTCATCCATCATCGATAGATCCGTACAATCGAAAAAATCGGTGTATCCCAGATTGGGGAACAGATTTTCACGATTGTAGTAATCTCCATAATTATTATGGATAGCCAGTGTCCCATACCCGGCCGAATTGAACAGTGTCGCCAAAGTCGTCGGGAACGTGTTGTACACATACCGATAGCATACTGCATAGCCATCCGAATTGGGGATCAGGCTGGTGTTGGCCATAAACTCACTGTCGGAAGTGGAGGCTGGCAATGTCGGTGTATCGAAACCGTGCACATCGATCCCTTGCGTTTTTAAGCGCCAGATGGTCGGCGTCAGTTCCGGATCGGCCATACAGTCGATAAACGATTCCGCCTGAACGATCAAGATGTTTTTATCTTTAAAGATACCACTCATCGCATTATCGCCCCATTGCGGCTTATCCGCTAAAAATGTAGCGATCTCTTCCCGTTCGTTTCCGCTTAATAGTTGGGAAGCAGTCAATGATTGAACATCCCGGTAGGCAAATGTATATAAACCGAAAGTATCGACGAACTGGATATTGTTGGGGATGGTTTCATAGATGTAATAATCTGTTTTGTACACTTGGAATTCATCCTCACTGTGACGGGCGGTTTCCAGCATCGTATCAAAGCGTTGTGCATCTTTCCAGACCAAGATCAACGGTAAAAATGCGATTAGATGATACAGATGGATGATGCGTTTGATCCGTTTGCGCTGCAATAGAAAATAGATCACGGTGAAAATTAGGATGATCAGTATCAGAACAATGAATGGCACAAACGTTTCAAAATGGATGAACTCCATCACGCTTTCGCTGGCTCCGGTGACTTCATTGGCCAAACTCATGGCGGTATTGAAACGGAAATAGGTATGGAAGGCATCATAATAAACATGTTGCGCCACACCATAAAGGGCCACTAAAGCGGGAAGGATGAATCCAACGATGCGGTTAAAGGGGGCCGGTATAAGCAAAAGAATGGAGACGATGGTAAAGACCAGCATGGAAAAGATGGGCTTTTCATAGGCTACATCGACGGAATAGGTGGATTTGATCCAGGTAAGAAAAAGGACGATGGATAAAATAAAAAGCAATTCAATGACCATGTACAGGATGGTTTGAACCATACGTTTACGCGCACTGGTTTTCGCCCGTACCGGGGATATTTTACGTTTTTGGGATTGGACCACATTGGGATTGGTTTGACTCATATGCAGATATTTTACGTGGTCTGAACGAGAATATGAAGGAAACGTATGTGAAATTTTTGAGCCTTCGTGAATAGGAATGGGTATCAATACTTCAGAGACAACCTCCCCTGGCCACGACAAGGCAATTCAAGTCGATAACAGGAACAGGTAATGTAGATTAGGTCGAAGAGGTTGGCTAGGTTTCG
>CALVGN010000051.1 GCA_944327105.1 uncultured Erysipelotrichaceae bacterium | reverse complement strand
TGTATTCTATGAAAAAAACTCTTGGTGAGTGTACAGCGAAGGTTCATCTGTTTGTTGGAGAGCGGGAAAATAAACGTATCTTATTTTCTGCAAAAAAGATCAGAGAAGTGATCAAAAATTGTGATTTGCACATACTCCCGTCTATGTATCACGGTGAATTTTCTATTAACCAGGCTGATCGTTATGCAAAAGAGTTATATGACATTATAAAATCACATTGATTTTCTGGTTTTCGACTAAGTTACGGTTAAACTGTACTCTCAAGAAAGAATTATTTAGTACCCTAATGAAAGCTACTAGCCATCAGGAACTATTCCAAACGAACAGTTGCAACGATTTTTGCAACAAAACATTTGATAGGCAAAATAAGATATAGCTAATATAGAAGAAACAAGTCAAAATAGCCATCATTTAGATAATAAATATGAGAAATGATAATACAAATAAGGAGTTCGAGTAGTCAGAAGTTTCATCAGCCCCTGAAAAGCAGGGCTTTTTTTACTTTAATTTTAAGAAGAGCAGGCGGGAATTCTCGGTTACTTGAAGCCGAGTAGTTCACAATGATCTATGAGTGCATTGTTTTGAGTGGTGATGATTTCATTGGCGGTATCGTCATCCATTTCTTCGAAATTGTATTTTTCTTTTAGGTTTTCCATATTTCTAATCCTTGATCACCCTTATAAAAGGAAAGCGAATTATTTCCATTGATGGAATGGTTAAACCAGTGTAATTCTTGCATTGTTCTATTTATTGTTGGTCCAAAATGCATTATGATTGAACCATAAAAAAGGAGTGTAACAACCAATGAACATTTCACCACTGCAAAAACAACGTCTGCAGTACACACCCAAACTGCCGGGCATGTTGCGTGCCGGTATCGCTGAAATTTCTGTTAAGGAAGGCGAACCCACCACTTCAGTTGCGGATCAGGAAAAGATCGCAGCACTGTTTCCGAATACCTATGGTAAAAACGAAATCACTTTCGTTAAAGGGACCAATACATCCACACCGAAAAAACAGGTGGTCGGTGTCATCCTCTCCGGTGGTCAAGCACCTGGCGGACACAATGTTATCTGTGGTTTATACGATGCATTGAAAGCGACCAATAAAGACAATGTGCTATTGGGCTTCAAAAATGGGCCGGCCGGATTGGTCAATGATGATTGTGTGGAATTCACGGATGAATTCATCGATGCCTACCGCAATACCGGTGGTTTCGACATCATCGGTTCTGGTCGTACCAAGATCGAAACCGAAGCACAGTTTGAAGCCAGTGCCAAAACAGCTAAAAACCACGACTTAACGGCCGTGGTGATCATCGGTGGTGATGATTCCAATACCAATGCCGCAGTACTCGCTGAATATTTCGCTGCCCATGATTTAGGTATCCAGGTGATCGGTTGCCCGAAAACCATCGATGGTGATTTGAAAAATGATGATATCGAATGCTCTTTCGGCTTTGATACCGCCACCAAGACATTCGCTGAATTGATCGGCAACATCGAACGTGATGCCAATTCTGCCAAGAAATACTGGCACTTCATTAAGGTCATGGGCCGCTCTGCTTCCCATGTTGCTTTGGAATGTGCATTGAAGACGCAGCCGAATATCTGTTTGATCGGCGAAGAAGTGGCCGCAAAGAAGATGAGTCTGAGCCAGATTGCCGATTATATTGCTGATTCTGTAGCCGATCGTGCGGCCAAAGGCATGAACTTTGGTGTGGCCATCATTCCAGAAGGTATTGTGGAATTCGTTCCGGAATTCTCAACATTGATCGCTGAAATCAATGAATTGCTGGCTGGTGAAAAGACCGCGCAATTCAATGCATTGCCAACCTGGGACGAAAAGAAAACCTTCATCAAAAATGGTTTGACCACTGATTCTTATGCCGTATTCGACATTTTGCCGGAAGGCATCCAGAAACAATTGTTCTTGGAACGCGATCCGCATGGTAACGTTCAAGTTTCCTTGATCGAAAGTGAAAAGCTGTTCTCTGAATTAGTGGCCAACAAGTTGGCCCAACGTAAAGCCAATGGCACCTATAATGGTTCGTTCAAACCGCAGCATCACTTCTTTGGATATGAAGGCCGTTGTGCTTTCCCATCCAACTTCGACGCAGATTATTGCTATTCTTTGGGCTACAATGCCTTCATGTTGATCCAGTATGGCTATACCGGTTATCTGTCCAAGATTTCCAATTTGTCCAAACCAGCCGATCAATGGGTCGCTGGTGGTATGCCGATCACCAAGATGATGAATATCGAACGACGCAATGGTGAAGACAAACCGGTCATTCGCAAGGCATTGGTTGAATTGGATGGCAAACCATTCAAATATTTCGAAGCCCATCGCGATACCTGGGCGGTTGAAACGGATTATATTTATCCGGGAGCCATTCAGTATTACGGACCGAGTGATGTCTGTGATCAAACCACCGTTACCCTGGCACTTGAAAAAGGGGAATAGAACAGGAATAGATCCATGTTAAGCCTTGGTTATAACCAGGGCTTTTTCTATGGTTTGACCATGGTGAAACAATGGTGTACACCAAACGAAAATGGTGTGACCATTTTTCCGTAAAGCGTGAGTTGATAAAAAAGTAACATGTTAAAATGCTCACGAAAGGAAATCCAGGAGGTATAGATTGTGAAAAAGGGATTAACTTTATTGACCAGTCTGTTATTGCTGGCAACCACAGTCGGCTGCTCCTCCACTCCCGCAACAAACGAGAGCGAAGCACCTGCAACTGATGGTGAAAAGACCGCAATGACAGCCGGTACCTACACTGCTGTTACCCCGGGTATGAACGATGATGTCGAAGTAAGCGTCGAAGTCAGTGAAGATGCCATCGTTTCTGTCGAAGTCACCAAAGATTCCGAAACACCCGGTATCGGTGGTGTGTTGGTTGATGCCAACGGTACCGTTTTAAACGGTGGTGGTAAAGCACCGACCGTATTGATTCCGGAACTGATCGTTGAAAATCAGACGGTCAACGTCGACAGTGTGACAGGTGCGACCATCACTTCCGCCGCTATCCTTAACGGTGTCAAGGACTGTATCGAACAGGCCGGCGGTAATGTGGATGATTGGATGAATGAAATCGCACCGACGACACCGGAAGATGAAACTGCTGATGTTGTTGTTGTCGGCGGCGGTGGTGCCGGTTTGGCAGCAGCCATTGCTGCCCATCAACAAGGTGCAAGTGTCATCATCATCGAAAAAAATGGTGAAGTTGGTGGCGATACGCTAGTGTGCGGAGCCATCTACAATACACCGGATGAAGCATTGCAGTCTAAGGTCACCATGACCGATGCCGTCAAACAGACCATCGAAGATGCATTGGCTGAAGAACCAGTCAGTGACGAACATGCCGCATTACAGGCAGAAGTTCAGGCGCAATGGGATGAATACAAAGCCAGTGGCCGTACGGATTTGTTCGATAGCAAAGAATGGTATGCATTGCAGACTTGGATCAACGGCGATAAAGTCGGTGATCTCGATTTAGTCAAAGTGTTGTGCTACAACTCCTATGAAGGTCTGGAATGGATCGAAGATCTGGGTATGAGTTTCTCCGATGTGATCGGTCAGGGTGCCGGTTCCTTATGGCAGAGAACCCATACTTCCACGATGCAGATGGGTACCGGTTTCATTTCCACATATGTGGATTATATTGAACAGAATGATGGTATCACTGTGTTGACCGAATCTACCGCGACCACATTGGTACAGGATGAAAACGGTAAAGTGAATGCGGTGGTTTGCACCGACCGTTATGGTAATGAATTTACCGTGAATGCCAATATGGGTGTGGTCTTGTCCACTGGTGGCTTTGCAGCCAATTCCAAAATGGTTCAAGAATACAATACCAGTGGTAAATGGAATGATTTGAGTGGTGTTCAGACCACCAACCGTTTCTCTTGCTCTCAAGGTGATGGTATCACCATGGCATTGGGTGTTGGTGCATCGTTAACGGATATGGAACAGATCCAGTTACTGTATTTAGGTAACGTCAAAGATGGTCAGCTGACCAAATATCCTCCACGTGATGTCAATGGTACCGACCAGATCATCTTCATCAACAAAGAAGGTGAACGGTTCGTACGTGAAGACGGCCGTCGTGATGAAATCTGCTTGAGTGTCATGGCGCAAACCGACAGCATGTTCTATATGCTGGAAAGCGGGGATGGTGCCGGATATGTGGATATCACCGATCCGTCCTGGCGCAGTGCCGATGGCTTTACCTTCCAGTATCTGGAAGAAAATGGATTCATCGTTGTTGCGGATACATTGGAAGAATTAGCTGAAAAATTGGATATGGATCCAGCCACATTGCAGGCAACTGTGGATCAGTTCAATGCTGCGGTGGATGGTGCGGAAGATGAATTCGGACGTACTTTGTTCACCACGAAGCTTGAAAATGGACCATGGGTTGCAACCCCCCGTCAGGCGTGTGTGCACCATACTATGGGTGGTGTCACCATCGATACCGAAACACGTGTGCTCGATGAAGCCGGAAGTCCGATTGCCGGACTCTATGCGGCAGGTGAAGTCACTGGTGGTATCCATGGTGGTAACCGTTTAGGTGGTAACGCTGTGGTCGATACCGTTGTCTTTGGTAAACTGGCTGGTGAAACCTGCGTTGCCGACGCACAATAAATCAATCCTAGTTGATTTAAAATTCACAAAGCATCCATTATAATTTGGTGGATGCTTTTCTTGTGAAAGGAAGATTTCATGAACATCAAACAACTGATCACCTTTGTTACTTTGGCCAAAGAACAAAATTACATCAAAACCTCTGAGTTGCTCAATTATGCACCATCCACCCTGGCCAAACATATTCATGCTCTGGAAGAAGAGCTGAATAGTCCATTGGTGGAATATAAAAACAACAAGATCGAATTGACGGATCATGGCAAACGGTTTTTGCCATATGCCAATCAATTGCTGGACATTTATCATAACATCCAGAATGAATTCGATTCCCCGAAAGGACAACGATGCATCCGTTTGGCCGGTGGGGAATTGATGGTCGGTTTTTCTTTCGGGGATTTCTTTGCCGATTTCGAAAAGAAAAATCCCTCCATTTCATTGCAGGTCAATACCATCTGTTGTGCCAGAGTACCGGAATGGTTAGACCAAAACGTCGTTGACATCGGCTTTGTTCAGACGCTGGATACGCGAGAAGATGAACATCAAACGGTTTTGCCATTATTCAAAGAAAAATTATGTCTGATGACGTCTGGTGATCATCCATTGGTCAACCAAGCCAAGGTGCGGATCGAAGATATGCATCATCTTGATTTTTCCTACACGTATGAAGACTGTTGTTTTACCGATGAATTTCGGAATATGATGCATCGCAACGATGTGCATCCACGCAGTGAGTTGTTTTTGGGAAGCATCCATGCAGTGATCAACACGGCCAAAAGTGATAAACGGATATGTCTGATCCCTTATGTGGATGTGGAGAAAGTCAAAGCGATGGGGTTGGTCCAATTGAATTGGGTGGATGCCATGGACATCTATGATGTCATCCTGCTTCCGAAAGGATTGCGTGTGGATGGGGATATCGATCATTTGATCCAACGTGCCAGAGCATATACGGCGGAATTGAAACGGGGTGCAGCAACAAAAGATATCGTGTTACTTTGATGGATGGTCGGACCATCGGGTTTATCATTGCATCAGAAAATGACGTTTAGGAGTTATGTATGAAGGAAAATCAAATCACCAATATTATCGATTATATGATCTGGCGCGGTGATCTTTCGTTTGCTGCCGATCCGTTCAATGAAGTGGATGCACTGATCCTCTCCCGCTTTTCCTATATGGATATGAAGGATATCCTGTTTAATGATGCGGTTGGTCCAACCATTGCTCAAGCGTATGAAATCTATCATCAAAATGAAGCACAGCGTCCAAAATTTGCACCACAGGATCCACAGTTGTTTCAATTAATGGCCCGATCCACCCGATTCAAGGATTGCCGGCTGTTATATCATGATTTTCGATTCGATGAAGATGATGTGGAACAGTTTTCCACGATCACCATCGAATTGCCCGATGATCGCTATTTCCTTTCTTTCCGTGGTACGGATAATACCGTCAATGGCTGGAAAGAAGATTTATTGATGACATTTGATGATTCCATTCCCAGTCAGGAAGATGCAGTGGAATATATCCAGCGCGTCGCTGGTTTGACCAGTGGTGATTTATTTTTAGGTGGTCATTCCAAAGGTGGGAACCTTGCTGTTTATGCAGCATTGTTTTGTGACGATGACATCGCAAAACGGATCAAAGGTGTCTTTTCTTTCGACGGACCGGGATTGCATGCAGACAAAGTTAAATTGATCGACGATAAGATTGCTTTGCCCTATATCGCAACCTACATGCCCCAATCGTCGATCTTTGGCAAAATGTTATCCCATAAGGAATTGCAGATCACTGTGCATTCCAATGCATCGGGTGCATTGCAGCATGACATTTATACATGGGAAGTAATCCGTAAGGATTTTGTATTAGTCACGGAAGACACGGTATCCTCTCGTGTTTTTGACCAAGCGTTCCATGATTATTTGGCAAAATTATCCACTGATGATCGACGCAAAGTGGTCAATATCATTTTTGATGCACTGGAAGAATGCGATGCGGAGACTACGGATGATCTAACTGAGAATTTGGCAGGCAATTTGTTGAAAGTGATGAAGCATATGAGCGAATTGGACAGTGATGATGCAAAACTGGTCAAAGATGCCATCAATGTATTGGGGGATTCCATCAAAGAAGGGATCATTGAAGAATTCAGTAATGCGATTCCGTTTTTCAAGAAAGAAAAGCATAGCGATAACGAATGAAACACTCTTTATGGCTCTAACTGTAGATGAGATGATCCACTTGCAAATATTACCGCAGGATTACGGTCAGATTTTGGGTGGAGTTTGACAAGTGAATTTGATTTACTTTTAATGGACTCAGTCCACTCATCGGTTATGGATCGCCACAGTAAATTACTATTGGAGTTGTTGCAAGAAAAAGAAACGGTCACTGCCAATGAACTGGCAGTGGCTTTGGGCGTCTCCAACAAAACTATTCGCAACCGTTTATCCGGTCTGATGGATGAAATTCGTACACATGGGGCTCGGTTGCTTTCCAAAACTGGGAGCGGGTATACGCTGGTTGTCGATGATCCACTCGAATTTGATCGATATCTTCATGCGTATTATCCTGTAGAACTCCCATCGGATTCCAAGGAACGGGTCCGCTATATCATTCATCGTCTGTTGGAATCCAATGAATATCAGCGCATCGATGATATCGCTGAATCGATCTATGTTTCCCGCAATACCATCACCAATGATTTGAAAGAAGTGGAGAAGGTAGTGGCGTTATATGGTTTGACCATCCAACGTCGTCCCAATTACGGATTGAAGATCGTCGGAGATGAATTCGATATCCGTCTGTGTCTGGCCAATAATGTATATCACTATCCTGAATTCCGCCACAATGCCATATTTAAACCATCGAGTGAAGTGGCATCCATCGTGATGGAACTGTTTGCCCAACATCAGATCAATATATCCGAGAGTTCATTTGAGAATCTGATGTTGCATCTTTTGATCAGTATCGCGCGTATTGCCAACCATCATCCAATCCAAGCCGACCAAAATAAGATCGATGAGATCCAAAATCAAATTTCTTCCTATATCCAAACCATCTCCAATCTGCTGTGTGATCGCATAGAAGTCGTCTGTTCAGTGTCTTTCAATAAAATCGAACGGCTGTATACCAGTGTCCATCTGACTGGAAAGATTTCTTCCGACAGCCAAAATGGCTATGGTGAATCCATGGTCATCTCGACGCAGATCGACGAATTAGTG
Organism: uncultured Erysipelotrichaceae bacterium; assembly: GCA_944327105.1. GTDB lineage: Bacteria > Bacillota_I > Bacilli_A > Erysipelotrichales > Erysipelotrichaceae > CALVGN01. Next base: position 15,692 of record CALVGN010000051.1, on the reverse strand, counting down.
CTGCGCATGATTAATTTCATTTACGAAACATATCATCTCGATTTTCGGCGAAATCTTGAACTGCGCATGTCATTGAATCAACATATGGTTCCGATGGATATCCGATTACGTTACCATATCCCCTTGCACAATCCATTATTGAAACAGATCCGAAACAGTTATGCGTATGCGTACGAAATTGCCGTATCGACCTGTTCGATTTTAACCGAGTACTATGGTTGTACCATCACGGATGATGAGATCGGCTATATTGCTATCCTGATCGCCTTAGCCATGGAAAAACGGGATCGTACCCCACGCAAATACAACATCGTCGTTGTCTGTGTGTCAGGACGGGGTACGTCCCAGTTATTCATGTATCGCTATCGGCAGGCATTTGGTAAATACATCGATCATATGTATGAATCCACCGTTTATGAACTGTCACAGTTTGATTTTAAAGGAAATGCCATCGATTTGGTCTTTACCACGGTTCCATTAAACTTTAAAGTTCCCGTTCCGGTGTTTGAAGTATCGCCGATATTAAGCAGTGATGAGATCGACAACTATCAGAAAATGCTTGAAAACGGGGACATCGGCTTTATTCGACACTATTTTTTTGCGGACTTGTTTATGCCACACCTTTCGGCCAGTGGTAAGGAAGAGGCATTGTCGATACTGAGTGAGTATGTCGCCAATCGTCGCAATGTCCCTTCGGATTTCTATCACCAGATCATGAAACGGGAACTATGGGGACAAACAGATTTCGGGAATCTGGTGGCCATTCCTCACGCGGCAAAACTATTTGCCTGTGAACCCTTTATCGCTGTCGCCATATTGGATCAACCGATATGGTGGGGCCACAATGATGTCCAGATCATTTTTCTCGTGTCACTCTCCGATTCCAATAATGATTCGGAATCATTTTATCGAATGATGACCAATTTTATCAGCGTTGCGGATTATGCTACGGCATTGATCGAAAAACCGACCTTTGATCATTTGTTGGATCTTTTGGCCAAAGCATACCGTGGTTAAACCATCGTTAATTCCATCCTATCCAAAAATTGCCGTAACCATCACGGCAATTTTTTGGTTTAACTTCTTGCGCTATGTTTTTTATAGTGGAATCATCAAGGAAATAAGATTCGCGAATGTCATTCCTTAAAAAGAAAGGAGATAAAAATGGGAAGTGAAATGGAAGTTGCCATCATGCAATTGATCACCCATGGAGGAAATGCCCGTTCGGCATCGATTCAGGCTATCCGAGAAGCCCGAAATGGCAACTTCGAATCCGCAGATGCCTTACTGGCGCAGGCAAACGAGCAAATGAACGAAGCCCATCAGGCACAGACTCAGCTGATCTTTGCCGAAACCAACGGGAATCCGGTCCCGTTGAGTCTTCTGATGGTCCATGCACAGGATCATGTCATGAATGCCATGACGGTCAAAGATCTGGCCAGTGAAATGGTAGCCATGATGAAAGTGCAAGGAAAGGAACACTAAAATGAAACATATTGTACTGTTATGCGCCCAAGGTATGTCCACCGGCATGCTGATGAACAAAATGCGCGAAGCAGCCAAACAGCTGAATTATGAATGCAGTGTGGAAGCACATGCCGTTAGCGAAGCAAAAATCGTATCCGCATATGCCGATTGTATTTTGATCGGACCACAGGTCCGTTATGAGCTGGATGGTGTTCGTGCCCAATGTGGCAATATCCCAGTCGATGTTGTGGATATGGTCGCATATGGACGACTCGACGGCGCGAAAGTCATCGCGCAGGCACGCCAATTGATGCACGACTGAGTCGTTGCTTGCGATGTCAATCAATTCATATAGAAAGGATCCATTATGTCATTTGTCGATAAGATGAGTGCAACAGTGATGAAGTTTGCGCAATTGCGCTATATCAAGATCATCATGAATGCATTCATGGGTATTGCTGGTTTTTCCATCGGTGCCTCTTTGTTCTCTTTGGTCAAGTCCATTCCGCTTGATCCATGGCAGAATTTCTTAACCACCAGTGGATTGGGAGAGATCTTATCCATCCCCATCAACATGGTTTCCAACATGTATGCCATCATGGTCGTTTTATGTGTCGGCTATGAAGTGGCAAAATCATTCAATCAAAAACGTCCGTTACCGGCAGCTATGGTCGCCTTTGGATGTTTCATGATCGTTACACCGTTTACAGCAAATGTTTCCATTGCCAATGAAGCTGGAGAAATGATCAGCGGTGTCGCTTCCAATGTATTACCGGTTTCAGTTCTTGGTTCTCAAGGAATCTTTGTGGCCATGATCTGCGGTTTGATCGGTGCACGCTTATATTGTTTCCTGATGGATAAAAACATCAAGATCAAAATGCCGGATTCCATTCCGCCTGCTGTGGCGGGTATGTTTGAAACCATGATTCCAGCCGGCTTGGTATTCATTGTCTTCATGCTGATTCGTATGGGATTTGCAGCGACAAGTTATGGAACGATGCAGACATTCATTTACTCTGTATTACAAGCCCCATTGATGGGGATCGGTGCCAATCCTGTCGGTGCCGCATTGTATCTGATGGCAGGTAAATTCTTGTGGATGTTCGGTATCCATGGCGATATGCTGGCGTATGCCACATTGGGATCGATCCGTTCAGCGGCTACCCAAGCCAATATGGCTGCATTTGCAGCCGGAGAAGCCTGTCCTTATTTGGAATGGGCGATGCTGACACCGGTGACCAATGTCGGTATTCTTGGTTTGACCATTCTCTTATTGATCAGTAAATCCAAACAGTACAAAAGCTTAGGCAAATTATCCATTGCCACTTCGATTTTCCAAATCACCGAACCGGTAATGTTTGGTTTCCCGATCATTCTTAATCCGATCATGGCGATCCCCTTCGTGCTTTCCCCAGGTATCTGTGTGTTATTGACCTCCCTGGTGATGCGGATTGGATTGGTTGCACCATTTACCGGTGTGGCATTATCCAACGTCATCCCGACACCCATTTACATGTGGATGGCCACCAATTCCTTCACGGGGTTGATTTGGGGATTTGTATTGATCGCGGTCTGTGTGGCACTGTACTTCCCGTTCTTTAAAATCGCTGAACGCGCAACATTGAAGGAAGAACAGGCAACTCAAACCCAGTTGGATGCTTGATCGGCACGGGTGAAATAAAGTGAAAGTGCGTTGTTAGACCAACGCACTTTCCGTTTCTAATACAAAAGGAGCGTATATGTCAAAATTATCGAGTGATTTTTTATGGGGTGGCGCAATTGCGGCCAATCAATGTGAAGGAGCGTGGGATCAGGATGGAAAAGGTGTCAGTACTGCCGATGTACAGACATGCGGTGGTTTGGCCAAATATACTTGTGAGATCCCCGGGATACCGGATCAGTATCGTTCATATATGAAAAACATGCGCGGCGTCACCTATACTGATGGTTCGACCAAAAGTGCCTGTATCGCCTTTAAGATGAACACTTATCCAGACCATGGTATTCCTTCCATATTTGAAGATGAATATTACCCCAACCACAACGGCGTTGATTTTTATCATCGTTATAAGGAAGATATTGCATTACTGGCGGAAATGGGTTTTAAGTGTTTTCGTCTGTCCATCGCATGGTCCAGGATCTATCCAACAGGTGAAGAAGCATTAGCGAATGAAGCGGGTCTAAAGTATTATGATGATCTTTTCGATACATGTCATCACTATGGTATCGAACCAGTGGTGACCATATCCCATTATGAGATGCCATTGGCTTTATCCATCAAGTACAATGGTTTTGCTTCCCGCCATGTGGTGGATTGTTACATGCGTTATGTCGAAACGATATTCGATCGCTATCATGCGAAAGTGAAATATTGGCTGACATTCAATGAGATCAATTCCGTCGTCCACAGCGGATTCGTCAACGCCGGTGTATTTTCCAACGATCCAAAACTGATCGAAGCGGCGTCCTATCATCAATTCATCGCCTCGGCCAAAGCCGTGATACTGGCGCATGAAAAATATCCCAATATCCAGGTGGGATGCATGGTTGGAACATCCCTGGCGTATCCGTATTCCTGCAAACCGGAAGACTGCATGGAATCCGTCAAAGCCAATCACAAACGAGATCTGTATTATCCGGATGTTTTGATGCGCGGCTATCTTCCGGAATATAAGTTGATCGAATTGAAGCAAAAAGGGATCGAATTGCCGATCCTTGATGGCGATTTGCAATTGCTTCAGGCGGGTGTCTGCGACTTTATGGCATTCAGTTATTATCAGACTTCATTGGCCATGGCCAAGGATGAAGCGATGGAGCGCACCAGTGGGAATATGGGAACGTTCATCCGCAATCCCTATTTATCCAAGAGTGAATGGGGATGGCAGATCGATCCATTGGGACTTCGGTATACGTTGAATTTTTACTATGATCGGTATCATAAACCATTATTCATTGCTGAGAATGGATTGGGTGCAAAAGACACATTGGAACGTGATGGGACCATTCATGATCCATATCGCATCGAATATTTAAAAGCACATATCCAGGCCATCAAGGATGCGATCACCATGGATGGGGTCAATGTGTTTGGGTATACACCATGGGGATGTATTGATCTGATCAGTTGTTCGACTGGACAGATATCTAAACGATATGGATTTGTTTATGTGGATGCGGATGATGCAGGAAATGGTTCATATGATCGGTATCGTAAAGACAGTTTTTATTGGTATAAAAAAGTGATCCAGAGTAACGGAGAAGATCTGGATTGATCGAATCAAAGATGTGGTGGTTCTACCACATCTTTTTATGTGGTTTAGACCATTCGATACAATGGTAAACTGATTATATGGATGGGGTTAAATTGTGACCAGGAGGACGTATGGCTCGAATCGAATGTAATTTCATTTCTTATTCTTTGATGCGCTCAACGGATATTACCGTGATCTTACCTACATTATCTTTTCCGGAAGTGATCAATGGTAAGACAAGTCATGGTATTGACCATAAATATCCTGTGATCTATTTGTTGCATGGAATGGGCAACAACCATCTTCAATGGTGTGGTTATGCCAATGTGGAACTGTATGCCGAAGAACGTCAGATCGCTGTGGTGATGATCAGCGGTGAAAACGGATTTTATAAAGACAATGGAAAGTCTGCAAATTTTGAACTGTTCCTGGAAAAAGAACTTCCCGAATTCGTGACATCCATGTTTCCGATTTCATCAAGAAAAGAAGATACGTATTTGGCGGGTTTGTCCATGGGTGGTTTCGGAACGCTTTACCATATGATCCAATATCCTAATCACTATCAGGCAGTGGGTGCATTTTCCGCCGCCATTGAACATGAGCAGGGGAATATAGTGAAGATGACACAAGAAGCCATTAATGAAAATATGGTATTACCATCGATATATCTTGCCTGTGGCGAAGACGATTTTCTCTATGCCTCGAATCTGAAATACCATCACTTTTTGGATGATCATCATATTGATCATACCTGGGTATCTAAGCCGGGTTACAGCCATGAATGGCGATTCTGGGACCAATGTATAGAACGATTCATGGATTGGATCCCTCGTAGTGATGCCTACAAAGAGAGTAAACGAAAAGTATGACCATCTTATACAAGTGGTTCGACCACGGGTAGAATGGTGGATACATGAGGTAACATGATGATTTTAGTTCATCACTTTTCAGCCATTAGCAAAAGCGCATGGTCATATTGTAAAGACCACCTTACCCATAATGCCATGAGCAACGCAGCGTATGATAGCTGTGGTGTGATTTATCAACATCCACACTGCAATTAGGACTTGATCGCACATTTGCTAAATATGGATAAAAGCAGTGTGGCCAAAATATTAAGCAAATGTGAAACGGATGGAATACGTGGTTCGAACCATCAATCGATGTGAAAGGAAGATATTTCAATGAATGGATACACAGATCCACTTCATGATGGATCAATGCATTTTCCAATGTTTAAACAAACGTATTGCGTTTTTTGAATCGATATAAGGGAGTGGTTTGATCCATGTCTCCATGGGTTCGAATGATTTGGATCCGATAATCCAATTCCGGTATCATTGATTTTAGATGATCCACTGCCATTTTGGTTTGTACCATGGCTAGGTTGGAACCTCGGGTTCCAACCGTTATGATTAAGGGTTTTATGGTCCTACCATAAGTATGAGCCAGTTCGCTTGATTCCTAAAATCCATATGGTTCGACCATTGATATGCTCTTCGTATCCCCTATCTTTTTATCTTCTGTATCGATTCTGTAATTGTTTGCTTTCTATGAATTATCGTCCATGTTAAACTGCAGACAAGGAGGATCATTTCATGTCAAAAACATACCAGTTCCCTCAAGGTTTTTTATGGGGAGGCGCTGTTGCCGCCAATCAATGTGAAGGTGCGTGGAAAGAAGGCGGCAAAGGCGAATCCGTTCCGGATCATATCACGGCCGGATCGATTACTTCACCGCGTCGCTGGACCAAGCAAATCGAAGCAAATACGTATTATCCGAGCCACCATGCTGTGGATTTCTATCATCATTATGAAGAAGACATCGCCTTGATGGGCGAAATGGGATTCAAATGTTTCCGTACATCCATCAACTGGGCACGTATTTTCCCCAATGGGTATGATGATAATCCAAATCCCGAAGGGATCGCGTTCTACCATAAGGTTTTCCAATGCTGCCATAAATATGGCATCGAACCATTGGTCACATTATCGCACTATGAATTACCATGGGGACTAACCGAAAAGTACAATGGTTGGGCCAGTCGTGATGTGATCGATCACTTCGTTCATTATGCGTATACCTGTTTTATGGAATACAAGGATGAAGTCAAATATTGGTTGACGTTCAATGAGATCAACTGTGCCATGATGCCCTTTGGTACGATCATGGGTTTAGGTATGGTCCCCGAATATCCAGCCATGGATTTTAAACATCAAGAATCCAAACCTCAGATGCAAAAACGGTTCCAAGCATTGCATCATCAATTCGTTGCAAGTGCCAAAGCCGTTCAGGTAGGTCATGCCATCAATCCCGATTTTAAGATCGGCTGTATGATCGCTGGGCATACCTGTTATCCATATTCCTGCAATCCGAAAGATGCATTGGCGGCTCAGCATCAAAATAACATGAACAATTATTTCTGTGGTGATGTGCAAGTGCGCGGGGAATATCCATATTTTGCCAAACGTTACTTTGAAGACAATGATATCCATATCGACATCACGGAGAATGATCGGATTGAATTAAAACGTGGAACTGTCGACTTCTATAGCTTCAGTTACTATATGTCATCTGTGGCTGCAACCCAACCGGTTGAAACCAAAGGCGATGACAAGGTGGGTGGCAATGTCTTTGGTGGTGTCAAGAATCCGTATCTGAAAGCCAGTGATTGGGGATGGCAGATCGATCCGGAAGGATTGAGATGGTATCTCAATGATGTCTATGGTCGTTACCATATTCCATTAATGATCGTCGAAAATGGATTAGGTGCCAATGATGTGCGCAGTGAAGATGGTAAATTCCACGATACCTATCGTATCGATTATCTACGTAGCCATATCGAACAGATGGGTGAAGCGATCAAAGATGGTGTGGATCTGATGGGTTATACCATGTGGGGATGCTTTGATTTAGTCAGTGCATCTACTGGTGAAATGAAGAAACGTTATGGTTTCGTTTATGTCGACCGGGATAATGATGGTAATGGCGATCTCCACCGTGAAAAGAAAGACTCCTTTGACTGGTATAAGAAAGTGATTGCCAGTAACGGGAAAGATCTGGATTAAATTTAATATGTTGATAGCAAAGCAGATTAAGGTTAGCCTTCAATCTGCTTTTTTTGTGTTGAATCTAGTGATAATCGAAAATGTCAGTTTATCAATAATTTGGTCAGTTTATCAACTTGCGCGGTGGCGTATTTTTCGATATGTTATAAAAAAATCGGAGGTTGCGTTTATGAAAAGAATTGGATTCATTCTCTCTGTTTGTGCAATTCTATTTTGCACATTTTCCGTTAAGGCAGCTAATGGGTCTATTGACGATTCACGAGTCCTCTATACTTATTGGGACCGCGAAGATTGGAGCGTTGCGTATACCGGCGTTGTCAATAAGTTGTCTTATCAGGCCTATGCACCGTGCGTGGATGATGGTTATGGTTATGGTTGTGGAAGTTTTGCTCTACAGGATCAATATGAGGAATATGTACACAATATTTTCGAAAACCATTCACACAAACACGCACTTCAAAACCGTGATTTTGGATACGACTATGTCGTTGAATAGGAGACTTGTATGAAAAAGATTATGATTCTTTTTGGGCTGTTGGTTTGCACTGTTCTCGGAAGTCTATCTGTTTCTGCAGCTACTGGAGAGGTGAAAGATGACCGCGTTTGGTACACGTATTGGGATGAACCATCATGGAGTGTAGCATACACAGGTGTCGTCAATTATCTTGATTTTCAAATATATGCTCCCTGTGTTGCCCGTAATGGTTCTGAATGGGGCTGCGGATCTTTTGCCATGCAAGGTGAATATAAAGAGTATGGCATTTCTGTAGCATCAAATGGGCATCAGCATGGTTTGATGAACAAAGATCGCGGTATCGATTACATCGTTAAATAGCATAATTTCTCATGAAACTTCGCGTTTGGCTTTCCACGATTTTATTATTATTTGTAAGTGGATTGTTTTCGAGACAGTTGTTTAATGATGAGTCTCTGTTTCGGGTTGTTCGATTCGGTTACGTTCAACCTGAATCTATTTGGGACGGAATCCAAATCGAACGAACGATACATGATGTTGATCCACAGGATTTTTATGCTGATTTTGAGTCCTTGGCTAATAAACATGGAATTGTTTTTTATAAATTGGTTTATTCATCGAATTCGGTCGGCGGTGAAACTACAACTGTCTTTTGTTCATATAATGAAGATGTTTATGGATCGATGTTATTGACAGAAGGAGCCCCATTTGAACTGAATCAAAATGACAATCAAATCTATTCTTCGTTTTCGGATGATAAAAATCTAAGGATTGCGACATTCTTGGACGGTAACGAGATTGTTGTTACACGATTGATAAATGAGATTGATATCGGTGGTTATTTTGCATATCGCCCTATGAAGGGGCGTGATGCTGTAGACATTCAAGCCTTCCTTGATGATTTACAAAAAATATATGGTCCTTTGAGTTATATTTTCACCAATACCATTCCAGAAGGAGGGAATTCTCCCTATCAGCCGAATTATTTCGACGGTAAAGTAATTAAGATTTTATTTAGTTGTTTATTGGCGTTTTTTATTATCTTGAATATTTTTTCTTTATCCCGGAAAATAAGCATTTTTAAGTTGGAAGGGAAGTCGGATACATCGATATATTGGGATATAGTAGGTAGACATTTTATTACATCGTTCTTCGTACTCAGTGGTTGTCTTGTATTGATTTCCCTGGTTCATTTTCGGAATTTTACGACCTTTTATTATTTCGTTAAGTATTTTTTATCACAATCAATACAATTAGGTTTTCTATTTCTAGCTTTTTCGCTGTTCAGTATAGCTGTGATTCGATATATCAACCCTGTCAATGCAGAAAAGGGTGAATCGAAAGTCGGTATTATCTTTGATTTTGCCTATCTTTTTAAGTTCTGTATTTGCCTTTTTATGATACCGTCGATCATTTCTAACCTTGGTACATTCAAGGAACTTTTGACATTAATTATTAACTATCCGTCAGCACTGAATCGAACTGAAAACATGTATTATTTCGGTACACAAATCACTTCAAATTGGTTCGATGATATCGGCACGGACAAAGTAAATGCACTATATGAACAGTTAGTTGTTGATGTAAACATGATGGATTATTCGGGCTCTTACATTGATCTTCAAAATGCCGACTTTTCTCAACCTCTTGAGGTTTTTTCTGTTGGATATGAGTATCTAGAATTGATTGATCTAGTATCCGATGAATTTGATAAATATGATTTCATTATTATATACAACGATGATAATGCATCTGCTTTAAATGGGATCATTGAGAAAATTGTGAATCGATTTCAGATGCAAGCAAGTGAAATACATTTAGTGAAACACAATGAAACATTACCGTGCTATTCAATCTGGGGTTTGTTTCACCCAAATAAAATACGAGATTACCTAACAGTTTATATTCCTGTTGAGAATCGATTTAGCGGTCAGGTAAATGGAAACATATTCACTTACAATGGGAGTAAGCAACAGGCACAAGAATATATTGATAGTACATTTGAAAGTTATGGTTATTCACCTACCTTTAGAATTGAAAGTGTTCAAAATACATTGACAAGTTACCTGTATAACAATGCAAGATATGTATCTTCAGCCTTTTTTTCGTCACTATTACTGGTTCTTATATACATTTTGAACGATGTATTAATGCTGATATGTGATTTTCAGATGAATCGAAAAAGATTCTATTTATCGTCTATAGAAAATGTCCCAATATTCAGTATATCCGAATACAGCATACGTTTTTTAGCTCCGTTACTGTTTGCTTTATTAGCGATTTTGATTTTGGGTAGAATTCATTTGTCTTTTTCATTAATCTACCTCGTTGTTATTTTGATATTGATTGAATTTATTGTGTACTGGATTATTTATAGGAGATATCTTAATGTCTATTAAAATAAAAGACCTTTGCAAATCATATGGAAAGCATATTGTGTTGAACCGATTAAACCTGGAAATTCCCGATGGCAACTTCACAGTAATTTTTGGTAAGAGCGGTTGTGGGAAAACAACGTTATTGAATATCATCGGACATATTGAGTCGTATGATTCTGGTACGATTCTCTATAACGGGAAGCAAATCACAAGACGTCGTGAGAAGCGTCAGATGTTGCGCAATGACATCGGATTTATCTTTCAAGATTTTGGATTATTGGAAAATGAAAGCATTTATGAAAACATGATGCTTGTTTATAAAATTCGGAAAATGAAGGATAGGAAAAAAGAAATCGAAAATGCTTTGATGCAAGTGAATATACATTATCCGTTGAAAACTAAAATTTACGAATTAAGCGGTGGCGAGCAGCAAAGAATTGCTATTGCAAAAATATTATTAAAAGATCCTCAAATAATTTTAGCAGACGAACCGACTGCTTCATTGGATGCAGAAAATAGGGATTTGATTATTGAATTGCTGAAAACAATGAGTAAGCAGGGAAAAACAGTGGTGGTGGTGAGCCATGATTCTAACGTCAGAAATCATAGTGACGTATCATTTGAGTTAGATCCTTATGCATGTTAAGACGACCAAACATTTGTTCAAACTGGAGATTTTAGGTGTAGTATTTGTTCAAATACTTTTCTTATGGAATAGCCTTAAGCTGTTAAGTGATATCAATCTTAGCCATTTCATTTCGTTTCAAAATTGCGATCCTGGTCAATGGGTGATGATGAATATCGAAGATAACGTCAATGAAAGCGAAATTTATGAGATCTCCGAGTTAATGGAAAAAACCGCTGTTAAATATGATTTGCAAATGATTCAGTTAAGAAGAACGCAAGTTATAGACGGTGTCACAGAATCAACTCTTTTTGTTACTACAAATGAAGCGTCACTAAGTAAATATATTTATTTAAATAATGCATTAATCGAAAACTTTTCTGATAGTTATTCTTCTGACTTGAGTCAAAACTATAATCAAAAAATTTTTTCTTTTTTTGATTCTAGAAACGTTTTGAAGATAGAACCATTTTCCTCAAATCTCAATTTTGGAGGGCTGATCTATTTTCATGGCCCGGAAGAAATATTAAATTCGGTAGAAAAATTAGTAAGTGATATCCAAGAGCTGTATCCTCAGTTTGATTGCGTATATCAACCAATGACATATTCTAATCCTATTGAATTTTCCGTGTTCGACAATGGGCTCATATGGTTGTTTATTTCAGTGGTAGTAGCATTGATATTCAATGTTGCAGAACTTAAGGATTACCGTAGAATTTCTCTGTTAAAAATAGAAGGAATGAGTTCTAGATCAATTTATTGCAATCTATATCTTAGAAAAGATCTAGTAAGAATATTCTTGGTTGTGATAATTTCTTTTCTCATCCTTTGCGGGTTTATGTGTAAATCTGCTGGATTTAGTCATCTTTTTAAAATTTTAGTACAGATTAATTTTATTGGTTGGACTACATTTGGGTGTGTTAGAGCATTGTTGCTATTATGGATTCATAAAATTCCAAGTTATGAGTCAATTAAAGGCGTCAATCAATTGAATTTGGTAGTATCTGTGCTATTGCCTATCAAAGCAATTCTGTCTTTTTTTATTTTGATTCAACTTTATCCATTTATGACAAATGTTAAAAATATCATTCAACTGAATGCCGCTTATCCCGAAGCGTTATCCAAGACAAATCAATTGTTTATTTTTGGCAATCAGATTAAATCGAACTGGTTTGAAGATATTGGTAATGAAAACTTTGTTGATTTATATAACGCTTTGCAAGAAGAAGTAGGCATTTTCCGATGCTCTTTAGGACAGTTCGATATAGAAAAGAACGGTGAATTTCATCAAGCGATAATAGCGAATGATGCTTTACTACGAATGATTGGGATTGATTTGAGCGATTTTGACGATAACAGTATTTTGATCTTCTATTCACAAGATTTTAAGGATGATATTTCTAAATGGAAACATTATTTTGAAAATGAATATTTAACGACTGCTACTCAAATTGAAATTATACAAATTGATCAACCTATTCCTGTTTTTACTCCGCGGCTACTTTTATCAAATGAAAGTGTTGACTTAATGCTTAGAATTCCTGTTGAGCAGCAATTTAGAGGCCAGGTAAATGGACATTTGTTTTATTATGCGGGAAATGCGAAACAGGCTGAAAGACTAATTGCCGAAAAATTTATTTCATATGGTTATTCGCCAGCGTTCGAAATTAATTCTGTCCAGGAAACGGTTAAGCTGTTGTATGGAAATAGATTAACTGTATTGTCAGACGATCTAATTCTGTTTGTTATGCAGCTTGTTGTGTATTATGAATTCGCCGTTTTCATGAGTTTGATAGATAATAAAGCTAATGGTAAAAAATATAGACTGCTTTATATTGAAGGTGATTCTCAGCTTGCATTGGTCGTTCAAGCCCAGATATATTCGGTGAACGTTGTTGCTTTTATAATCGCGGCTACAAGTGGTTTGATTGATATCACTTTGCCATTTGTTATAGCGGTAGTTATTTTTATTGGAATTGATGTAATAATCAGTAAACTATTTAGATCGTTATCTTTTTATGCTAAAGACTTATTTGCTTAAATTTCTTCGGAATAGCTATGAATTGTGTGAAGATAAGATATGTAGTTATGATGCATGTATATATGGAGTTACGGTAATTTTTCATGAGCTGCTAACCTATTTTTGTGGATTGCTTATAGGAATAGTTTTTGGAATACCACTTGAAATCACTGCTTTCTATATATTGTATTCGAACTTGCGAATTTGTTCTGGAGGGTTTCACGCAAAGACGTTTTTAAAATGTCTAAGTATTTCTAGTTTAATATTCATTGCTGTTGCTATTTTGGCATCCGGTTTACATTTATCTTTTATCTCGAATATTTTGATTGTTATCATCACAATAGTTGAAATAGTTTATGGGAAACCTATTACGAACGAGAATCATAAAATTCCTGAGCTCAAGATAAAACGCTGCGAGAAGCGATTCAAGCGCAATTACTTTCTTTATTTTACCCTATATTTTATTTCGCTTTATTGCTTGCCTAAGTATGCGTTAGTAGTTTTCCTTGCAATGATAATTAATTCAGGATTGAGAGGTGTTTATGCAATATCATCCGTCTTATCACATTTATTTGATTGACGACTCTCATGCTGATTTAGCTATGATCAAAACATATTTGATGGAATTAGAACCTAACAGCATAATAGAAACTTTTTGTTCAAATAAGATTTCTGCCGAACACATTGTAAATGATGGTATTTTATTTATTGACTGTAATCTGAATGAGACTGCGGACGGTGGATATAGAATTGCAGAAAAGATTAAAAGATCCAACAAGACGGTTCGTATTGTATTTATTAGTTGGCATGATAATTTCGTTTTTGACTATCAGCAGTTTAGTTACAAATTTTATTTTGTACGAAAGAGCAATTACAAATATGATATCGAACGGTTTTTTACTAAGATAAGCGCAGAATATCTATCGATTCAAAAAGTCTTTAACTTGAAGAATACCAAAGAATGCGATATTTCTGTGACTAATGTGATTCTGGCTCATAGCCAAGGAAATTATGTCGAACTTGTATATCCCAGATCAAACGTATTTCATTCAATATATGTTCTTAATACTTTTAAAAACGTAGAAAGCGAATTAAATCCATTTTTAATATTTGCGAAAGTCAATAAAGGGTTGTTGGTCAATTGTAGATACTTGGTATCATGCTACGGGGTTCAGCAGTTAATGGGAAAATCGCAAATTCTTATATACAATAACTTTGTAGTGCGGATAAGTAGAAAATATAAAAATTCTTTTAACAGTAAAATAGTTGAGGTTTTTAATGAATCTATTTGATTATATTATTAACTTAATTGAAGCCGTGATTGTCATTACTGCATTTATCCTTTGGGATTCAAAGCAACAATGCTCTATTTTGCGGATTATTGTTTCAGTTTTTATTATATTTTTAACGATAACAGCGGTTAATTATCTCAGTGTTTACGATGGAATAATAAGTATTTTGTATATTGTTATTTTTTCACTTGTAAGAAACTATTTAGTCCAATCCTACTTGTTAGACAGTTTATTTGTAAGTAGTTATGTACTGTTGCTTATGTATATTAGCAACTATATCGTTGATATTATTTATATGTTTGTGACAAACACCACAAGTATATGGCTAGATTCTCCATATTTTTTTATAGACATAATTTTTTCAAAAATATTATGTGTTGTGTTTGTATTAATATCGGTTCTTTTTAGAAGAAGATATTGCAAATATGATGTGTCTGATTCTCTGAAAACAATTTTTTTATTAATTGATATCATTGGGATTCTGTTTCTTAGCATAATTGGTTATTGGATTTATGTGCCTGTTAGTCAAGTTGATATGTTGTTTATCAGATTGTTAAGTATGCTTTTGATTATATTATTTTTATTTGTTGTTCTGATGGGTATTAATTTCCATTTGTATTCGAGTTTTTTAACAGCTTCTATGATGAAATCTAATAATCAAATGATAAATCGCCAACAGATGTTGGGCTACTCATTGGCAAAGGATTTCATTCAAATAAGACATGATTTACTCCATTTGATGAATTGGGTAACCAAGGATAAGGTTTCAAGTAATTTAACAAACGGTGAGTTAGATCTAATTAAAATACGTAATCGTCTTGATAACTGTCATATATTTACCAGTAATTGTAAAGAACTCGAAATAGCACTTAATACCTATTTCCGTTATATAGAAATACGTGACATAAAGGTTATTCAAGTTTTTGAATCGGATTTACCTGGAACTGAACAGGAACGGCTTGATTTTTTTGGTGCGATCTTCCAAACAATGTTAAGAATCAAATAACACAATCCAAATCAATATGAAATCAAGCAAGATATTTCAACCAGTGATAAACACGTGGTTTCGATATCTTGCTTTAATTAACATCAAATTGTTTAATCTTATTCGAAGGA
>CALVGN010000050.1 GCA_944327105.1 uncultured Erysipelotrichaceae bacterium | reverse complement strand
TCCTCATAATATAGATTATGAAGCCGTTGAATACTATCAATCATTATCTGAAAATGCTGCTTTGTACAACGCGAGAGAAGCAGCAGAAAACCCATTCAATCACTCTTTAATATCTGTTCTTCGTGGCAATATAACCGCACAGGGTTGGGCTACGGAAGGAATAACCCGGTATTATCAAACCGATTATCCTGATTTGTTATGCCCACTGTCGAATCCTAATCCAACAATCGCTTCTCACGTTTGCGTAGTAACTTCATTTGCAATGATTGCTACAAAATACGGAATCAACGTTACTCCACTTGATGTCAGAACAAGAATTAATGCCGATGCACCAGGTTTAGAGAATGCTTGTGACTTCCCTTGGTATGACGTTCTTTTAGTATCTCCGTTTAACTCTTTGAATGCACAAGAAATCACTAATTCAAATTGGGATTCGGCTTATAACAATATAGAGGGCGCAATACTAGCAAATCGTCCTGTATTAGCGTTTATGAACGGGCCCGGCGGATTCACACACGCTGTTGTTGTGTATGGTTTTGAGCACTATGATAACGGTGCTGATGAATATCACTATATTTTTAATCCAGATCCACGTGGTGATAATCAAACGTCCCTAGAGGAATATCAAGAAGATGGTTGGTCAATAAACAGATTGATGGTTTACTATAAATGAAGAAATTTGTTGTCTTTTTCTGCTTATTATTATTGACTTCATGTAGTGAACAATCGACAGATTCAGATATGAATTCTCTTAACACACAACCCACACACCAGCCGAGCACAGTGACAAGTGAGCCTACTATCGTAACCACTCCAGAAACAATGGAGTCTTTACCTATCGATACGCCGAATACAATACCCAACAACAGAGATAATAAACCATATGAATTTAGCGTTTATTTTGAAACAGATTTTGATTTATTAAATCGTGATATTCCTGCCGAAGTCTGTCCTTGGAGTATGTCTACTGATGAATGTATCGAACTCTATGGTACCAAGCCTGCAATACCTGATGGAATAACTGTGCATCAAATTAATGAAGACGAAAATTATCGTTACTTTCTCATTCAAAATACGTTAACAGGAAATTCAACAGAAATTTCCGTCACTAAAGGTTTATATGATTCTTATTTGTCGGACGTAATCTATTCTGTCCAAAACGACAATAATCTTATAGTCAGTTTTTACTTTGACTACTTGGATGATATCCGAATGAATCATTCCAATGCTTATGATATAGAGCAACGTTATTATCAAACCGCTGGTCCGATTCATTCACACACACGATATCACTTAGTCGAAGGCGAAACTTATTCTATGGAAGGCAATGTCATCGCTTCTAATGATTGTTTTAACCTCGGAAAATTTCAGTCTTTCAATTATGTTGAACTGATGGATGATGTTGAATATTCTCTAATTGGTATTGAGTATTTGGAATCTGTCCGTTTAGTTGATCTCGCATCATAGATTGTTGTATCCAATATTACAGCAAAAGAGAATTCACTTCATTACATGATCATAACGGTTAATCTGGTCCAACCATGGTACATTTCCTGTTTATAATGGAATCATGGAAGCCGAAAAGCTATTTGATGGTTTGATCAATAATCAACCCCTGGCCGATCGAATGCGACCGACCACCCTGCAAGAATTTGTGGGTCAGTCGCATCTTTTGGCCAGGGGTAAATTATTACGTACTCTCATTGACCAGGATCATATCCCTTCCATGATCTTCTGGGGACCACCGGGTGTGGGGAAGACCACACTGGCACGATTGATCGCCACCACCACTCATAAAGAATGCATCGTCTTTTCAGCAGTGACCAGTGGCATCAAAGTCATCAAGGAAATCATGGTCAAAACCAAGGATAATCATGGAAAAGATGCCCCGATCGTTTTCGTGGATGAAATCCATCGTTTCAACAAAGCCCAACAAGATGCATTCCTTCCTTATGTCGAAGCCGGAAACATTATTTTGATTGGTGCGACCACCGAAAATCCTTCTTTCGAAGTCAATGGCGCATTGCTGTCTCGTTGCAAAGTATTCGTATTGAATCCATTAACAACCGATGACATTGCATCGATATTGAATCATGCGCTCCACTCTCCAAAGGGATATGGGAATTATCCGATCCAAATCGATGACGATACGTTGCATATGATCGCTGCATTTGCCAACGGCGATGCCCGAATGGCTTTATCCACCCTGGAGATGGCCGTACTCAATGGATTCGATGGTTCGACCATCCTTATCGATGCCCCATTGATTTCCCAGATCACACAACGCAAAGCCTTGCTTTACGATAAAAAAGGTGAAGAACACTATAACCTGATCAGTGCATTGCATAAATCCATGCGCAACTCCGATCCCGATGCCGCGCTCTACTGGCTCGCCCGAATGTTAGAAGCCGGTGAAGATCCGCTCTATGTCGCGCGACGCTTGATCCGTTTTGCCAGTGAAGATATTGGTCAAGCCGATTCCAAAGCATTGCAACTGGCTGTCGCAGCCTATCAGGCTGCCCACTATATCGGCATGCCCGAATGCACCGTCAATTTGGCTCAAGTGGTGATCTATATGTCCGTCACTCAAAAGTCCAACTCCACGTATTTGGCCTATGAATCGGCTAAAAACGATGCGCTCAATGAGTTGGATGAACCCGTACCACTCGTGATCCGCAATGCACCCACATCGTTGATGGAACAACTCAACTACGGAAAAGGATACCAATATGCCCATGATCTATCCACCAAAGTCGCGGATATGCAATGTCTTCCGGATCATCTGAAAGATAGAGTCTATTATCACCCCAATGATGTGGGCATGGAATCTCGAATGAAACAACGACTGGAAACCATTAAAAAAATCAAGAAGCAACTCCATGAGGGTGCATTGGTTCAACCATTGACCAAGGAGGACCAATGATGAATTATCGAATCCGACAGGGAAACATACTCTTCGATGGTAAATCCATCTTCACCCAATTGTATATTCCATTGAACAAAAAGCCTCCATTTATCCCCGTGATCTTATCCCATGGATTTGGTGGTTCTTATGCAGAAATGGCGCCGTATGCCGCAGATCTGGCCAATATCGGCTATCTGGCACTGGTATATGATTTTACCGGTGGTTCCACTTTTTCCCGTTCCA
>CALVGN010000049.1 GCA_944327105.1 uncultured Erysipelotrichaceae bacterium | reverse complement strand
GATCAAACTCTTCATTTGATTTGCTCGTAAATTAAACACTGACTTGAGTCAGTTTTATCAAAAATTAAAATTGACGTTGATTGGTTTCTTATTCAGTTTTCAAAGATCACTTGCACTAAACAGTGCTCGTCTATAATACCATTCGATCAAATTCTTGCAACAAAAATTTTAAAAAATTTTTTGCGTATGGTTTGAACCATAAAAATCCCCTATTAAAAAAGCAGAATCCATCAATGACGGGTTCTGCTTAAAGTGGCTTTTAAATCCAGATAACGGTCATAACAGGTCAATACATAACGATCATCAAATGGCGGATGATACGATTCGATCCACTGGCTCAATTTGCCTTTGGCGTGCAGGATGATCTGTTGAATGTCATCACCATAATGCATCGTGTCACTGTTGGATTTGAATTCATCACTGTCCAAAAGGATGTAACGCCCATCCGGATACAATTTATAATCCAGATCGTAATCGATATATTTCAATGCTTCTCCGTCAAACAATGCGGGAGAAGCAAGATTGCAATAATAGTAGATCCCATCCCGACGGATCATGGCACAGATGTTGAACCATTGATCCGGATAAAAGAACCATAAAGCCGGCTCACGCGTCAGCCATGTTCGCCCATCGCTTTCGATGACCCAGCTTTTATTGGTAACGATGGTATAACCATCGCTCGCCGCATGAATGACCATGCCCATGGTCCATGTACGATGCAGACTGCCATCATGTTTGAATGATTGAATATGGATATATTGTCCGCATTTCAATGCTGCATCATTTTGGAATTCCATGGTCACTATTATAGCCTAATGTGATCCAAGACGGGGAGCGATCCGTGAAATCACGATCGGTACCAGAATCATGCAGATGATCATGGTTACCAGATTATACGGAGTATTGTATCCTAACGAATAGGTCCAGCTACCGAAAGATCCGGCCACTTCCCCTTCTGGAAAGTAATAGAATACACCGCTTAATACATTGCACATTGTTTTGATCAACATGGATATAAAGATCGCCACTTCAATGCGCAATGTCGCATTGCTGATTTTTTTGAACATAAAGATACTGGATGCTCCACAGACCATGATGGGAATGATGTAATCCAGAAAATACTGCGGCACGTTGAGAAAATACGATGCCTGATTGGTCATGAATGCCAGTATCCAGTAAATGATGCCGGTCAACGCTCCCAATTTGCTACCCAAAATATAACTGGCAAAAAACAGCATGATCATTTCGATTTCGATACTGCCGCCTTGGGGCATATCCAAAATAGGTATGAAATCTCCGGCAAAATTGAAGACGAGTGCCAATGCGGCAAATACGGCCACCATGGCAATTTGAGCAGTGGTGATACCACGACGCTGATCCATAAAAAAACACCTCCTTGAACTGAAGGCGCAGGAAATGGCGAAACTCCCTACGCTAGTATGAACTAGATCAGGTGATAAGGGACTCTCTCAACCGCGGATTGCGATACCCCTGTTCACTTTAACTATTGTATCATTGAGTCATGGAAAACAATGTGATAATTCAACAAAGTCAACAATGGATGATGGATGGCCATGTGGAAAGCAATCTGAGTAACCTGATGGCATTATGGTTTGATCAAATCGATGATATCAACTGGATCGGGATATATTGGTTGAAAAACAATGCATTGCTGGTCGGACCATTTCAAGGAAAGCCAGCTTGTTCACCACTTTTTCTCAATCGTGGTGTCTGTGCAACAGCCATCACACAAAAACGCATGCAGATCGTCAACGATGTGCATGCGTTTAAAGGACACATTGCGTGTGATAGTGCCAGCAGAAGTGAACTGGTAACGTTGATCAAATCAAATGGTAAAACCATCGGTGTGTTGGATATCGATTCACCGTGTCCAAACCGCTTTGATGAAACGACCATCAACTTATTTGTCACATTGACCGATCTGCTCAATACGTATCTGTCAAAGGAAACGTATTTTCCCCTTATTCGTTGAATTTACGATAAGGATTCAAAGGCGAATGCAGTTCGAAGTGTTTGGTCAAAACATCCACCACGTCACCGATCTGACCATAAAAACAATTCACTTGTCCCAATGCGCTGACTTTCAGCAATCCCTGTTGGATCAAAATGGATTCGACCGAATCAAAAAAACCAGTATCGGCATCAATGTCGACATAATTTTTCCACACCAGCGCATCATTGAGTTTCAAGCGACTTTGACGGATGACCAATGGGGCGCTTTCACTGCGATAATATGCCAGTAACAGGGCATCCAGGGCACTCAAATGCACACCCAGTAATAAAAACTTGGCTCGTTTTTCCACCAATCGTGCCGTTGGGGAATCTTCCCCACGGCATAAATGCAGACTCTGACGGTTGATGATCAACGGTGCATACTTGCCATAGGCCACATAAGCGTGCGTGGGATGGTTGGAGACCATGGCCCCTTGGCGCAATCGTAAATTTTCAGCCAATGGATTATATGGATTGGAAACGGAAGTGGCGGCATCAAAGGGGCGGATTGCGTTACGATAACGCGTATATTCCTGTGGAGATTCATCCAGGTTACCCATTTCATGCCACGCATAGGGATCCAGATTATCCATAAAATCCATGGGAGTGACAATGGTGCCATTGGGTCCGATCTGTTCGATCAATGCATCGATCAACGTGGCTTCACCACCGATAATGGGCAAAGATCGATCCAATGGTGCAACCACTTCCAAAACCGTTTCGCGTCGAATGGCGAAACGATTGAACAAATCAATAAGATCATCATGACTGATCCAGCTGTTGGAAGTGGTTTGAACCATAACAATTCTTTAATCTTTCTGATAATCATGGGCAATGGAAGCCGCGGCAGCGGCTGCCAATGCTCCGGCAATATCATCCAAGAAGGTATTGCATACATTATTATGATTGGCATCATTGAGTTTAGCGATGATGCCAGGTTTGACTTTGTCAATATATCCAAAGTTGGTTAAGGCAATCGAGCCATATAAATTGCAGATGGCATAGGCCACCACTTCATCCAACCCGTATAGCGGGGCATCGGAATCGATGATGGATTCGATGATCGGATCATCCATCGTGTGGTTGTATGCACATTTATCCAAGGCAATGGCGGTCAATACACAATATTGGACTTCCCGTTTGCTCAATACCCGCAATAAGGCGGCTTTACAATCCGCTTCGCTAAGATCCGGAACATATTTGATCTGTAAAAACATCACCAATTCTGCCAGATCGTCAATGGTTACACCACGGCTATTCAATGATTCGATCACATGATTCATGGTTTCATCCATTTTCATTTTCTCCTTTCATTTTCGAAAATGCCACATACTTCATCGCAATCAATTTGCTGGCAAATGCCTGACAACCGAAAATCAGCATCAGATTGTTTTCATCGATCGGATTATCCGCATTGACCGCTGCCGCGTCGATGGTTTGAACACACTGTGCAATGGCATTTTCGATTCCTTCGCAAAAATGATCATAAGCCCGTCTCAATCCCTCGATTTTAGCCTGCACCACAATGGCATCATTGATCATTTTTAACGGCAACACCGCTTTGAGTAATGTGATGGCGATCAAATACGCCACATGAGTGCGATCATATCGTTTTTTATGATCCGGCTTGGGCAATAATCCTTGTTTGACATAATTGTTGATCATTGCCGGGGTGATCAGATTGTCTTCAATAGCAAACGGTGAGACATGCGTTTCCACCAATGAGACCACCTGATCTTTGTATAAAAACAGATCCGGCAAATCGTTCCAGCGGGGCAGATGACATTGGATCAGATGGTTGAGCCATTGCTGATAAGAAGTATTGTTGATACTCATCTACGCCATCCTTTCATATTGTGCCAATGCATTGATCGCATCATTTAGCTGTTCTATGGTTGAACCATCGTCATCATATACCCGAAATGCATTGGATAAATCGCGTTTAAAATCATCACTGAGCTGCGTCTGCATGATCGCAGCCGCATTGATCATATGTTGCTTCAACGCATTACGTTGATTGAACAACGCTTCTTCGCTCTTGACATGTTCAAAAAGGATATGCATGGGCCATTTGGCATTGTTTTCATTGACGGATACTTTGATCAAATGTGGCAAATGATCGACCCGTTTTAAATCATTGAGTACCCCTTTCCACACTGAGGCCCCCTGATCGCTGTCCAGTATCAAAAATGCATCCTCTTTTTCACTGGGCTGATACAGAAGATACGGGATATCGGTCACTTCATGCACGGTTTGATCCAGTATGGAATCATCCAAGGCATAGACTTTGACCCCACGACATACCGATTTGATTTTTTCAAAAACCTCCGGTGCAACACCGTAGACAAATAATTTCGAATTCATGACTTTCATTATACAGGATTCGAGTCAAAATGCAGAAAAGGTAATCCCTTCATGGTCGGGATTACCTTTTCGAATGATGACTACTGATGGTTCAACCACTAGCTGGATTTGACACGGATCCACAGATCAGCCAACTGTGCCCGCAGTGTTTCATTATCCGTAAACACTTCATCGTTTGCACCATTGACCCGCGGGGAATATGCATTGATACCATCAAAGGATTCGGTTGCCACTTGTTGCTTCGCCTGTGTGATCACACTGGTATAACCCACATAAGAACTGTTCAGATAGGCCACTTCAGGATCCGACATGTAGTTGATGTATTCATTCGCCAATGCCGGGCAAGCTGCATTGGCCGGAATGACCATGCCATCCGTCCAGGAATTGGTCCCACTTTCGGGTTCATAGTACATCATGGATGGATTTTCACTCATGATATAGGCAGCATCCCCACTGTAAACAATGGCGATATCCTTTTCGCCCACGATCATGGCATCGATGACTTCATCGGTCATATACACCGGATCGACCGTTTCATTCATTTCCAATAACCATTCATAAGCAGCTTGGATCTCGGAAGGATCTTCAGTGTTCATGGAATAACCCAAAGCTTTGAAGGCGACCATAAACGCATCACGTTCGCTGTCATACATCACGACTCTGCCGGCAAACTGAGGATCGTGATAGACATCAAAGCCTTCACTTTCGATAGTAGCCTTATCCACGGTGTCCTGATTGTACAGGATTCCGACCGTTCCGGTGAAATACGGAATGGAATAAGTATTGTCCGGATCATAGGGCAAACCCAGATAAGCGGGATCGACCTGGTCGAAATTGGTGATGACCTCTTTATCCAATGGTTGCAGCATATCTTCATTGATCAAGCGCTGGATCATGTAATCACTGGGATAAAGCACATCATAGGCCGCACCGCTGAGCAATTTGGTATACATGCTTTCATTGGAGTCAAACAGACTGTAATTGACTTTGACCCCATACGTGTCTTCAAAACCCGCCAAGGTAGATGGGTCGATGTATTCGCCCCAGTTGTAGACATTTAATGTATCGCAGCCATACGCTTCGATCGGATCAACAGCAACGCTGTTGTTATTGCCGCCACATCCGGCGGCCAGTAATACTGCACTAAGGCAGCAGACATTCCATTTCTTCATCACTCGATTTTCCTTTCTTTTCATTTTTATGGGTTTTGCGTTCCATGATGCGCGGCACCACATGCATGCCGATCAGCACCAGTGAAACAAATAAGACGATCAATGCGCTCAATGCATTGATGCTGGGATTGATGCGTTTGTACATCGTGTAGACATAAATGGAGATATTGTTGATCCCCTCTCCGGTATTGAAGAAAGAGATCACGAAATCATCAAAACTCATCGTAAATGCGATCAATGCGCCGGAGACGATTCCCGGAATGATCTGGGGAATGATAACTTTATACAACGCCTGAAACGGAGTTGCGCCAAGATCCATGGCTGCTTCGGCCAGGTTGGGATCCAATTGCCGCAGTTTGGGCATCACTGAGATCAATACATAGGGGATACAGAAGACGATATGGGAAATGATCAACGTGGCCATACCCAGTTTGATGTTCAATCCGATAAAGAATAACATCAGGGAAATGGCAATGACGATCTCGGGCATCATCATGGGTAAATTGTTGATCTGCTCGACCACTTCCCGCACGATCTTTCGACTCCGCGATAAGCCGATGGCCGTCAGCGTACCGACGATGGTGGAGATCAGGGTGGCGATAATGGCCACATAGATGGTCACCCATAACGCTTCCATGATCGTGCGATTGGTAAACATCGCTTCATACCATTGCAATGACAATCCGGTAAAATGGGTCAAAGAACGGCTGGAATTAAAGGAAAAGAAGCAAACGTAAACGATGGGGACATAGAAGAAGATCAGTGATAAGATCACCAGGATGCGGGAATACGGATTGTTGGTCTTTGTTTTTTTCATCAACTACGCATCCTCACTTTCCCCGACATTTTTATCGGCACGTTTGGTCAAATACATGGAAACCAGCACGACGATGGCCATGATCAGGGATATGGCGGAACCAAAATTCCAGTCATTGGTCGTGATAAAGTAATTCTCGATCAAATTTCCGATCAATACAAAATCTCCACCACCCAACAATTTCGGAATAAAGAAGCTGGAGACTGCCGGTAAGAATACCAATGTGATCCCGGATAACACACCCGGGATGGATAATGGTAAGACCACCCGTTTGAATGTTTCCAATTTATTGGCTCCTAAATCATATGCAGCCTGGATGAGACTGTTATCCATTTTGGATAAGGATCCATGGATCTGTAAGATCATAAAGGGCAAAAAGTTGTAGACCATACCGATATAGACTTTCATATCAGCAGATAAACCGCTCGCAGACAATATGCCGCGCCATGCATACGTTCTCACCAGCATATTGATCCACATTGGGAATGTGATCAACAGGATGATGGTGGCTTGTTGGTGATTTTTCATCTTGGCGATACCATAGGCAACCGGATAACCGATCAATAAACAGATGATGGTGGTGACCACGGCAATGACCAATGATCGCCACAATACACTGGGGAAAATGGCATCCTGGAAAAACCGTAAGAAGTTATCCAACGTGAAGGAAAATGAAAGCAACGTTCCATCCTTGGTGAAAGCGTATAGCACGATCATCAACATCGGGATCACGATCAATACGGTGATCCAGATGATATACGGAATGGTCAGTCGTGCAAAACTTTTCATCAACCGACCTCCTTGCGCATGACATGGATGTCTTCCGGTGCAAATTTAAGTGCAACGCGGGCATCTTCTTCTACTTTATCGGTAGTGTGGATTTTAAAGACACGTCCTTTGGTTCTAAAAGTGATCGAATAGGACCCTTCGGCGATGGTTTCATCATCGAAATCATAGTCCACTTCAACGATATCGATGGGGGAATCATCTTCCAAGGACCATGCCGTTGCGTTGGCCCACATCTTCAAATCCGTATCCAATGCCACGGAATCTTTGATATCGTCGATGGTCACAGTGAAATCATAGGCCGCAATACCAGTATTGGTTTTTTCATCTTCCAGATTATCCGGTTCGATCACGATGGCTTTGACGCTGATCGCCGTGCCCTTTGCGGTTTCAAATGTCACGGCATAGCTGCCGGGTTTATTTTCAAATGTATGCGAGACTTTGCTGATGGAAAGCAATTCATCGTTTTCATCCCACGCTTGTGCCGATGCACGGGTGATCAGATCGGCATCGGTCAGATCATCCGTCAAATCTTCCAGATCAATGAAGAAATCATTGGCACTGATCTTTTCACCGGCATCCGGGTTGGTCGTATCATGGTTGGCATTGACATGCATCTTAACCGTTTTGCTCGTCCCGGAAACGGTTTCGACCATGACTTCATAATGCACACCCTTGAACAATACGCTTTTGACCGTCCCATTGAGAATCCCTTGCCGCAATGGGACGATATCGATGTCTTCCGGTCGGATCACGATATCCACTGGTTCATTTTGCTTGAATCCGGTATCCACACACTCATAATTTTTATCATCAAAGCGCACCTGACGATCCGCTAACATCGTTCCTTCGATGATATTCGACTCACCAACGAATGTTGCCACATACGTATTGACCGGTTCATTGTAAACATCTGTTGGCGTACCGATCTGCTGGATCTCGCCTTCTTTCATAACCACGATCTTATCGCTCATCGTTAATGCTTCTTCCTGGTCGTGTGTGACAAAGATGAAGGTGATGCCCACTTCTTGCTGGATGCGTTTGAGTTCACGCTGCATCTCCTTGCGCAATTTCAGATCCAACGCACCCAATGGTTCATCCAGTAACAACACCTCCGGTTCATTGACCAATGCACGGGCAATGGCCACCCGCTGCTGCTGTCCTCCGGATAACAACGTGACATTGCGCTTTTCAAATCCTTCCAGGTTGACCAAAGATAACATACGCATCACTTTTTGTTCGATGATATCCTTGGGTTCTTTCTTGATTTTCAAACCAAACGCAATATTGTCATACACATTCAAATGCGGAAACAATGCATATTTCTGGAAAACCGTATTGATCGGCCGTTTGTATGCCGGAACCTTGGAAATATCGGTTCCGTCAAAAAGCACGGATCCGCTGGTTGCATCCAGAAAGCCCCCCAATATACGCAGCAGTGTCGTCTTGCCACAACCGCTGGGACCAAGCAATGTGACAAATTCATTTTCATAAATATCCAGGTTGATCCCCTTCAATACGACATTTCCGTTGAATTCCTTGACCACATTCTTGAATGAGATCAGTTTTTTCATGTGTTCATTTCCCCTTTCCAATCCATGAATACACGTCCGTTTTCTAAAAAATCGGCGGTGTGCACACCCAGATCAGTTCAACCTCGCTTTCGCTGCGATTTTCGATCCAGTGTTCTTTCCGTCCCGTCAGATAAAACGTATTCCGTTTTTTCAACCGCCAGGTCTGTTTGTCGGCAAAGACCAGTGTGGGCGATCCTTTCAATACAAATCCGAATTCTTCACCGGTATGGCTTTGGATCGCCATGGAGCTGCCCCCGGGTGCCAGTTTGAGCAGAATCGGTTCCATTTCGTTTTTCTGAGCATTGGGCACAAGCCAGATGCGTGTGAACGTCTCTTTTTCATCCACGAAATAATCGCTTGCGTTGAAGGTGACTTTGGGAATGCTGTCTTCCTTGAAAAAATCCGACATGGAGATCCCCAATACTTCGGTGATATCTTCCAGAGTCTGAATGGATGGCGTGTTGACGTTGTTTTCAAGTTGTGAAAGAAAGCCTTTTGTCAGCTCACAACGGTCCGCCAGCTCTTCCAGTGTCAGATCCCGGCTCACCCTTAATTCACGGATGCGCTGTCCGATATCCATCCCATCACCTCCTGTTTACAATTACTAAACATTCTGTTTCTTATAGCAGAACCGACAAGTATTATAAAAGTAAACTTGAAATTTACAATAGGTAAACTGCATAAATTTTTGTTAAATTTTGATGTGAAATGCTTTTGATCGTGACCATAGAAAAACCGACCGTTTTAAACGGTCGGTAAAAGGTTGATTTACCTTTACGCGCTTTTTGAAGCTTTCGCGTTTTTTTGTGCCTTGATGACTTTCAATCGCGAGAATTCTTCCCGCTCTTTTTCATCCAGCGCATCCGAAATGAATTTGATCTGAGCCGTTGTATTGGGAATGACGATATTCTTCAATGCATTGGCTCGTTTTTGGGTTTTGCGGATCGCATTGGCCAGCCGATAGGCCGACGAATCGATTTCCGCCAGTTTCATGGTCATGGATTTGACTTTATTGAATTGGATATACGCTTCATCCACGCGGGAGTTGGATATTTCGATATCATATTGCATCGTCACAGGTTGTTCATGGTAGATCACTTTCGGGATCTCCACCCCCATGACGGAACGATAGGTGATTTCAATGCCATCATCCACCTTGACCTGACGCGTCAATTCACTGATGACACCCAATGATACATTGGCCTGTTGCAACAGATAATAGGCGGTTTCATAGGCTTGGGTGATCGTATCACGCAATTGTTTGACTTCACCGACCAGATTCATCATCTCACGGATCAGCACATTACGTTTGCGATCCAACAGATCATAACCCATAGTAGCCAGTGAAAGACTCTTCTTGCAGGCCAGCAGGTTACCTTTGGTAGCGGTGATCTGTGCCATGGTTATTGCCCACCGTTTTCTTCCAATTCGATGATCCGTTTACCTTGCGTTGGGTGATAGTTCTCCTTGATCAACGCCGGATCCAGTCGATCCAATGCTTCGATCGGTAACTGGCTCAACAAGGCCCATCCCAGATTCAGTGTCTGATTGATGGAACGGCGTTTGAACCCCTGCCCGATAAAGACATGTTCGAACAAATCGCCGAATTTCAAATATTGTTTGTCCATATCGCTCAATTCGTCTTCACCGATGACTGATGCCAGCGAACGGGCATCCTGCACGGCGGCGTAGCAGGCAAACAACTGGTTGGCGACATCCTGGTGATCCTTTCGGGTCAATCCTTCACCGATCCCATCTTTCATCAGACGGCTCAAGCTGGACAAAACACCGATCGGCGGATAGATGCCGTTGGCATCCAGTGAACGATCCAATACGATCTGTCCTTCCGTGATATACCCGGTCAAATCGGGGACCGGATGGGTAATATCATCATTGGGCATGGTCAAAATCGGGATCTGTGTGACGGATCCGCTGGCACCTTCGATCATGCCGGCACGTTCATAAATCGTCGCCAGATTGCTGTACAGATAACCCGGATAACCTTTACGTCCAGGGATTTCACCTTTAGAGGAGCTGAATTCACGCAACGCTTCACAATAGGAGGTCATATCGGTCAAGATGACCAAGATATGCATGTTGTGCTCAAAAGCAAGATATTCAGCGGCCGTCAAGGCACACAATGGGGTCAATGTACGTTCAATGATCGGATCATTGGCCAGATTGACAAACATCACCACACGTTCCATGACACCGGTCTCTTCAAAACTGCGTTTGAAGTATTCGGCAACATCATGCTTGACACCCATCGCGCCGAATACGACACCGAATGCCTGTTCATCATCTCCGGCTAATTTGGCCTGACGAACGATTTGCGCCGCCAGTTTATCATGCGGTAAACCAGATCCTGAAAAAATCGGTAGTTTTTGACCACGGATCAAACTGTTCAATCCATCAATGGCACTGATACCGGTAGTGATGCAGTTTCGCGGATAGCGACGGCTGACCGGATTGATCGGTGAGCCGTTGATATCCAAAAATTTATCGGCATAGACTTCTCCGGCACCATCGATCGGTCGACCTGCACCATTGAATGTGCGCCCCAGCATTTCCTTGCTGCAGGCCAATTCCATGGGGTGACCAAGAAAGCGGGTCTTGGTATTGGTTAGTGACAATCCACTGGATCCCTCAAAGACCTGGACCATCGCCTTATCGGCTTCCAGATAAACCACACGGCCGTTACGGGTCGTACCATCTTTGCATTCGATGGAGACCATTTCCTCATTGGAAATCCCCTGGACATGGTCCAAGGCCACCAGCGAACCGTTGAGTTCATTCAAACCTAAATATTGTACGCTCATGGGACTCCTTTCTAATGCACACTGGCCAGTGCTTCATCGATCAAACGGTTGTAATCATCCAATTTGGCGATTTCACTGTTTTTGATCTCATATTTGATCTTGACCAGTTTATCGAAGATACCGGTCGCTGCGATCAAGGAAACCGGAATGTGTTTGGCAATCAACGGCTTGCATTGATTCTGCAGATACAGGATCAGCTTCGCCATCTTATATTGTTTTTCAAGCGGCACATACGTGTCTTCCGCATGGAATGCATTTTGCTGCAAGAAGCCGACACGGATCAACTTTGCGATTTCAAGTGTCAGTTTCTGATCTTCCGGCAGCACATCGGCCCCGATCAGTTTGACGATTTCGTTGAGTTCATTTTCCTCATGCAAAATGCGGGACAACGTATCACGCACACTGATAAAATCCGCAGCCACGTTTTTGCGGAACCAGCGATTCAGATCATCCTTGTATTCGCTGTAACTCTGATTCCAGTTGACCGACGGATAGTGACGGGCATATGCCAGAGATTTGTCCAATGCCCAAAAGCAACGGACAAATCGCTTCGTATTCTGGGTCACCGGCTCAGAGAAATCCCCACCGGCGGGCGAAACAGCACCAATCAATGTGACGGATGCTTCGTTTCCGTTTAATGTCTCGACATATCCTGCACGTTCATAAAATTGGGCGATCCGACTGGGCAGATAAGCCGGAAAGCCTTCTTCAGCCGGCATTTCTTCCAAACGACCGCTGATTTCACGCAACGCTTCCGCCCAACGGCTGGTCGAGTCGGCCATCATGGCGACATGATAGCCCATATCACGGTAATATTCGGCAATGGCCACACCGGTATAAATACTGGCTTCACGGGCAGCCACTGGCATATTGGATGTATTGGCAATCAACACGGTTCGATCCAATAACGGTTTCCCGCTTTTCGGGTCGATCAGTTCACTGAATTCTTCAAGCACCTGCGTCATTTCGTTGCCGCGTTCGCCACATCCCACATAAACGATGATATCGGCATCGCACCATTTGGCCAGCTGATGCTGCATCATGGTTTTGCCGGCACCAAAGCCTCCCGGAATGGCAGCCGCACCGCCTTTGGCAATCGGAAATAGCGTATCGACGACACGCTGACCGGTGATCAATGGAATGCTCAGGGCTTTGCGTTGCTTGACCGGACGGGGTGCACGAATGGGCCAGCGCTGTGCCATGGTCAGATCAATATGTTGTCCGTCATCATCTTCGATGGTGATGATCGACGCATTGACACTGTAGGCACCATCATCCGCAACGCGGATGACTTTTCCCTTGATATTGGGCGGGACCATGCATTTGTGCACGATCAGGGAAGTTTCAGGGGTGGTGGCAAAAACCGTGCCGCCTTCGACCATATCTCCGACTTTAACGGTTACCGTCACATCCCATTTTTTTTCACCGTCCAAGGCATCGATATGTTCGCCGGCTTGGATGAAAGCACCTTGCTTGGCTTCGATTTCACGCAAAGGCCGCTCGATCCCATCGAAGATATTGCGTAACATTCCCGGTCCGAGTTGGGCGGACAGCAATGTCCCGCTGCCTTTGACCGGTTCGCCAACTTTCAGACCAGTAGTGGATTCATAGACCTGAATGACGGTTTTTTCATCTGTCATGGAGATCACTTCTCCCATCAGTTCTTTTTCACCGACAAACACCATCTCCATCATGGAAAAGCTGCGGGTGTTGGCCACGGTAACGACCGGGCCGTTGATTGAATAAATCGTATCGCTCATATCGCTCCTTTCCATGATCTACAGTGTCAATCCGCTGTGGCCTTCAAACCACGTGCGGGCTTCACTGATTCGGCTTTTCAGTCGGCAATCGACTTCAAAGTTGGTCTTCGGATCGACGACCAGAAAGCCACCGCAGGTGGCGTAGATCTCAACATATTTGGGATTCAATCCCTTGGCATACATCATTTCCAGCAAGAAATCTTTATCCTGTTTGCGTGCATGCAGCTCACACGCACTGCTCACAGCCGGCAAGGCATCGATCTGACGTTTGCAATAGTCTTTGTACAATGGTCCATCCAGCTGGGCGATGACGTTTTCACGCACCGCTTTGAATAATTCATTGACCAATTGCTGACGCTGTTCCAGCAGCTGACGCTTGCGCATCAATGTTTGTTGGGAAAGCGTAGTGGTTTCTTCACTTTCGATTTCAATGGCTTCGGAATTGTAGAAATTTTCCACTTCCTTGTCGATGCCCATGCAATAGTTGTGCATGGTCTCATCATGCATATTGGCGATTTCTTCCTCGAGTACACCTAAAACCAGATCGCCGTCTGTCTTGGCGTCGGCTTTGATATTGGCAATGGTTTGCGTTTTACTCATGGTTGTTCCTCTTTATAATTTCACACCGATGGCATCGGAAATATAAGCATCGATGGTTTCACCAATTTTGGAGTTGCCATGACGATCCGGGATCTCACATAACAACGGTTTGCTCAGTTTGAGTTTGTATTCCGCAATTTCTTCCGGGATCAGTTCAACGATTTTGGTGGTCAACAGGATCACGGCATATTCCGGATTGGCAATCGCATTTTCAAGTGCGGTCTCCACTTCATCCCGTTCATGGACAACTACCCCATCGATCCCGCATAAGCGCATGCCCATCTGGGTATCGATGTTGTCGCTGATCAGAAAGGCTTTCATGTTTGAAATACTTTCTTTACAGTGCGTTGATGATCAAGATGGAAATCAGCAAACCGTAGATGGCCACACCTTCACCCAAAGCAACGAAGATGATGGCTTTACCAAAGTTTTCACTGTTTTCACTGATGGCACCAATAGCAGCCGGTGCAGCAGCGGCAACGGCGATACCGGCACCGATAGCCGAACAGCCGGTGGCCAGTGCAGCAGCGATAAAGCCCATACCTTGCGCCAAGGAACCGGTCATTGCATCCACAGCAGTAGCTTCTTCAGCCAAAATAGAAAACGAATTCCACTGGCTGATGATCACCATGGCAAATGCACCGATAAATACACTGATCTGACACAACAGCTTCATCTTGCCATTGCGCACATCCTTTTTATTGAACATCAGAAATAATGGCGCGATGACGGCCACCACAGCAACTAACGGCAGAAATAATTCGACAGTAGACAACATGTTTTTATCCTCCTATTCAATCTACGCTCATTACGGTAAACTGCTTACCGCCACCGACAAAGTAACGGGAAAACATTTCATAATACTCCAAACGCAACGTCTGGATACCAACGATCAATCCTTCCAGTGCCATGACAAACAGATTGCCGATCACAAACACTAACGGACTGGCACCGCCGACCATATCCATCAAGGTCATGACCACCAGCATCATCCCGGCATGGCTCAATACGAAACCGCCCACACGCAGATAGCTCATCGTATTGGTGATAAAGGAAAGCACGACTTCAAAGCATTCAAAGAATGCTTCCAATGCATAATTGCCCCATCCGGCTTTCGGGGTGAACTTTTCACCATGTTCAACCGCTTCAAAACGTTCTTTTAAGAAGAAGCAGATGATCGGAATGATGATAAAGATCAAACATACCGGCATATCAAAAAGTACTGGAACATTGATCATGCCCATGAACTTGAGCACGAAGAAGATCACATAAGCAAAGAAAACCAGACCGGCAATGCCATTTTGTCCATAAATGGCTTCTGCTTTGTGTCCTTGTTTGAACTTGATGAAAATATTCATGCTCTGACAAATCAATGTCAGCAACACACCAATGGCGATGGCACCGATCAACAGGGTCATCGTGTTGGCAGAATTCATGGTTTCAAATAACAGATGCTCGACATTGAACAGTGCCTGATGCACCGGAACAAGGATTTCTTCATTACCGAAAACAGAACCGAATAAGAATCCGAAAATCATGGCAAAGATGCCGCAGCGGCCCACGATCCCGGCCAATTGGTTGCCGGTTTTCTTTTCCAGCAATAACCCACCGATAAACAACAATGCCCCTTGGCCCAGATCTCCGAACATGATCCCAAATAACAGACAATACGTGATTGCCAGAAATGGCGTTGGATCGATTTCAGTATAATCCGGCAACGAATACATTTTGACAAACATCTCAAACGGACGGAAGAACCAGCTGTTTTTCAATCGTGTCGGTTTTTTTATCGTGTCATATCCATCCATCGTTTCAATGGTGATCGCTTCGTCAAACATCCCTTTGAATCGTTCCAAATCACTGTTGGCGACGAAACCATATAAATTGTAGTCTTCATCATCTTTCAGGATATAGGCGTGCAATTTGGTTTTGGATGAACCCAATAAACAATAGGCATATACATCATTGAGTTCACCGCGGTATTTTTCTGCATAAGCCTTTCGATCCACCAACGGGATATCGATATTTTCAAAAAACAGAGATTGTAGAATTTCCATCGTCTTTCGGTAATAACCATCACTGGTAGCGATCAATACCCATGCATACCGTTCATTTTGCATGACGACTTCATAAATAAACGCTTCCTGTTCCAAAACAGATAATTTTTTGATGGATTCCACCGGCAGACGCCCGAATCGGATATCGATATAACGCAATGAATGCAGATCACTGTAATTCAATGGTCGGATCAGATCCAATGCGGCTTCATCTTCTGGCGAAAGATTGCCGCGAGCGGAATTGTTGAAACAGGCGAAATCACTTTCCCACTGCTTCAGTTTGGCATCAATATCTTCCTTGGTATATTCATGTGCACACCCTGCAGAGGCATCCAACGATATCCCCAGCAGATTAGCATAGCCTTGAAGCACATTGATGTCTTCTTCAAAGTAATTGACTTCCTGGATGGGATCACCCTTGACATGCTGGCTGACCAATGCCGTGGCACTTTCCGCACTCAACAGCTTGGATTCCAATGCCGTATGCAACATCTCATCCATATGCGATTTATCCGTGGTTAATCGGATAAACTGCATTTTCTGAATTGCCATATTCTCCTCCCTTTCACTCTATCAGCAATGACGCGATCTTATCGGGTGCGATATGATAGCGGATGCCTTCAATAATATTGACCAGATTATCGACTTCCGTTTCCGAAAGCACCATATAGCTCATCAGCACAAAATCCGGATCGGTACTGAAATTGATGGTTTGCCGGTTGATGGCATAGTTGATGGCTTTGGCCTGGTATTCAATGTACATAAACGGCTGATCCGATACGTAATTCTTGTATCTGGATTTGCGCAGTTGTTCCAATACTTCGTCCGCATCATCGGCTTCGATCATTTTATTGATCATCTCCTTGGAGAAAGAGCCATAATGCGGGGTGATCACTTCGCGGATCTTGTCCGCTGATGCATTGTAGTATTTTTTCAAACGATAGATCTTGATGATATTGTTCAATTCGATCAATACCGTAAACATCGATTCGATCTTATCCCGCTTTTCACCATTGAACAGGGAATGGATGGTTTTGATCAGATCATCGTAGTAGATCTTGGTCAATCGACTTTCCACACCGACATAGTCAAAATCCGACATATACCGAGGTTTGGATTCTAGCAGGATCTGATAATAGGGGCTATGGCGGACCACTTCCAGTAGCTGCTCATAATCCGAAACCTTGGCCAGCGCAAACAGATCAAAGGACATGTAGTGAGCCAGATGCACCGGCATCTTGCTGACCAGTTCCAGTTTGTCGCCATGTTCGATCATGTGCAGACACGCCATGATCTGTTCGATTTCATTGTGACCGATGATGTAATGATAGAAATGGGATTTCTCATTGCCATAGCGCAACAGGGCACTGAAACGGTTGAACCAATCGTAGCGTAACAGCATTTCCAACTGGCCGCGATGGATATTTGCTTCATTGATGCCAGCCATGATATCACTGTAATACGTCTCATGTTTCAAATACGATGCGACATCAGCGACCGACTTTTTCTGGATCAAGGCCTGATAATCGGCATGCTTGATCCGTCGGCCGTACATGGCTTTGGCTTTGGCACTCAATGCTCCGCTTGCAAAACTCAAACAGCATCACCTCTTTTCAAACTGCGTCGATCCACTATTCGAAAATCCTTTTGGTTAGTTCATCGATCCAGCGCGATTCGTTTTCGCGAAACTTTTTATCCAACTCGGCGGAATGGACTTCAAACCGTTTTTCAATATCCGCCTGCGAATCGACGATCCGTTTGCTGCTTTCTTCGCGCAATGCATCCAGTTTTTCGTGCGCACTTTTCCAGGCATTGGACTCATATGCCTTTTTTTCGGCATCGATTTGAGCACTCATCTGCGCCCGTTCATCGTTTTTTTGCTGCAGTTGGTTCTGGATATTTTGATCAAATGCAATCAAATCTTTAAAGTCATTCAACTCCATATCTTCACCTCTTTACGTCTAGTGATAATACGCTTAATCACGGGGGTGTGCAATCGTTTTTTTGACAAGTGATAAGCATGCACACTATCTTCATTTTATGGGAAAGCGCTCACAATTCAATGGGAAAGCGACGGGAAAGCGATAAAAAAAAGATACCCGATTGGATACCTTCTACGATTGATGGTGGGGGCGGCGGGACTTGAACCCGCACGGTGTGTTAGCACCACCGGATTTTAAGTCCGATGCGTCTACCAATTCCGCCACGCCCCCAAATAAAAATGGAGGTTCCTGCCGGACTTGAACCGGCGATCACAGAGTTGCAGTCTGTTGCCTTACCATCTTGGCTAAGGAACCTTCACGAGTGCATCAAACCATCGATTGGATTGACTGCTTTAGTATTATTACATATTTTTGTCGGTTGTAAAGCAAAACATTTCGTCTGACTTTGGGTCTGACTTTGGGTGGAGGATACACTAAATTGAACCGGATGATCAATCAAAAAGCGGATACTTCGATCCGCTTTTTGATCATTGAAATTTTGGATTAAGCGTGATGGATAATACCATGGCAACGCGGGCATAATCCATCTTCGTCAACCTCTTCCACCACATTCCAGCAACGCGGGCAGACATGACCATTTGCTTTTTTGACATTGATTTGGGTTGGACCGGCAGAGATATCCACTTTGGAAACGATCAGCCATTGGGCGATATTGTCGATCACCGCATGCAATGCATCCACTTTTTCCTGTGGTAAGACCAAGGAAAGTGCAGATTGCTGGTTATCCTTGATCTTTCCATCATTGCGGGCCTGCTCCAATGCTTTTAACACATCTGCACGCACACTCATGGCAATTTCCATGGATTCGATCAACGAGGGATCATCCGCAATATCATCCAAGGCATTGAATTGCGTATAATGCACGCTGGTTTCACTGGTATCCGTGAAATGATGCCACACTTCATCCATGGTAAAGACCAAAATCGGTGCCCATAGTTTGCATAACGTATCCGTCAACTGCCAGATGACGGTTTGCACACCACGGCGTTGCGGATCATCCTTGGCTTGGATATACAGGATATCCTTGGTATAGGAAAGATAATAGGCGGACAATTCATTGACCATGAAGTTGGTCAATTTCACACTGGCAGCCACGAAATTGTAGTGCATGTAATCATCGATCACAGCGGTATTAATCGCCTTCAAACGCAATAACATGTATCGGTTTAACGCGGACATATCCGCATACGCGAGTTGATCGGTGGTCGGATCAAAATCATCCGCATTGACATTGCCCAGCATGAATTTGAAGGTATTGCGCACTTTACGGTATTGCTCAGCGACCTGCTTGAGATTTTCAGGACCGATGCGCATGTCTTCGGTATAATCGCTAGTCATCGCCCATAAGCGGAAAATATCTGAACCATATTGATCGATGACATCCATGGGATTGACCACGTTGCCCACGGATTTACTCATTTTTTCTCCTTTGGAATCACAGACATAGCCATGGCTCAATACGGCTTTGTATGGCGCACAACCTTTGGATGCCGTCGAGACGATCAAAGAGGAATTGAACCATCCGCGATACTGGTCACTGCCTTCAAAATAAAGATCGGCTGGGAAATCGTAGCCTCTGGCTTGTAATTCATTGAAAGAGGAACCGGAGTCGAACCAAACATCCATGATGTCATTCTCCTTAGTGTAGCCACCATTGGGGGATGCGGGATTGGTATAACCATCGGGCAACAGGTCTTTTGCTTCTTTCTGGAACCAGACATTGGAACCATATTGCTCAAACAGATCGGCAATATGGTCAAAGACTGCTTCGTCCATGATGGGTGTGCCATCTTCGTTATAAATGATGGGAATGGGAACTCCCCATAGACGTTGTCTGGAAATGCACCAATCACCGCGCGATGCGATCATGTTATGGATACGGATCTGTCCCCATTGGTTGTGCCAAGTGACATGGTGGTCGATTTGATCGAGCAGCTGGTCACGGATCTTGTCAATGGAACAGAACCATTGCTTCGTGGCACGGAAAATCACTGGTTTTTTGAGTCGATCATCATGAGGATAGGCGTGAGTGATGGTTTCAGTTGCCATCAATGCACCGCATTGATCCAACATATCGATCACTTTTGAATTGGCATCAAAAACAAACATCCCGGACAACGCCGCACCGGCGTCATCGGTCAGACAGCCTTTGGCATCGACTGGACAGAAGGTTGGAATTTTATATTTTTGGCAAACGGTAAAGTCTTCCGCACCATGACCCGGGGCGGTATGGACACATCCGGTACCATCTTCATCGGTAACATGATCGCCTAAAATCACCAGGGAGGTTCGATCGGCATATAAGGGATGATGGGCCGTGACATATTCCAGATCTTTGCCCACAATGGTCTTGATCACCCGATACTGGTCAATGCCAAATTTAGCCATCAGCTGATCCACCTTACTGTCTAACACGATCAATTTACCTTTGGTGGTTTCAACCACGGCATACATGAATCGTTCATTCAGACAGATGGCCAGATTGGCCGGGATCGTCCAGGGAGTGGTGGTCCAGATCACAAACGATTCATCCCCGTCCAGCACACCTTTGGTATCGGCCACTTTGAACGCCACAAAAATGGAAGTATCCTTTCGGTCAAAGTACACGATCTCACTGTCGGCAATGGCCGTTTCATTGTAAGGGGACCAATAGATCGGCTTATAGCCTTGAAAAATCAGTCCTTGCGCGGCCATTTTGCCAAAGGTGCGGATCTGACGGGCTTCGAATCCTTTTTGCAACGTGATGTACGGATGATCGAAATCTGCCATCGTACCCAACCGTTTCATCGTCGCCATTTGCGTTTCGACCTGTCCCTTGGCATATTCTTCGCATTTGGCACGGAATGCATCCTTGGGCATGGATTTGCGATCGACACCGAGCTTTTGCACGGCATTTTCAATGGGCAGACCATGGGTATCCCATCCCGGGAAAAATGGGGTGTAATAGCCATTCATGGCATGTGAGCGGTTGATGAAATCCTTGATGACCCGGTTCATGGCCGTACCGGCATGCAGATTCCCGTTGGCATACGGTGGACCATCATGCAGCACAAAAGCTTTTTGACCATGGTGGCGGGAAATGACTTGGTGATATTGATCTTCCGCTTCCCATTGTTTGGCCATGAGTGGCTCTTTTTTAGGCAGATTGCCACGCATTTCAAAGTCGGTGCGGGGCATGTTGAGTGTGTCTTTGTAATTCTTTCCTTCCATAAATCCTTCCTTATCCAATATGGTTGTTTGATATAAAAAGCGTCCGTTGAGCTTCAACGGACGCAATGGTTTGACCAATACGCGGTACCACCGTGATTCATATGGTTAAAACCATATGCACTTCATTCTTTCGTAACGTGAAAGTCACGTCATGTCTACTTAAACATTCGACATGATCGCTCCACGGTGATCCATCTGATGTTACCATCCCCTGCTTTCACCAAACCAGGTTCGCTTTATATGGTCAAACCATCAGACCGTCCGCTTCGACGCATTGAATCTATTGATTAATTTTCATCCCCGTTAAGTGAAATGCCACCATTGACATCCACACATTTGGGTGCACATAAAATCGCATTGTGACCGACCTTTTGGATCGTGCCGTCCAATGCAAAGACCACACCGGTCAGAAAATCGATCGTGCGTTGTGAATATTCACGCGGCAAACGATGCAAATTGACGACCACGGAGCTGTTTTGTTTCAACTTCGTACCGATCGCTTCCGCCTCTTCGAACGAACGTGGTTCAAAAAGACACACTTCACTGCTGCCGTTGGTCACACCACGCAACTGTTTGGTTGCCGGTTTTTCATACTTGGCCGTTTTCGGAGTCACGGCCGGCTGCGGCTCACTGTCGTAGCTTTCTTCTTCTTCGTAATCGTCTTCATCCCCTTCAACAGGTGAAACGAAATCACGGACTTTATCAAAAATACCCATAGTTCCTCCTATTCACTGGCTCAACGTATTTGATTATAGCATGTTGTCAAGCAAATCATGCATCATCCTGATTCGATACCAATACTTCCCGGGGTTTGCTGCCCTGAGCCGGACCAATGATACCATTTTCTTC
>CALVGN010000048.1 GCA_944327105.1 uncultured Erysipelotrichaceae bacterium | reverse complement strand
GATCAAACTCTTCATTTGATTTGCTCGTAAATTAAACACTGACTTGAGTCAGTTTTATCAAAAATTAAAATTGACGTTGATTGGTTTCTTATTCAGTTTTCAAAGATCACTTGCACTAAACAGTGCTTTTCTATAGTACCAAACAGAGCGATAATGTCAACAAAATTTTTTAAACAATTTTGCAAGGTTTACAACAAAGCAAATCCAAGACCAAATATACTCTTGTATATTTGGATTTTTACCAAGGTTGATGAACCATCACGCCTGTCGGTGATTCAAA
The DNA here is from genome assembly GCA_944327105.1 of uncultured Erysipelotrichaceae bacterium. Taxonomy (GTDB): domain Bacteria; phylum Bacillota_I; class Bacilli_A; order Erysipelotrichales; family Erysipelotrichaceae; genus CALVGN01. The sequence continues at coordinate 24,458 of CALVGN010000048.1, read as the reverse complement.
TATACACAAGTCGTAAGACAAAAACAACAAGAATTTATGAAAACTTTTTTGTAACAAGTCAAAATTAAAAACCGGTCGGTTACCCGATCGGTTTTCCATTAGTATTTGACCTTTTCTAAGTCCAAATAAGGGATCTCCGTACTGGTTTCACGGCCGAAGAAATTGACGATGACACTGGCTTTCTGCGTGGTGTCATTCATCGATTCGACCACACCTTCGTTACCGCTAAGCGCACCCATCAAAATCTTGACGCGATCGCCGACCGCGAAATTAACCACATAATTCTTATCCGTTTTGCCCAACCGACGAAGAATTCCGTCAATCTCTTCCTGCGGTACGGAAAACGGTTTGGCGCCGCCACCGCTCGATCCGATAAACCCAGTCACACCCGGTGTATTACGTACAACATACCACGCATCATCCGTCATGATCATCTCAACAAACAGATAGCCCGGGAATAGGTTTTTCTTCTTCTCGACTTTCTTGCCGTTTTTGATTTCGATTTCATCTTCTTCAGCAACGATGATATTGAACAAGCAATCCTGGATCCCCATCGTTTCAATACGGCGTTCCAGATTTTCCTTCACGCGATTTTCATGTCCGGCATAGGTATTGACAACATACCATTTCTTTTCCAAATTTTCGCTCATCCCGATTCTCCTAGATAATAAAGTTTAATAATGTGGATACAACGAATTCGCATACAACAAAGAAAATACCAAATGCGATCGTGAACACCAATACTTCACCGGTATTGCGGCCTAGATCCTTAATGGACGGCCATTTGATTTTTTTAACTTCGGCAACAATGCCTTTAATCGAAAACCATTTCATCAGCTCAACCTCTACTTTGTTTCGCGGTGCAATGTATGTTTACCGCATTTTGGGCAATACTTTCTTAATTCAAGACGCTTATTCCCGGCCGAAACGGACTTTTCAACCGAATAATTCCGGGAAAGGCATTCCGTACATGTAAGGATCACTTTTCGCTTATCTGCCATGGAATCTGCTCCTTTGCGTTAGATAAATTAGCACAGGGGTTTCAAAAAGTAAAGAAAAGAGGAGCAATCCTCTTTTCGATTAAGGACTTCGTAAGCCATGTTCTGTACCGATTGCCCGGTAATAACCATTTATCTATGCGTAGCATCCGGCTTTTGCTTCAGTTCGCATCCGCCGATTCCCCTACCAAATTTGGGTTTCTCGCTTGCGGGGTTTATCGCGTTCCACTGTCTGCGTTTCCACAGACACTCCGTCACTGTGACACTTTCAGGCCTTTATGCATAGTTTCCCTTAGCAATAAAGCTGCCGCCGTCAGGTTTGACCCTGCCTAGCCTTATGACTTCGACTAGCACAAACACTACATCCATCGCAGGATGTGCGAGCATGGACTTTCCTCTAAATCAATGAAGATCCAGCGGTTATTTTCAATCCTTAATATATATCCTTCTATTGTTTGTTCCGATATACCGCTTCTTCCAATCGGGAGATGCGTTTGAGAACATCCAGCTGGTTGGTGTTACCGCTGTGATTCGAAACCGCACGTTGCTGCCCTTGTAATTCGATCAGCTGCGCCTGCAAATTGGTTCGATCCGCTTTCAACTGTTCGATCTGCATTTTCAAATCTCGGATGACCGAAGCAAATGTATCGTAGTCTTCGAGGATCAAATCAAGAAAGCTGTCAACTTCGGTCGGGTTGTATCCTTTGAAGTCTGAATTGAACTGCTTATCACAGATCTGCTGTGCATTGAGATTTAACTGAGCCATATTCACCTACCAGTGCATTAATTATATCGACTGCGGCTTGATTTGCAACGTTTCGTTGATCAAGCAAATGATCACTACACACTTTAAAGAATCTTTATTTGTTAAATTTGACTTAAAATTCAAGTTTGATCGTTGAAATTACGAATTATTTTCCAAAAGTTTCCAAAAACGACAAAAATTTCGCCTGAATTCGAAAAAATTTTCGAGAATTAACGAAATTTATCAAATTTATGATTATCGTCATCCGATCCATTCGCTATACTGGTATGCATGAATCAAGGAGAGAAGATCATGGAATTTGATATCGCCACTTTTGGTTGCCTGGTTTTTGACCGCGCAACCATGAAGAAGCATTTGCCGTATCCGGCATTCCAAAAATGGGAAGATACGATCGAGCGAAAAACCGCATTGGATCGTTCCACCGCCGACGCAATCGCGCACGCCATGAAAGAATGGGCCATGGCGCATGGTTGTACCCATTACACACATTGGTTTCAACCATTAAATGGAACAACGGCTGAAAAACACGAAAGTTTTCTGGATCGGGATGAACACGATGCACCCATCATGCGTTTCAGTGGAAAATCGTTGATCAAAGGTGAACCCGATGCATCATCGTTCCCAAGCGGCGGCCTAAGGGCAACCTTTGAGGCACGTGGTTATACCTATTGGGATTGCACATCCCCGGCATTCATTCAGGATAATGTATTATGCATCCCTACAGTTTTTGTGGCCTATACCGGAGAAGCACTGGATCGAAAATCTCCATTGTTGCGCAGCATTGATGCCATCGATCGCTCTGCGACGCGAATGGTGAACCTTTTGGGTGACAAACAGGTGCATAAAGTCGAACCGGTGGTCGGATTGGAGCAGGAATATTTTCTGGTGGACCGTGATCATTATCTGAAACGATTGGATCTGCGCTTATGCGGCCAAACACTGTTTGGCCGACAGGCACCAAAAAGTCAGGAGCTGGAAGATCATTATTTCGGGCATATTCCAGCTAAGGTTCAAGCGTTCATGGATGATCTGAATGTCGCTCTGTGGAAATTGGGCATCTACGCCAAGACAGAGCACAATGAAGTGGCACCCAATCAGTTTGAACTGGCACCCATCTATGGTCCGGTCAATATCGCCGTGGATCAAAACCAATTGATCATGGCAGAAATCCAAAGTATCGCCCGCAAACATGGTTTGGAAGCGCTGCTTCATGAAAAACCATTCAAAGGCATCAATGGTTCGGGAAAACACGATAATTATTCATTGGTGACCGATGATGGACAGAACCTGTTTGCACCGGGTGAAAAGCCGATGGAAAACATCCGGTTTCTGGTCTTTTTATCCTGTTTTATCGCAGCGGTGGATGAATATGCACCATTGTTGAGAATGGCGGCATCCACCTCTGCGGGCAATGATCTGCGTTTAGGGGCCGATGAAGCACCACCGGCTGTGATCAGCATCTATCTTGGAAGTTATCTGGACCAATTGCTACATGGATTGCTGCATCCGGAAGATGCCCATGGTTCAACCAAGGAAAATCATGTGGTTCCACCCGTATCCACACTGGCATATATCCCGCGAGACAATACCGATCGCAACCGCACTTCACCCATGGCGTTTACCGGCAATAAATTTGAATTCCGCATGTTAGGCAGCTCCATGAGCGCGTCTGAAGTCAACACGGTGCTCAATACGATTCTGGCCAAAAAACTGGATGATGTGGCCATCCAACTGGAAGGGATCAAATACATCGATCAGGTGCGCTCCAAAGCATTGACGATCTGCATCGATCTGATCAAAACGCATCAACGGATTCTCTTTAGCGGCGATGGATACAGTGACCAATGGATCAAGCAAGCCGAAAAACGTGGCTTGCCGCATATTCGTACCGTTGTCGACAGTTATGCCATTTTACAGGATGATTCCACCATCGATTTATTTGAACAATACCATATCTATACCCGCAAAGAATTGGAAAGCCGGCAGGATGTGCTGTATTCCCAATATGAAAAAACACTGGAAATCGAATCCAGAACAGCACTCCACATGATCACCCGTCATTTTCTGCCGTCGATGGTCGAATCCCTTGGCAAACATGGTTCCGCACTCCATGTCATTGGTACGACCAATGCACCCCATTATCTGAGCACACGTGTGAAACAGTTGGGCCAATGGATCGATGATCTGCATGAAAAAAGCGAAAAACTGAGGATCGATTTAAAGGCGGTGATGGAACAAAGCAAAAGCGACCATCGAAAAGCCGCACTACTGGCCCGATCCACATTGGTGGATGATCTAACCAACGTTCGAATGATCGTGGATGAATATGAAAAAAACAGTTCCAGTGAAGACTATGGTCTGCCCACCTATGATGACATTCTCTTCGCCTTGGATTGAACAAGCAAAAAGAAGCCGGATCCGGCTTCTTTTTGCGTATTCCCTTCAACCACAACTAATCAACAAAGACATCATTGACCAATCGTTGCAATGCTTCTTTCAATAATGCCGTGGGCAACGCCAGGTTCAAACGGATATGGTATGGACCATGGAAATTCCGTCCATCCTGCCAGATCACCCCATGTTCGATTCCTCTTCTTTGCACGGTGTCGATATCGATATCATGCGATTTGCAATAATCTTCACAATCCATGAAAAACATATAGGTTCCCTGGGGTTTGGATACTTTGACACCGCTTAAGCGATGGTGCACATAATCCAATGCCACATTGACATTTTCATCGATCACGGTCAATAACTGGTCCAACCATTGTGCACCCGTGTCTGTATACGCGCCGATACTGGCATACATGCTCAACAAGTTCATGGAATTGTAATGGGTATTGCTGCTTTCTTTGGCCATGCGGGCATTCATCCACGGATCAAAGCAGATGTGGTAGGCACCAACAAGACCCGCCAGTGAAAAGGTTTTACTGGGTGCACACAATGTCACACTGTGGGTTTTGGCATATTCGCTAACGGTAAACAACGGGGTATGCTGATATCCTGGTAGGATCAGATCACTCCAGATCTCATCACAGATGATATAGACATTGTACTTTTCAAATAATGCACACGCTTTTTCCAATTCCCATTTTTCCCAGACACGGCCGCTGGGGTTGTGTGGATTGCACATGATGGCCACATGGATGTCCCCATGGCTCAGTTTTTCTTCCATGTCGTCAAAATCCATGCGATAGATGTTATTTTCATCCAGTTTTAAATCGGATAACACCATCTTGTAGCCCACATTGCCTAACGCACCGCTGAAGCCGACATACGTCGGAGAATGCAACAAGACTTTGTCACCATCGGAACATAACACGCGCATGGCAGTCAATAATCCACCCAATACACCATTTTCATAACCAATGTTTTCCTTGGTCAAACCATCGTAATGATGGCGGATCGTGTACCAGCGGATGATGGAATCGTAATATTCATCGGGTGCAGAAAAATAACCAAACAACGGATGACTCAGTCTTTTTTCGATGGTCTCGACCACACTGGGTGCAGTGGCAAACGACATATCGGCGATCCACATGGCAATAGGGTCGATGCCATCTTTGACTTTGACACCCGGCCAGCTCGCTTCGATATACCGATCGATCCCATAAGCCACAGAATCTGTATTGGTACGATCAATGATGGTTTCAAAATCGAATTTCATGATTGTTTCCCTCTTAATGATGGTTTGAACCAAAGCTACCTTGTTCAATGGATGTGATCATATCGATGCGTTTTTGGTGACGACCACCTTCAAATTCATGATGCAGCCAATGATCCACGATCATCTTGGCAACTTCCACTCCCACCACGCGGGCGCCAAAACATAAGATATTGGCATTGTTGTGGATGCGGGCCATCTTGGCACTATACGGTTCAGAGACCACAACGGCTCGGATCCCTTTCACTTTATTGGCCGATAGGCTCATCCCGATGCCGGTGCCGCAGATCAATATTCCCCCATCCAATTTTCCATTGGATACATCCACACTCAGTGGATAAGCGATTTCAGGATAGTTGTCATCTTTGACCAATTGGTCGACACCATAGTTGATGATGGTATAACCCTGTTGGCTCAGATAGTCGCTGATGGCTTGTTTAAGGGCAATACCGGTATGGTCATTGCCGATTCCGATGGTTTTGATCATTGTTTCCCTCCCTCAAATGGATAGTCCACACCAAACGTATCCACTTCTGCTTTTTCAATGACAACCGGCTGGATCGGTCGGTCCATGGCATTGGTTTTCACCATGGCGATCGAATCCACCACATCCATCCCATCGATCACATGACCGAAAGCCGCATACTGACCATCCAGATGCGCTGCATCTTCATGCATGATGAAAAACTGACTCCCGGCAGAATCGGGATCCATGGCGCGAGCCATGGAGATCACACCCCGTTTGTGTTGGATCGGATTATCGAATCCATTGGATCGAAATTCGCCATGGATGGTATAACCCGGACCTCCGGTCCCGTTCCCCAATGGATCACCACCTTGGATCATAAAATATGGGATGATGCGATGGAAGGTCAATCCGTCATAGAAGCCGGATCGAACCAGTGAAATGAAATTGGCACAGGTCAAGGGTGCATGGGTTGGATCCAATTGGATCTGGATATCCCCATGGTCTTTGATGTGCAGTATTACCAGTGGTTCATTCATTGAAGTTTTCTCCTTGGTTAATATTATCCATGAATCGAAGCTGATTTTGAAAGTGGATTAGATCATCATTTTGCCATGGTTTTTCAACGATGCAATGCATGGTCGTACCATGGCGGATATCCAACGCAACGATAGATGCATCTTTTTCCATCCGTGGATGGAAATAACGCATCCGAGCGATGGATAGACCATAGCGCGATAATGCACGCATCACTCGATTGAATCCATGGACTGGATAAACCAGATACGCATGACCTTTTGGTTTTAACAGACGATGCATGTGTTCGACCAATGTTTCCAATGGCAATGCATCATCATAGCGTCCTTGGTAGCGTTCATGCTGCATCCTGCTACGATGATAATAGGGTGGGTTGCACATGATCACATCATATTGGTCAATGGGTTGATGATCCTGGATCTTTCCCAAAATGATCGATGCCTTGATATGATTCAAATGGATATTGGTCAAACCATATTCAACCGCTACCGGATTGATTTCAATACCGGTCAATGATCTTGGATGAAAACGATAATGGGCCAATATCATCAATGCACCACATCCACATCCAATATCCAGCACATCATCTTTATGACGCATCGTTAAAAACGATGATAAAAAGATCGTATCGGAATTGACATGATAACCATCTTTGGGTTGATGATAGAAAAATGCTTTATTGATCAGATAATCCATAATATTGAATCCTGGGCAGTTCAAACCAGAACGTTGCGCCATCCCCTTTTTCACTGGTGACACCATATTGCGCATGATGACAATCCAAAATCGCTTTGACGATGGCCAGACCAAGACCGGTAGATTGCAATGAAGTCCGGCTGAATTTTTTATCGATTTTATAATAGCGATCCCAGACATGGTCGATATCCTTGGCATCGATCCCTTCACCATGGTCTTTGACTTCGACCCGTACATGTTCATGGTCTTTGCTGTCGATGATGGTGATATCGATGCAGCTATGTTCATCACTGTGTTTGATGGCATTGGTCAAAAAGTTATAGACCACCTGGCCGATTTTGATTTCATCCGCATTGACCATGCAGGATCTGGGTGCATCGATATGCACATGGATATCGCTTTTTTCAAGCAACATCCCACATAGATCCACCATATCTTCCACGGTTTCAACCATATCAAAATCCGATAATGTCAATATGTAGTTTCCCGACTGCATCTTGCTCAACTCACTCATGTCCGTCACCAATCGATTCAAAAAATCACTTTCTTTCAAAATGACTTCCAAATGCTCATTGCGTTTGGTCGGATTATCCCCGCTGATGTCCCGGATCATTTCCGCATACGCGGTGATCATGGTCAACGGTGTTTTGATATCATGCGAAACATTGGCGATCAGATCCCGTCGCAGTTCATCGACTTTTCCTAATTTTTCGGTCGCATCATTGAGTGTTTCCGCCAATTCTCTGGATTCATTGAAATAGCCACCCTGGAAATCGACATCGTAATGGCCTTTGGCCAATGTCAACGCACTTTTGGTCATGGAAACAAAGGGAGCGGAAAGGCGTTTGGATAAGATCAGTGCCACAAAAATGGAAATCACGATCACGCTGGCGGTATACACCACAAAAGAGGATGAATAAAAGCTCATCAAAGCATCCGTGGGTTCCACCGGTGAATTGACAAATATATAATAGTTGGAAAACAAGGCTTTGATGGTCGTACCATACAATATCGTTTCCTGCTTAGTATCTTCATTGCTCAATACCACCGATAACGTGCCTTCACTGTTACGTAACAGATCCACCATGGTCAGACCACCCTCAATGGTGGAAGGGCGCATCGCCACCCCATTGATGGTGATCACATTATTGAAAATACAGCTGGAACCGATCCCATCCGCACTGTACACCATCATCCCGTTTGGATTGTAGATCACCGCACAGCTGTTGGAATTGACCGTAACTTCCAATGCCCGTTGTAAATTCGCCTTTGACACATACGGCTGATCGGTCAGATACGATGAAATGGCATTGGCGACATTGGCGACATTGTTGATCTGTGAATTGCGATAATACGGTTTGATGAAAATAAACTGCAAAAGGCCCAGCACGATCACGATGCCAATGGCAAACGCGATAAACGCCAGGCCGACGGTAAAACGGATCCCGCGAAAGCGAGCGAAACGAACAGATTTAGGATCGTGTTTCAAATTTATACCCCATGCCGCGTACGGTCACGATATAGTCGCGATACGGGCCAAGGTTATGCCGCAGCATCTTGATATGCGTGTCCACCGTACGATCATCCCCATAATAATCATAGTCCCACACTTCGCTCAACAGTTTTTCCCTGGAAAGCGCGATATTTTGGTTGTGGACCATATATAACAGCAAATCCAATTCCTTCGGTGTTAAGGAAACGGGAGCACCGTCCACTTTGACACTACGGCCCTGCTCATCGATTTCCAGCCCCTCAAAGCTATATTTGAGTTTATTGGGGTTTTTGCCCCGCTCCAGTACCACTTTGACCCGGGCCATCAGTTCTTTGGGTGAAAATGGTTTGACCACATAATCATCCACACCCAATTCAAAACCAAATAGCTTGTCATATTCTTCGGTACGGGCAGAAAGCATGATCACGGGGATATTGGTTTTAGCTTTGATGCGTTTGCACACTTCATAACCATCCAATGTGGGCATCATGATATCTAAAATGACCAGATCAATGACTGTGGATTCGATCATATCCAATGCTTCCAGACCATTGGATGCTTCCAACACTTCATAACCATTCAAGGTTGCATATTCTTTGACGACTTCACGGATCTTCGCTTCATCATCAACGATCAATATACGTGTCATGGGATTACCTCATTTCTATTGTTTGATATGACCATTATCATGCCATGGATGTGTGAAAAATGAATGAAACTAACGCAAGGATTCGATGGTTTGGACCATTGCACCTTTGGGATTGAAACGCAAACGGAAACGGGCATAGGTTTTGATGGTCAGACCCTGGCCGACCTTGGCATAAAGATCGGGCATGATCGAGGCATCCAAAGTGCCGGATTCATCGGCAAAGGTAACGAATGCCATCATGTCGCCTTTTTTGGTCCGATGGGGCTTGATGCGCTCGATCATACCAAAGCTTTCTGCGTATCCACTGGTCAAACCATTCAGTGATGCCAGCAATGTCGTGGTCAAACCATATTGATTCCGTTTGTTCGCATAAGTATTGCTGGAGACAAAAACACCCAGAGCTTTGGCTTCATTGAGTGCGCGCTGGTTGGCATCTTCCTTGACGGAAACCATGCGTGGCATGGATAACAGATCAAAATCAAAATGATACTGATCGCCATCATCATGGATGATCACCAGATCCCCATAGCGCATGGCATCATCCAGATTTATTTTCATCATATAACGATTGGTATCGATATCATCCAAACAGCCGGCATCGATCAAGGTTTCGATGGTCGCCTTGTTGCACTTTAGTGCAACAAGGCGGGCAATGGTTTGACCATAACCGGTATATGGTCCAAATCGTTTCCGATCATTGAGAATGGATTGGATCAATACCGATCCTACACCTTTGATCGCACTGAACGGAAAGCGTAATCCATGGTTTTCGATGGTAAAACCATATCCACTCGTGTTTAAACTCGGACAATACAATTCGATGCCGTGATTGCGACATTCCATCATCGCAGCATTGGTTTTCACCATCGATCCAATGATCGAATTCATATAGGCACCATAAAACGCCAATGGCTGATGGACTTTCAAATATGCCAGTTGATATGCGATCAAACCATAAGCAACACTGTGTGCCTTGTTGAAACCATATCCAGCAAACCGCTGGATCTGATCAAACCAATGCGTGGCTTTTTCCATGGTATACCCATTGTTTAAAGCCCCTTTGATAAAATCATCTTTCAGCCGCTCGATCTGATCTGCCTTTTTCTTGCTCATCGCTTTTCGCAATATATCCGCCTGACCCAATGAAAATCCAGCGACGATCTGGGAAATCTGCATGACCTGTTCCTGATAGACCATGATGCCGCACGTTTCCTGCAACAAAGCATCGATCTTCTCATTGTCGTCATAGCGTTTTTTCCCGTCGGCTCGATTTTTCAAATACAGTCCGATCAATTCCATCGGTCCGGGTCGATATAATGCCACGGCTAGCACCACATCATTGAAGCAATTCGGTTTCATCCGACGCAACAGATTGCGCATCCCTTCACTTTCCAATTGAAAGATACCAATGGTTTGCGCGTGTTGGATCAAACGGAACGTGGATGGGTCATCCAATGGGATCTGGTTTAGATCAAAATCATCATGGTTCAACCAACGCACACTTTGTCGAATCGTATCCAAGATGGTCAGATTCCTCAACCCCAAAATATCCATCTTGATCAGCCCCATATCTTCCATGTATTCCATGGTGTATTGGGTCGTCAACATGGATTCATTCAGATGCAACGTGGGTGTACATTGATCAAATGGTTTGGATGAAAAGACGATACCACCGGCATGCGTGGAACAATGTCGAGGCAAGCCTTCCAATTGCAATGCAATATCCACGATGGTTTTGATTTTAGGATTTTCATAAATGAGCTGAGCCAATGCTTTACTGGTTTCAACCACATGACTTAACGTGATTTTCGGGGTATTGGGAACGGTTTTGGTCAGCCGATCGATATCATAATTGGCTAAACCATAGACTTTCGCTACATCCCGCAATACCTGCTTTGCCGCCAATGTACCAAAGGTAAGAATATGGGCCACATGGTCTGGACCATATTTATTGACACAGTATTCGATCACTTCATCCCGGCGATCATCCGGTATATCCGTATCGATATCCGGCATGGACACACGGGCCGGATTGAGAAAGCGTTCAAATAGAAGATTATAGTGGATCGGATCGATTTCCGTGATCCCAATGGCATAAGAAACCAATGATCCGGCCGCGCTACCGCGGCCTGGTCCGACCAATATCCCCTTTTTCTTAGCAAAACGGATATAGTCAAACACGATCAGAAAATAATCACTGAATCCCATGGTTTCGATCACACTGAGTTCGTATCCCAACCGATTCTGATACGTGGTGGGCAATTGATCACAATGAAGTCGTTTTTTCAATCCTTTCAATGCCAGTGCTTTCAGATAATCTTTGCTGCTTGTTCCCTTAGGCAATGGATAAGCAGGAAGTGAAGTGGTAATACCATCCAAATCCACATTGCATAACGATGCGATGCCATCATGATTTTTCAATACACTTTCTGGATACAGATCCGTATACTGGTTCATCGATAATAAATAGCGATCATTATCCGGAACCAATGTCGCATCGCTAATGGTCTTATCCATCCGTATGGCATTGACCACCAGATAGGCTTGCGCCTGATCAGGTGTCAGATAAAACGTACGGTTGATGCCCACACAGGGAAAGTTCAAGGCTGTGGCCATTTTAAACGCGATCGCGTTGGCATTCGCCCAATAACGCGTCTGCTGGTAACATAATGCGAGATAATTATGATGTGGATGATAGTGTCGGATGGTTTCAACCACCGCTTGAAACTGCGTCATATCTTGATTCAATACCGCATCTTCAAATATTCCTCCATCATTGAATGCAATCAACACACAATGGTTCAACCCACTTAAAACATCGATACCGACTTTTCCGTCATTGACTGCACTGGATAAATGGATCAATTCAACATATCCTTCATTATCCATCGCCAATGCCTCAAACGAAGCATCCACGCGATCCATCATGATCTCAAATTCAATACCGAATAACGGCTTGATGCCATTTTGCTTACAGCACATATTGAATTTTTTGGCACCATAAAGCACGTTGTGGTCACACAACGCACCATAGCTATACCCATAATGCTTCAATTGATTCACATAGGCATCCACACGCAACGTGGACTGTAGCAATGAATATTCACTTCGTGCGTATAATGGTCCCATCCAGGCCATCCTTTCTTTAGATCAGGTATATTATAATATAGGAATTAAGAAAAGAGTTTAAGGGGGCAAACGGGTATGAAGATTCGTTATTTGACCGATACAGGTACCGGAAAATCTAAAGCATATTTCAACACCAAAGGCATCGACGTATTGCCATTGCAGATCGCCGTGGATGATCACAGTTATGCGGATATCGAAGAATATGACACATCACGTTTATATGATGATTTAAGAAAACAGAGAATCGTACGGACCAGCATGCCAAGTTATGGTTTGATCGATGAATATTTCCAACAATGTCAAAAAGACCATGTGGATCTGGTCGTTGCCAGTCCGATCTGTCCGGGATTAAGCGGATGCTATGACGCCATCATTTCCTGTGCTCAAGCCCATCATATCCCTTTGAAGATCATCAACCACTATGTGACAGCAGTGGTACAGGAATATATTCTTCAAGGCATCAAGACATTGGTGGAAGCCAACTGCAGTGAAGCAATTATCCGCCAATTTGTGGATGAAACCATCGAAAGCACCAATACCGTCATGATCCCGGTGGATCTGGATCATCTCAAACGTGGCGGACGCCTGACACCAATGGCCGCTACATTGGCATCCCTTTTGAAAATTTCGCCAGTGATGCAGATCAATAAAGGTACCAATGGCAAAGTGGATGTACTGGCCAAGATAAGGACCATGCGCAAAGCCGTTTCCTATGTGGAAGATCTGATCGTCAACGATTGTGTGGACAGCTCGTATTTGATCACCATCGCGCATATCGATTCACTGGATCTGGCCAAACGCATCGAAAAAGATATCAAACAACGCATTGGTTATGCCACTGTCCAGATCATTCCGCTATGCAATAGCGTTTCAGCGCATATCGGCTTGCACGGGATCGCTTTCCAATACTTTAAAATGACCGATTTCACATTATTGCAAGATCATTCATAAACTTGTTTTGATACAATAGCACCATGCCTAAAAAGAAAAAGAACAAACTGGTTGTCAATGGGCATACATATGCTCTGGCAACCGGTCGTAAAAATATGCAGCATCGCCCAGGCTCACATTCAAAAGATGCGTGCATCCAACCCCCTGATAGTATTGAAAATCCCATCCAGTCAACCGATGGATCCGTATCAACAGATCACATTGAAACGATAAATGAACAGTCGATCATCAATGATACAACCATGGATCAAACCATTGCAGTCAACGAAAGTAACGAAGCAATGGAACAACCACCGGTTGATCAGTCGAAAGATCAGCCCGATTGTGAATCAGTCGCGGATGATCCAGATGATACTTCAGCCAAAACATCAACTGAAGTAATGGATTCAACCCATATCGCAAATGGTCCAACCATGATGGATCACCCATCATCCCATGATCCAACCATGGACCAACCCAAAGTAACGGTTACCAAAACCAAATCACTGAATCAACGAAACAGTCGATTCCATGAAAACAGAAAAGAGGATAAAGTGAGTTTCCTGTATAAACCGGCCGGCAAAGCCAAAACAACGGTTGCGGCCATCCTATTGATATTATTGGTCATCTGCTTTGCCGCCGTGATTGTCGTGGGCATCATCGGCTACAATATGATCAAAGATGCCCCGACACTGGAACTGGATAACTTTGTCGGCAATGATTCCACCGTCATTTATGACGCACATGGCAATGAAGTGGCCGAACTAGGCGCTTATTTGCGTGAAAATATCGCATATGAACAAATGAGTGATTCACTGGTGGATGCATTTTTATCCATTGAGGACTCTCGCTTCTTTGAACATCCCGGCTTTGACCTTCCCCGTTTCATGTCCGCTGCATTAGCGAATCTAAGAAGCATGGACTTCAGTCAAGGTGGTTCTACATTTACGATGCAGTTGATCAAAAACACCTATTTCTCCATTGATGATCTGCAAGGCGGTACCTCGGCAGAAAAGTCCATTCCGCGTAAAGCACAGGAAATCTGGTTGGCATTGAATCTGGAACGCCATCTTGATAAAGAAACCATCTTCGAACTGTATCTCAACCGGATCAATTTTGGCGGCAACATCCGCGGTGTGGAAAAAGCCAGCCAGTATTATTTCGGTAAAAGTGCCAATGAGCTCAATTTAAGCGAAAGTGCTTTTTTGGCCGGAATGATCAACCTGCCCAATCTGTATAACCCCTACATCAACCTTGAAGAAGCCACCAGCCGACGCAATGAGACACTGGATATGATGGTATATCACGGTTATATCACCCAGATGGAATGTGATCTGGCCAAATCCATCAAATTGGAAGATTTACTGGCTGGGGAAGACAATGCCCAACCCAATGCCGATGGTCAATACCAGAGTTATATTGATGCGGTCATCAATGAAACCATTGAATTGACGGGAATGGATCCCACCATCGAATCCATGGACATCTATACCCATATGGAACCTTCTGTTCAGAATACGATGGAAGGATTGATGGATGGTTCGATTAAAATCAACTGGCCGGATGATAAATTCCAGTTTGCGGCCATTTCGATGAATAACCGCACCGGTGCGGTCATTGCCATCGCCGGCGGCCGCAACTACAATGCTGGTGCGCGTTTGCTCAACCGTGCCACCGACCAATACAAAAACCCGGGTTCTTCCGTAAAACCATTCTTAAGCTATGCGTTGGCATTTGATCAATTGGGATGGGCCACCACCCATATCGTGACCGATCGTCCGATCCCATTGGATCCCAACAATCCAAACTCGCACATCTTCTCCAATTTTGACAACGACTACCGCGGAGATGTCACGCTGCAACAGGCAGTGGGCCAATCACTGAATTTGCCAGCCATTTCGACATTACAGGAAGTGGAAGCTACCGTGGGCAAAGAATATATCCTTGACTATCTGCATCGGCTTGGTTTCGACCATTTCGATGATGATTACTACAATATCCAGTTTGCCATCGGTGGTTATGGATTTGATGTTTCCCTGGAAGAATTGGCCGGTGCCCATGCGGCCATGATCAATTTGGGCGAGTTCAACAAACCCCATACCATTGATTACATCCTTCACGATGGTCAAACCATCCAAGGCGCATCCGAATCCGACCAGGTCGTCAATTCCGGTGCGGCCTACTTTGTGGATGAATTGATGCGCTATTGTGTGGAAGGTCCCTACTACAACTACATGCAAGGACTAAAACGTGAATATCCGGTCTATGCCAAAACCGGCACGACCGACTGGGGCACTCCAGCACCTGCCGGTGTACCGAACAGCGCCGCCAAAGATAAATGGATGGTTTCCAGCACCAATCAATACACTAATGCTGTATGGATGGGATATGATCGTGCACAGGATGGCTGGTATGAAAATTACATTTCTCAACGCAACCTGCCCGGTGCTGTTTCTGAAGTATTGCTGGACAGTGTCGCTGAAATTTCCGATATGGATCAGTTGATGGAGGGCGTGGACAAACCAGAAGATGAAATCTCCACAATCACCTATGTCAATGGCTCCTGGCCGTATGCCTACAAAGAAAGTTGGATGGACAACAGCTGGTTAGTGACCGGTGAACGGCTTAAAAAATTTGATGACGTTCCATTGGTCAGCGTCTATGAATCACTGGAAAATAAATCCGTTGGCAATTTAACCGGTATGAGCGGTACGGTGAATGCGGATGGTTCCGTCACCGTCAGCTGGAATGTATCCGGTATCTGCAATGGCGGTGTTCAAGATTTGTCGTATTCCAATGGTTCAACCACGATCCATGCCAGCGGACCATGTGTACTCAACACTTCTGCATTGATGGGTGGATATTCCTATTGGGGCCAGTTATTGCTCAACGGTCAATATCTGATGGATATTTCTTCCGAATCTGGTGCAACCACCGTCTGGCCGACCATCACCACCAGTGGTACCCTGTCTGCCTGTGGTGGATTCAGTGGATCGGATGCCTGGGTTTGTGGAGATATCGGCAATGTGGAATTGGTTCCAACCACTGAGAACCCCGATCCCAGCTGTACCTGGGTCGACGAATGGGGCAATGTATTGCCTTGCTATTGATCCAAAAAAACATAAAATAGAAGCATTGCGGCAACCACCGCAATGCTTTTCTTTTCGATCCATTGTTCTGATAACTTCGACCAAGGAGAATGTCGTTATGCCCATTGCTGAAATCATATTATTAGCCATCGCGCTAGCCATGGATGCCTTTTCCGTTTCCATCACCCAAGGGATGCTGATTCGCAAAAAAGCATTCCCGCTGGCATTGAAACTGAGCATCGTTTTCGGATTTTTCCAAGCATTGATGCCACTTGTTGGCTATTTGCTGGGCATCGCGTTTGCATCCTATATCCAATCCATCGATCACTGGATCGCTTTCATCTTGCTGGGATTTCTAGGGATCCGCATGATCAGGGAAAGCCTTCAAAACGATGAAATCCAGGAAAGTGGACACGATCTTGATTCTCTGGATTTTAAAACCGTGATCGTTTTGGCGGTTGCTACCAGCATCGATGCGTTAGCTGCCGGTGTGACCTTCGCTTTTTTGAAGACCAACATTTTGATGGCTGTTGCCATTATCGGTATATTGACCGCATTTCTCTGTTTTATTGGTGTTTATATCGGTTATCTGGCTCGAAGCAAATTCAAGTTCAACATGGAGCTGATCGGCGGATGCATCTTGGTGATCCTGGGATTGAAGATTTTACTGGAACATCTTGGAATGATCGGATAAGGATGGTTCGACCATATATAAAAAAGCATGATTTCAAAAATGAATCATGCTTTTTTATACAACAGCGAAGCTCATAGATAACCAATGACCTGATCCAACGAGGGCACCACTGCCTTGCAAAGATTCAACACACTTTGTGGGTGATTGACCAGATCCGGGATGCAGATCACATCCATGTGGGCATTCACACCGGCTTTGATGCCGTTTTCACTGTCTTCCAATACCAGACAGTCACTCGGCTGCACGCCCAATACCATTGCGGCGCGCAAATAGATATCCGGAGCCGGTTTGCTCACAGCAACCTGATCCCCGCTGATGATCACATCAAATAATTTAAACAATGATGTGGATTGAAGATTGGTTTGAACCACCGCCTGATCCGAACTGGAAACCAAGCCTTTCAGAAGATGGTGACGTTCCAGATAGGAAATCAATTGGTAAAACCCTTTTTTGACCGGTAGACCGCTTGATGCCATCACCCGTTTTTTATAGGTGGTTGCATAAGCAATAAAATGATCATAATCAATGGCGCCGTTGGTGGCATTGGCTAAAATACGGCGGCCTTCGGTACTGGTTTTACCAAGCAATAAAGAATAGATGGCAAAATCACAAGGGAGATGGTTTAAACCACAATAGGACTGGTACGCACTATACATGATCCGTTCACTGTCAAATACCAATCCATCCATGTCAAATAAGACAGCTTTGTAATTCATGCGCCACCCTCCGGCAAAGCATTGGGGTCATTGGATCGCAATGCTTTGATTTCTGCACCATATGGCGGATTTCCGTCAATATACGGTGTTTCCAATATCTTTATAACATGTTCAAGGCGTGGATGGTTAACAATTCGATATAAGGTGGTAAAACCAATGTATCCTTTGCCGATATTGGCATGCCGGTCTTTATGGGAACCACAGGGATTTTTGGAATCATTGATGTGCATCACTGGGATATGGGTTAAACCAAGTGTCGCGTCCAACGTATCGATCCATTGATCGACATTGGATAGATCATATCCCCCGTCATGCATATGACAGGTGTCCACACAAAAACCAATATGATCACTGAGATGGACATGGTCTTTGATCCATTTCAAAGTTTCTAGATTCTTACCGATCTCACTGCCTTTTCCAGCCATCGTTTCCAATAAGATCATGATCGTATCACTGGGTTTGAGTATCTGGTTGAGACCATCGATGATATAACGCACTCCATCTTCAAAACTTCCAGTGGTATGACTTCCCGGATGCAGGACGATATACTTTGCACCAATACACTGTACCCGCTCGATTTCCATACGGAGAAAGTTAATGGCCAAATCATACGTACTTGGATTGACACTGTTGCCAAGATTAATAATATATGGCGCATGGACCACCATGGCATCCATGGTCATACCATGTTGTCTCATCAATTCCCGTGCACGCTCAATATGCAAAGCTTCCAATGGTGATCGTTTGGTATTCTGCGGCGGTCCGGTGTAGATCATCAATGCATTGGCATCATAGCTCAATGCTTCATTGACACTGCCTTCTAGATACAGCGGAGATTTCATGGAACAATGCGCACCGATGCGAATCATTGTGCTTCCTCCCGTTTTTGCCGTTGTGCAGATTTATAACGTTCAACACGCTGTTGTTTTATTTTGGACTGAATATAGGCACGTTTTTTGCTGCGCATGATCTTATCCACCATCGCCTTGCGCTTACGCTTATATCCAGGCTTGATCTTATCTTTGTTTTTCGGCAATGTTTTTGAAATTTCGATGCGCATCGCATCGGTTTTGGATAATCCATTTCCTTTTTGACGAACCGGTTTGAACGCTCCATTGCGATACTGACCTTCCACAAAACGGATCCCGCGGTTTTTCAGCTGGTTGATGGTGTTGTGGTCACTGTCATTATACAAGGTGATACAGACACCATGGCTGCCTGCGCGACCGGTACGCCCGGCACGGTGGATAAAATATTCGATTTCCATGGGAAAACCCAATGAAATGACATGAGAAATTTCCGGAACGTCGATCCCGCGGGCGGCAATATCACTGGCCACGATATACTTGGTTGAACCACTGGTCAGCTGTTTCAATGCCGTATTACGTTGGCGTGCTTCCAATCCACCATGGATCTCGACTACCTTTTCGCCTTTATTGCGCAGCATTGCCGCCGTTAGGCTGGCTTGTTTGCGCGTATTGGCGAAAATCAGACAGACATATGGATTGATCCCGGATAATACCGATACCAGTACTTCGTTATAATCCCGCCCGCGGCAGTTGATCAGTTGATAATCGATATCCGGTGCAAACACACTGTCTTCATCGGATTCGATCGTGATCGCATTGCTTAGATATTTTTTAAGAAATGGAATCAGTGATTGAGGGATCGTGGCTGAAAATACCATCATCTGTAGATCATGATCCATTCGACCACAGATGGCATCCACATCATCCAAAAATCCAAATTCCAGCGTCATATCCGCTTCATCGACAACAAAACATTTGGCCTTTTCGACACGCAATACTTTTTCTTTCAAAAACAAATCCTTGATACGTCCCGGAGTACCGATCACCACATGGGGAAGACTGTGCTGTAGCGCGTCGATTTCTTTCAATCGATCCACCCCGCCGATCACCAGTCGGATCTTGATATCCGATTCAAATTTGCGATAACTGCTGGCCACAGAATAGATCTGTTGGGCCAACTCCCGCGTCGGGGCAGTGATCACAGCTTGAATATTGGGATTATTGACGTTGATACTGTTTAAAAGCGGAATCAGATATGCCAGCGTTTTACCGGTACCGGTTGCCGAGCGGGCAATGATATTACGACCTTTTAAAGCCAGCGGGATCGTCTTGGATTGGATAGGGGTATATTGGTTGAAACCAAAATTGTCGATCCATTCACTGATGGATCGTTTGGTATTGAAATGCTCCATGGGTTCCTCCTTATCATTATGATCATTGATGCAAAAAACAATGATAAAATCAATGCATGAAGATTATACCATTAGTTCCGCGTGGGTATTGCAAAGGGGTGTTACGTGCGATCCAAATCGCCAAAAACACCGTAAAGCAATACCCCAATACCCCCATTACCATCCTTGGTCCGATCGTTCATAACCATTATGTCACCGAAGCATTGCAATCCTTGGGAATCCATACATTGATGGATCAAGGAAAAACACGATATGCATTATTGGATGAAATCGATGAAGGTGTGGTGATTTTCAGTGCACATGGCGTCAGTGAATATGTGGTTGAGAAAGCAAAGCAGAAAGGATTGATCGTGGTGGATGCATCCTGTGAGGATGTGAAATTGACCAAGGAGAAGGTGATGCACCATATTGCGGATGGTTATACCATTTTCTATATCGGTAAGCATCATCATCCGGAAAGTGAAGGGGTCTGTTTCAACCATCCGGAAGTAAGGGTCATTGAAACACCACACGATATTCCTCAATTGGATCCACATACCAAGATCGTGGTGACCACTCAGACGACCATGAGTACCACGATGGTCGATTCGCTAGTCAACGCCATCAAAGCTCAGTATCCTGATGCATTGATCGAACCTCAGATCTGCTTTGCAACTTCCAGCAGACAAAATGCGGTATTGAATATGGATGAAACCATTGATGGCATGATCATCGTCGGTGATACGACCAGCAACAATACCAATAAACTGGAGCAATTGGCAAAAAGCAACGCTCATGTGCATACGGTGGTCAAGATCAATGATTTAAGTGAACTGGATCCTCGCGTATTTGATCATTGTCATGCAGTTGGCATTACATCCGGGGCTTCTACCCCAAATAGCATTACCGACAGTGTCATTGCATTCATGAATGCGTATGCAAAAGATCCAAGCGTATCCAAATCAGACCATTATCCGACCCATATCTTATAATGGTTCAACCATTTAAAAACCGGCATATGCCGGTTTTTAAATCTATTGCGGGGTATATGTCTGTGTGCCCACTGCATCGATTTCAAACAGGAAGAACTGTTTATACGTGGTTGAACCCGATTCATCCATGTAGGAAACCATGACGCGGATCGTCTGCGGCAATGCAGTAAATGTAGATTCCACGCTCACGCTTTCAAGGGCATTCAAATCGGGATAAACCTGGTTGGGAACCAAGTGAATGATTTCATCCATCAATCCTCTGGTCAAAATCACTCCCTGATCTTGATCTGAAAGGGCCATGGAATCGATGAGCATGACTTCTACGTTACGCATGGCAATACGTGGTGAATCAATGGTCAATGTCATCGTATACGTATCCGAATTCTCAGTGACATCGAGTGTCAGATTATAATCGGTGACACTCGAATCGAAGGTCGTGGCTGACACCAGTTGATTGTACAATCCATCATAAAGTACTTGAGCTTCCCGAGCACTGCGTCCGGTGATCGTGTCGATCCAGGAGCAACCGCCTAAGCTCAGTGTGAACAATAAGGTCAATAAAATAGCACATCTTTTTTTCATGTGAAATCATTCTACCACATTCATGGTATGGCTAAAGCAGAACAAGAGATAACATCATGATATACTTGTGGTATGGAAATGAAAGACAATGACATGGTCAAACCAATTGAAGACAATGGTTCGACCATGAATGATGACGATGGAAAGACCATGGGTCTGACCACTGCGTTGAATAAAATATTAAAAGAAGAAGACATCAATGGTTCGAATCAAACCAGGAATCTTAAGATTGCGGATTTTGCAACGAATGGACCAGAATCCAAAGATGATGCGACCAATGAACAAAGTGTGGATCATGAAAGTGATACCCCCACAGATTCAATGGATGATAATGGGGATAATGCAGACTGGGATGATGATGGTCCTACCACCCCTGTCAATCCTTCCATTATTTATACCCTCACCCATAACAAAGCATCGATTGCTTTACTTGTTTTGATACTTTTGTTGATGCTTGGAATCATTGTCGCATTGATCCTGTTTATGAATGGTTCCAACCAACGCATCAATGTCGCCAACCAGATTGGTGCAACCAGTGAACAAGCCCAACAATGGTGTGATGACAATAAACTGGATGAGACCCATTGTGTCTTCATCAGCCAATACAGTGAAACTGTACCGGAAGGCAATATCATTGCCCAGTCGATCGAATCCGATTCCACCATGGGAGAAAATGATATCATCACCTTCACCGTATCAAATGGCAAAGACCCCGATTATGAAGTGACATTACCGGACTTTGAAACCATGAATGAAACTGAAATCATGCAATGGTTCGAAGACAATCTATTCACTGACGTCACCTATGAATATCAAGTCGATGAAGATGCAACGGATGGTTCGTTCTTATCCATCAACATCACGACGCCCACAGCAAAACGTTCCGATGCGATCTTAGTCACGTTTGCGATTACCGAGGCGCGGATCGGTGTTGAAATCGAAATGCCCGATCTATCGGGTTATACCAAATCCAATGTGGCGGCCTGGGCAGCCGAAAATCGCATTGCAGTAACGTATTTGACTGATTACAGCGACACGGTGGAAACCGGAGAAGTGATCCGTCAATCCGTCAAAGCCGGAACGATGATCAAAACCGGGGATAAACTGACCGTAACCATATCCCTTGGTAAAGCCATATTGATGGAAGATATGAGTGGTCAAACTAAAGATAGTGCCAGTGCTTGGTGCAATGAAAACGGATTAAAATGCAATTTCACTCAATCCCGTTACTCCACCAGTGAAAAAGGAACGATCATCAACCAAAGTGTCAAAACCGGCACCCAGGTTTCAGCCAATCAGACCATCAGCTTTACGTTATCCCTTGGTTCAACCATCGAGGTCGGTGATTTTACCAACAAAGATTACACTGAATTTGAAAAACAGATCGAATCCCTCAATAACCTGGGTGCCGGTCTTTCCATTGCGCGTACCAATGTCGTGACCAATACCCGAGCTGACGACAATCTGGTCAAAACCAATACAAAAACAATCGATATCAATGGAAAAGTCGAAGTCAGTGTCAATGTGTATGAAGCAAAACAGGTCACTGTACCCCAATGCTCCGGTTCAAAAGACAGTTATGAAAAAACATTGAGTGACAATGGACTTCAGGGTACGTTCAAAGGAACACGCTACAGTGATTCCGTTGCCAATGGCAATGTGATGAGCTGTTCCATCAGTGGTGGGACCAACGTCAATGAAGGCACCTATGTCGATTTCTATACATCCAAGGGTGCCTATAGTCCAAATGCCAGTGATTTCAATAACCTGACGGCGAATGAAGCATCCGCTCGTGTCAGTACGGCACGCAGTGAAGGTGCCGATGGTTGGACCATCGATACTTCTAACCAACAATACAACAGCGCTGTTGCGTCTGGAAGAACCTATGACTGCCGCATCGATGGTAAGACCATCTACTGCACAGTATCCAAAGGTGCTGAACCCACCATAACCATTGGCAACTACATCGGTACGGCATGGGGATCCGCAACCAGCACATGGAATCTAAATAATGGCATCATCCTTAAAAATGTCGGAAGTAGCGAAAGCACTGAACCAAAAGGAACGATATTGACCCAAGATCGCAACAGCGGCGAAGTCGTCAAAGGTCAAGATTCGGTGACCGTCAACGTTACCGTTTCAAAAGGACCGCAGGATCCGGTCAGCGATGGATCTGCTTGGACCAGGCTTTGCTCCAGTGGAAACAGTTGTGTGGTCAATGGCATCACCGTCACTGCTTCATGGCAATACCATGACACGGTCGCTAATGGTAATATCATTTCGCACAGTTGCGATATGAACAATTTGTCCTGCTCTGTCAGTGTTTCCCAAGGACCTCAGATGACATCGATTACGTTGAACGAAACGACCGGATTTGGTGTAACCAATGGTGCGACCAGTGCCGAACAAGTCATGGAAACCTTGCGAACAAATTTCCCGACGTTTGCCAATCGGATGAGTTACCGGATGGGCAACGGTTCCTATGACTTCGTCAAATTTACCCCATTTGAAATGTATTATGAGTTCAATGGACAGACATACGGCCCATATACCGGTGGTACGATCGAATTACCGATCAATGCTTCATTGATCTTTGTATTGCAACAATAAAGTCTATTTAAATTGTTTAGGGGTATAGCCATAGCTATCCAATCCACCTGTGGAGGGGGCTGTAACGAAAAGAGCTAAATTATAGATCTCCAAAGTTACAGTCCTTTTTTTTGTGAAAAAAGCATGTTAATAAGTTTTAGCTTTTAACGTCGCGAAATCCATGGATTTTTATGCATAGCAAAAAGAATTTCTTTAATTTTAACCGAAATTCACATTCCCAATGTTTTTAATGAACTGACTAATTTTGA
>CALVGN010000047.1 GCA_944327105.1 uncultured Erysipelotrichaceae bacterium | reverse complement strand
GAACGGCGATACTTAGGGCACCACACTACATGGTATTTACAGGAATAGACAACATTATGATTTGATTTGTATTTCATACCAATATTATATAATGAATATCAATATATTGGAATGTTATAAGAGCAATTTATTGAAAAACTTTGAAAATCGCCTTATATCCCCATTGCTAAAGCAAGGAGCTTTACGGCGAATTTGGTAAATTGCGCAATTATTTGTTCTAAAAACATTAATTGTTATTGACATTGACGTAGTATTTGACAATAATAATGCTCGTTCAATACCAAAGACAGTAACGGCCATATGGCTTAATCATGTTACCGAGGGAAGAATAAATAGTGAAATATTTAATCTTTATCCGTGTCTTTGCCTGTGGCGAACGCGGATTTTATTTTGCGTATTGATCTAGAAAAGGTTGGAGGGAAACACATGAATAAAGAGATCTTGGAATCCAAGAAAACTTTAGTTGAAGCCATCGCAACCAAGATGAAGGAATCTGCTTCTACTGTTGTCTGCGAATATCGTGGACTGACCGTGGCGGAAGTGACTGAACTTCGTCGTAAATTGCGCGCTGAAAACGTTGAATTCAAAGTGTACAAAAACTCAATGGTATCCCGTGCTGCCGAAAGTGCAGACTTCGCCGATCTGTGCGAAGGTCTGACCGGTCCGAATGCCATTGCATTCTCCAGCGACGCCGTCGCACCGGCCCGTATCCTGGCTGAATTTGCCAAGACACACAAAGCATTGGTGTTGAAAAACGGTATCGTTGAAGGTCGCGTTTTGGATTCAGCCAACATGGCTCAAATCGCATCCATCCCGGGCAGAGAAGGCCTCATCTCCATGTTTATGAGCTGCTTACAGGCTCCGTTGAGAAATGTCTGCTACGCCGTCAATGCCGTACGTGATGCAAAACCGGAAGAAACAAGCGCCCCTGCTGCAGCTGCAGAGGAAGCCAAACCGGAAGAAAGCGCAGCTGAAGCCGCTGCCTAATCAAGAAAGAAAAGGAGAACTATCATGGCTATTACAAAGGAAGACATCTTAAGCTACTTAGAAACAGCTACTATCCTGGATCTGAATGATCTGGTGAAATCCATCGAGGAAAAATTCGGTGTCAGCGCTGCTGCTCCGGTTGCCGTTGCTGCTGCTGGCGCTGCTGCTGCTGCAGACGCAGAACCGTCCGAAGTGAACGTTGTGTTGAAGGAAATCGGTCAGAGCAAGGTTGCCGTTATCAAGGTGATCCGCGAAGTGACCGGTCTGGGCCTGGTCGATGCCAAGAAACTGGCCGACAATGTTCCAAGCAACATCAAGGAAAAGATCAGCCCGAAAGAAGCCGACGAAATCAAGGAAAAACTGGTTGCTGCCGGCGCTGTTGTCGAAGTGAAGTAATTTCCCTTATACAACCTGAATTCAAAAAAGAGCAAGTCATCGATTGGCTTGCCCTTTTTTTTATGAAACACCTTTAATTTAAAAGGATAAAAGAAACGATCAATACCCACATTCCATGGTCCGCATATCCATCAAATAGATCGGCACACACACAGCGACTGATCCGATCCACGCAGCCGGTGTGGCCAGGCATATGCCGATATAACCCAGCCAAGAGCCCAACAGGATTGTCCCACCGGTGCGCAAGATCAATTCAACGATGCACGAAAGAAACGGAGCTTTGATATTGCCATAGGCCTGTAATGCACTGCGATAAATATTGATGGCGCCCAATAAAATATAGAAAGGTGCCACGGCGAGGAAATAGGTCGATGCATAATCATTGATCGCTACTGTCGGATCATTGACGAACCATGATACGAATCCACCCTTCAACGCGATCACAAAGATGCCCATGATAAGATTCAATACACTGATCTGCATCATGCCGATCCATACGCCATGGCGGATCCGTTGTATCAATCCCGCACCGTAGTTTTGGGCGACATATGCCGAAATCGCTAAAGAAAATGCGGTATTGATCGTTAATGGGAATTGGTCCAGTTTGGCAGCCGCTGTGAATCCGGCAATCGCATCCGATCCTAAAGCGTTGACACTGCCTTGCATGGCGATCAATCCAATGGCCATGATGGAAAGCTGGATACCCATGGGTAATCCGATTTTTAGATGATGGCAGATCTTTTCTTTGGCGCGATGGATATCGCTTATCGTGATGCGAAATTCAGGATACATGCGCATACCGCAGATCAAACAGGATAATGCGGCGACAAACTGTGAAAATACTGTCGCAATAGCAGCCCCGGCCACGCCCCAATGGACGTAGACGATCAATACATAGTCCAATACGATATTCAACACGGAAGCAATGATCAAGACCACTAAAGGTGTACGCGCATCGCCTTTTGCGCGTAAATAGTTGGAATATAAATTGTAAAACATGGTCGCACCCGTTCCGATGAAGATCCAAATCACATAGTCATAGGCCATATCATAAATATTGGCCGGGGTATTCAGCCAGGAAAGGATCACGGGAGCTAAACCAACGGTTAAAATGGTGATACCAAGGGTAAACAGAATGGATAAGACCGTGCCAGTGGCAATGCTGATGCGTGTATCATCGCTTTGTTTGGCACCGATATGCTGGCCAGCAATGATGGAAAAACCACTGGCGATGCCTTCGATGAACGATAAGACCAAAGCCACGACGTTGCTGGTCGCACCAACAGCTGCCAAAGCATTGGCACCCATGGTTTGACCAACGATGATGGTATCTGCCAATGTATAAAACAATTGGAACAGATTTCCGGCGATGATCGGTAAGACAAAACGAATCAATGTCTTGAATGGGTTTCCTTGTGTCAGATCCTTTTGCATATCTACCTCCCTGAAAAACGAACTGCATTATTGTGCCACAAAATCAGAGAAGTGATGGTCAAATCATTAAAAAATGGTCAAACCATTTATATATTGGTCAATAAACGGATCCGATACTTATTGCGATCAATGAATCCTTCATCTTCCAAATTCTTGATCTCCCGCATCATGGCCGAGCGATCCACGGATAAATAATCCGCCAGCTGGGTATAGCTCATCGGTACATAAAATACCCGTTGGTAATTCCGTCTGGCCAAATCGTTGAAATACGTTAACAAACGATCACGGATCGTCCGTTTGCTCAACATGGCGATATGAAAATTCAATTGTTCGAACTTGCTGCTGAAAATCGATAACAAAAGACCAACGATCTCGGGGTAATTTGTATGGGAGGCGGTCTCGTCGCTAAGATCCGATAAGGAAAAATACGTGACAGTGCATCGGGTATCCGCGATCACGCTGTATTCTCCGGAAACGGAAATGGCATGAAATATCTCACCGAACAAATCATGGTCAGTGTAATGCTCCTGGATATATTTGGCCCCTTTGGTATCGAATTTGATCAGATCGGCTTCCCCTTCTTCAAGAATAAAGATCCGATCTCGTTTCTCTAGATAATCCGCGACGACGTCCCCTTTGCGAATGGTTTTGGAAAACACACGGGGAAATGGTTTGATCAATTCCAGCAACCGCAGGATCTCTTTTTCATTCATGATTTCATTATAGCTTTCAAGTGTTGCAATCGCAACAAATGAAAACAAGATCAAGCGTATACTGAGAGGGCAACAAAAAATTGAATTTCGAGGTAGCTTTTATGAAGATCATCAAACGTGACGGTCGCGCCGTCGATTACGATCCCAGTAAGATCGTCAATGCGATTGGTAAAGCCAATCAAGAAGTGAATACGGATCAGCGTGCCAGTGAATCCGATGTGAATGCCATTGTCCTGCACATCGAATCATTGAACAAAAAACGCATGCTGGTAGAAGATATCCAGGATATCGTGGAAGAAAAACTGATGGAACAGGGCCATTATGAATTGGCCAAAAAGTACATCATCTATCGTTATACCCGGGCACTGGTCAGAAAACAGAATACGACGGATGAATCCATTCTTGGTTTGATCAAGCATTCCAATAAAGATGTCATGGAAGAAAATTCCAACAAGAATGCCGTGATCGCCTCTACCCAGCGTGATCTGATCGCCGGTGAGGTGAGCAAGGATCTGACCAGACGACTGTTATTGCCGGAAAAGATCAGCAAAGCCCATGATGAAGGGATGATCCATTTCCATGATGCCGATTATTTCTTGCAGCCGATTTTCAACTGCTGCCTGGTCAATATCGCGGATATGCTGGATAACGGAACGGTGATGAATGGGAAATTGATCGAAACACCGAAGAGTTTCCAAGTGGCGTGTACCGTGACGACCCAGATCATTGCCAGTGTGGCAAGCAGTCAATACGGTGGTCAGTCCATCGAATTGAGACATTTGGGCAAATATCTTCGTCGCTCACATGACAAATTTGAAAAAGAGATCCGTGCCCATTATGGGGATAAATTGGATGAAGCGACCATCGAAGGATTGGTGGAAGATCGCACGAAGTATGAGATCGCCAGCGGTGTTCAGACCATCCAATACCAGATCAATACGTTGATGACCACCAATGGTCAGTCCCCATTTGTGACCTTGTTCATGTATTTGAAGGATGATGACCCATACATCGAAGAAAATGCCCGTATTTTCGAAGAAGTTTTACGTCAACGTCTGCAGGGCATCAAAAATCAACAAGGGGTTTATGTCACACCAGCCTTCCCGAAATTGGTCTATGTGTTGGATGAAAACAACAATTTGACCGGTGGTAAATACGATTATTTAACGGAATTGGCCGTCAAATGCAGTGCGAAGCGCATGTATCCGGATTATATTTCCGCTAAACAGATGAAAGCCAACTATGAAGGCAACGTGTTTGCACCCATGGGATGCCGATCCTTCCTGAGTCCATGGAAAGATGAAAACGGCAATTACAAATTCGAAGGCCGTTTCAACCAAGGTGTGGTATCCGTGAACTTGCCTCAGGCCGCGATCGTGGCCAAACGGGAAAACCGAGATTTCTGGGAAGTGCTGGATGAGCGGTTGGATCTGTGCTATGAAGCCTTGATGTGCCGCCACCATGCGTTGTTGGGAACCACAGCCGATGTTTCCCCAGTGCATTGGATGTATGGTGCCATTGCACGATTGCAACCGGGTGAAAAGATCGATAAGTTTTTAAAGGGTGGTTATTCCACGTTAAGTCTGGGTTATATCGGTGTGTATGAAACCACATTGTTGATGACCGGCCAGTCCCAAACCAGTGAAAGTGGCAGTGCCTTTGCGATGAAACTGATGAAGCATCTGCGTGCAGCGTGTGACAAGTGGAAAGCCGAGACCGGATTGGGCTTTGCGTTGTATGGTACACCGGCGGAATCGTTATGCTATCGGTTTGCCCGCATCGACAAGGAAAAGTATGGTACGATCAAAGATATCACGGATAAAGGGTATTACACCAACAGCTACCATGTGGATGTTCGCGAACATATCGATGCCTTTTCCAAATTCAAATTTGAAAGTCAGTTCCAACCCATCAGCAGTGGTGGTGCCATCAGTTATGTGGAAATCCCGAATATGAAAAATAATCTGGATGCATTGCGTGAATTGGTCAAATACATTTACGACAACATCCAGTATGCGGAGTTCAATACCAAAAGCGATTATTGTCAGGTATGCGGTTATGATGGGGAAATCATGATCGATGACAATGGGGAATGGTATTGTCCAAATTGTGGAAACCGGGATAAGACGAAAATGAATGTCACCCGCAGGACCTGTGGTTATCTGGGTGAAAATTTCTGGAACGTTGGTAAAACCAAGGAAATCAAATCGCGTGTCACACATCTCTAAATCTGAGGATGGGAATATGCAATGCATATTCCCATCCATGGTCTAACCAGGTAAAACTATGAATTATGCAAGTCTGAAAAACTTTGATATCGCCAATGGCAAAGGGGTGCGCGTATCCCTTTTTGTCAGCGGTTGTCGGCATCAATGCAAAAACTGCTTCAATGAAGAAGCATGGGATTTTCAATATGGGAAACCATTTGATCAAACGGTGGTAAAGACCATTTTACAATGGTTGCAACCCGATTATATCGCCGGTCTTTCTTTGCTGGGGGGTGAACCGTTGGAACCGGAAAACCAGGGCGCTTTATTGGATCTTTGCCGGCAAGTCAAAACCATGTATCCCGATAAATCCATCTGGTGCTACAGTGGGTTCACATTCGAACATTTGATGGATGTCAAAGCCAAAAACGATGTGGATTTGATCGATCTGCTTCAATGCATCGATATCTTGGTCGATGGACCATTTGTGGAGGATCTTAAAAATCCAGGGTTGGCCTTTCGAGGCAGCAGCAACCAGCGGATATTGGATTGCAAACGTTCCCTCAAACAGCATCATGCTGTGGTGCTGAATATGGATCATTGAGCGGTTCGGTGGATTTTATCGGCGTTTCAATGGGGCTTGAACCACCCATATGCCATGGTAAGGGCGACCGATGTATTTCAGATTGCCGTTGGCCTGTAATACACGGATATGATATTTCAGCGTGTTGATGTTCAAATCCAGCAAAATCGCCAGTTTACCAAGAGATAGGGTGGGTTGTTTTTTAAGCAGGCGCAATATCTGCCTTCGGATCTGATCGATGGCATAGCTATCCCGATCATTCAGGTGTGGATCATCGAAGTGGCGATGACGGGGATAGGATGGTCGACAACGATGGTTCAACCATGGAATCAGATGATGCATGGACAAATACTCCTTCAATCCTTAAGAGACAGAAAATGGCAATCGTGCCAATAAAAAATGGTTGAACCATGGGATAATTGCATCCATCTTCTCATGGTTCAACCATTGTTGCATTCTTTTTGAAAGAAGCGTGAAATCATTGCCCGTTACTTTTCATTTTCATCCAATTCATCCATAATATTAATAATGTAACCGACACGTTTTCTCATGCGCGGATACAACCTTGAACAAAGGAGAACCAATGATCGAATTAACCAATGTCAAAATGCGCTACCGTACCGGTGTCAACGCATTGAACAATGTCAATTTGAAAATCGAAGCCGGCGAATTCGTCTATATCATCGGACCGACCGGCTGTGGTAAAACCACCCTGATCAAATTATTGGATGGTGAATTGATCCCCACCAGTGGTACCGTTAAAGTCGCCACCATCGATGTGGGGAATTTACCCAAACGCAGAGTGCCCTTGTATCGGCGCAATATCGGTGTGATTTTCCAAGACTATCGTTTGTTGGAAAGTAAGACCGTTTTTGAAAATATCGCCTATGCATTGGAAGTCATCGATATGAAACGGGATAAGATCCGCTCTCGCGTACGCCACGTTTTACGCATGGTGGATCTGACCGAAAAATCCAATGCATTCCCCAATGAACTTTCCGGCGGACAGCAACAGCGTGTCGCCATTGCCCGTGCCATCGCCAATAAACCGAAAGTATTGATTGCCGATGAGCCCACCGGAAATCTTGATCCGACCATGGGCAATGAAATCATGCGTTTATTGGAAAAGATCAACCGGGAAGAAGGGACCACCATCGTCATGGTGACGCATGATCGCGGTATCGTGGAACGCTACCGCAAGCGTACCATTGCGCTTGAAGCCGGTCATATCGTGGCCGACAGCGATGCGGGAGGATATTTCAGCCATGATTAGACGTTTCTTCCGTCATATCCGTGAAGGATTCTATGGGGTGGGACGTCATTTATCCATGGCGTTTTCCTCAGCGACTGCGATGACGATCACATTGATACTGGTCGCTGTTTTTGCAGTATTGATGATCAACATGAATGAAATCACCAAAGATATCGAACAACAGGTACAAATCTCGGTATTGATCGATTATGACCATGAAGATGCCCAAAGTGAAGCGGATATCGGTGCGGCCATCAATGCGATCGATGGGGTGCGCAGTGTCACGTTTTCCAGCAAAGATGATGAAGCTCAGTATTATCTGGAAAACTATTCCCAGGCGGATCAGGCGATCGTGGATCTGATCATGAGTGATAATCCATTGCATGATGCATACTATGTCACATTGGATGATGGAAAATCATTGGAAGAGGTGGCCAATACCATCGTGAATATCGATGGGGTTGCCGATGTCAACTATGGTGGTACCAGTGCACTTGAAATGATCAACATGCTCGATGTGGTACGTAACGGTGGTTTGATCATCGTGGCAGCATTGACCATATTGACGATGTTTTTGATCCAAAATACGATCAAATTGACCATATTTGCCCGTCAGAAAGAAATTTCCATCATGCGCAATGTGGGTGCCAAGAATGGATACATCCGTGCACCATTTTTGGTAGAAGGCATCATCATCGGTGTCCTTGGTTCGATCATTCCCATCATCGTGACCGTTTTTGGTTATATCTATTTATATAACTATACCGGTGGGGTATTGTTAAGCAGCATCTTTGTGCTGATCCCGCCCCATCCCTTTATTCTGTATATCGGCTTGTTTTTGCTTGGTTTTGCCATCGTCATCGGTTTTGTCGGATCCTTCTTATCCGTGACCAAGTATTTGAGGTGGACACGATGAAGAAAGCATCCCGACTGGTTTTAACGCTATTGCTTGGTTTGACCATGACCATCCCGGTATATGGTGAAGGTGAAGAAAATGGTGTGGATTGTTCGCAATATCAAGATCCATCCGTGTGTACCGGAAATGGCAATTCCAGTGCTTGTTCGACATATACGAGCTGTCTGGTCAGCGAAAGCGAATCGATCCAGCAGCAAATTGCCGATATCGAAGCGCAACGTGAAGAAATCGCCGCCAATATCGAGTACTATACCAATTTGATCGCTGATTATAACCAACAGATCGATACCTTATCGGTCCAAATCAGTGAACTCAATACCCAGATCGCTACGTTGGAAAGTCAGATTTCTGCCAAACAGGCGGAAATCGATGAAACCCAAGCACGCATCGATGAATTGATCGATGCGATCAAACAACGGATGGTGTCCAACCAAAGCAGCATGCGGTTGAACCAATATTTCGATTTTTTGATGGGTGCCACCAGTTTTGATGATATGTTGCGTCGTACCAGTGTCTTGAATGCAGTCAGCAGTTATGAAAATGCCCAACGGGAAGAGTTGGATGGCCTGATAAATAAATTGGAAACCGACCGCGCCGAATTGGAAGCCCAGAAAGCTGAATTGGATAGCGCCAAAGCGGAAGTGGTCGCGCATCAGGAAGAAATCGCATCCCAGCGCTATATGGCGCAAGTGGTTGCGGAAGAATTCCAAAAGCAAAGCGCAGATCTGGAAGCCCAGGGAAATCAATTGGCGGCCAATCTTGAATCGATCCAGGAAGCCATTGCGGCCAGTGGTGCCGATCCGGGTCCATCCGCTGGATGGACCGTACCGGTCCCGGCGGCCTCGACTTCAGCGGGCACATGGTATTATCCAAGCGGTGGCATGCATCTGGGTCAAGACTTTGCTGCACCACTGGGTTCAACGGTGGTTGCCGTGGGCAATGGGATCGTGCTCAATACGGTCAATGGCTGTGATTATGGAAATCTAGGCAACGGATGTGGCAACGCCTATGGTGGTACATGGGGTGGTGGCAACCAGATCTATCTGGTGGTCAACATCAACGGACATCTGTATGGCATCAAGTATCTGCATCTGTTAAAAGATACGATCAGTGTATCTGTAGGGGATGCGGTTTCGGCGGGTCAGGCCATTGCTCAGCTTGGCAGCAGTGGTAACTCCAGTGGTCCACATTGTCATGTGGAAGTGACCGATCTTGGGTTTGATGGTTCCAGCAAGCAATATGCGAGCCAATGGAACGGAGATCTGACCTTCGGTGCCGGATGGGGGTTAGGCAGCCGATGTGAAGTCGGTGGCACACCGTGCCGGATCCAACCGGAATCGGTATTCGGTACACCATGATGCACGAACGATGGATAATGCCAATTCAGGGATGGTTCGACCATCCCTGAATTGCTTAGTATACTTAAAGCATTGAAAAATTAAAGGAGGTTTCCATGGCAGCAAACCATCACGAGAAGATCAGTGAAATCGAAGCCCGGCTGTGGCCCCAACAGGATCAACAGAATAAACGCAGAAAGACCATCTTGCAGACGATTTGTCTTATAAGTGGGTGTATTGCCATATTCATGATCGGGATTTTAGTGGGTGGTTATCAGCCCAAAACCGATGAACCGACCACGGTTTTTTTGAACAAAGTCAAAACGGTGTTTGAAATGATGCAAGAGAAATGGTATTACCATGATGAAATCGAAAACATCGATGAACAGTTGATGAACAATGCATTGCTTGGATTGACTGCAACCAATGAAGATCCGCATACCACTTATCTCAATCTGGAAGATACCGATGCCTTTTTTACCTCCATCGATGCCAATGCCGTTGGTTTGGGAGTCTCCTATGTCAAAACCAAATCTCCCTTGATCACTGCAGTGTATAAAGGCAGTGGCGCCGATCAAGCCGGAATCAAAGAAGGGGATATCATCGTTGCAGTGGATGGTATCAATGTCAATGAACTGGATGATATCAGTCAGATCCAGAATCTGGCGATGGGAGAAGCCGGAACAAAGGTGGTCGTGACCATTGAACGCAATGGTGAAACCATCAACTATACCGTTACCCGTTCCGACTTCTCCGCCAGTGTCTATGGCAAGATACTGGATAATAACATCGGATATTTGAAAATCAATGATTTTGGTTCCACCACAGCAGCGGATGCCAGGGGATATCTGGATGAAATGATCGCGGATGGTGTGCACCAATTGATCATTGATCTACGCAATGATGGGGGTGGCTATCTGGCCAGTATGCAGGATATTGCTTCGTTATTCATCCCTGAAGGTGAAGTGGTTTTAACCACGGAAGATGCCAATGGTACGGTGGATGAATATAAAACCAATGGGGATCGGTATACCCAATTTGATGATTTCATCATCTTGGTGGATGCAAATACCGCATCCGCTGCGGAAGCTTTTACCTTGGCGATGGATCAACTGTTGGATCATGTGACGGTGATGGGTTCGACCACTTATGGCAAAGGGTCGGTTCAATCTTCCTTCAGTTTAGGGGATGGCAGTTATCTGAAAGTGACCACCAGCAAATGGTTTGCTCCCGATGGATCGTCCATTGATGGAGTGGGAATTGAACCGGATATCACAGTTTATCTGGATGAAGCACTCACTTCCTTGGTTTATACCTATGATGATACCCAACCCAGTGAGATTGATACCGTATCGTATCAAACCATGACCATTCAGCAGCAACTTTCCTTTCTGGGATATCCGATCGAGCGTAAAGATGGATACATGGATCAAACCACCTATGATGCATTGGCGAACTATTGTTTAGACCATGGTCATGATTTTTCCAATGGTTTGAACCAGACCATCTATGATGCTTTATATGATGATGTCAACGCGCGTTATGCATCCGATATCACAACGGATGCCGTATTGATGAAAGCGATACAGGAGATGGACCATGCCTGATTTTGAATTGATCAGCAATTATTCTCCCAGTGGAGATCAACCCAAAGCCATTCAGGCTTTGGTGGATGGTTTGAACCATCATCAAAAAGATCAAGTCTTGCTCGGTGCCACCGGCACCGGCAAGACGTTCACCATTGCCAATGTCATTGCACAAACCAATCGCCCAACATTGGTTTTTGAACCCAATAAAACACTGGCCGGTCAACTCTACAGTGAATTCAAGGAATTGTTTCCCCATAACCGTGTGGAATACTTCGTTTCCAATTTCGATTACTACCAACCAGAAGCCTATGTGCCCAAAACGGATACATATATCGAAAAAAGCACGTCCATCAATGATGAATTGGATATGTTGCGCATGGCGGCGATGAATTCCATCTTAGAGCGACGGGATACGATCATCGTGGCATCGGTGGCGTGCATTTATGCCTCGGATAATCCGAAAGTCTACCAGGATATGTTTTTCACCATACGTATCGGTGAAACCATCCAACGCAATGATTTGTTACGCAAACTGGTCAACGTGCAATATACCCGCAATAATATGGAAGCCAAACGTGGTACCTTTGCCGTCAATGGGGATGTGATCGATATCACTCCGGGTTATACCGATCAGTTTTTGATCCGCATCGAGATGTTTGATGATGAGATCGAACGCATCTGCGAAGTCGATCCATTAACCAAAAAAGTACTGGCGGCTTATCAGCTTTATAATATTTCGCCAGCGACGGGTTATGCGCGTGATGGCGTGAGCATGGCAAGAGCGTGTGATGACATCGAAGCAGAATTGAAACAACGGCTTCAATATTTTGAAGATAATGGCAAATTATTGGAAAAAGAACGGTTGGAGCAGCGGGTGACATTCGATTTGGAATCATTACGAGAATTCGGGCGATGCAGCGGCATTGAGAATTACTCGATGCACATCGACGGGCGTAAACCCGGACAACGGCCGTATAACCTTTTTGATTATTTTCCAAAAGACTATTTGTTGGTCGTGGATGAATCCCATGTTTCCCTGCCGCAGATCAAAGGAATGTATTTTGGGGACCACAACCGCAAACAGACATTGGTCGATTATGGATTCCGACTGCCGTCCGCATTGGAAAACCGACCGATGAAATTCGATGAATTTGAATCCGTGACCAACCAGGTCATCTATGTTTCCGCCACCCCTGGAGATTATGAATTATCCAAAACCAATGGGGCGTATGTGGAACAGATCATCCGCCCGACTGGATTATTGGATCCATTGGTGAGCGTCAAACCCACAATGGGTCAAATCGATGTCATTTTGGATGCGATCCATGAACGCGTTAACCGCAATGAGCGGGTATTGATCACCACCTTGACGGTTAAGATGGCGGAAGATCTGACGGATTATCTGAAAGTCCATAATGTCAACGTCAAATATCTTCACCATGAAACCAAGACATTGGAACGTACCGAAACAATCCGCGATCTTCGTTTAGGCAAGATCGATGTGATCGTGGGGATCAACCTGCTTCGCGAAGGACTGGATATTCCGGAAGTGTCGTTGGTCTGTATTTTAGATGCCGACAAGGAAGGATTTTTACGCAGTGAGCGTTCCTTGATCCAAACCATCGGTCGTGCGGCCCGCAATGCCGGCGGGGAAGTGTACTTGTTTGCGGATACGATGACCCAATCCATGCGCCATGCCATTGATGAGACCAATCGACGGCGCACGATCCAGAAAGCGTACAATGATCAACATGGGATCGTTCCCAAAACGATCCGTAAGGAAGTCAGTGATGCGATCGCCGGTAAAGAAACGCAGAAGATGGCGTTGGATTATCTGAAAAAGAAAAACAAGTATGGCAAAAAGGATAAGGCGAAATTGATCGAGAATTTACGCAGCCAGATGAAAGAAGCGGCGCGAGTGATGGATTTTGAACGGGCGGCGGAATTAAGAGATATGGTATTTGAATTGGAAGCGGAGGATTAGACCATGGCACATCATATGTATTTTGATGACAACACCATGATCAAAAGTGATCCGTTTACGTTTACATTTGAATATGGTCGAACCATATATACCTTCGATAGTGATCATGGCGTATTCAGCAAGGATCATGTGGATGAGGGGACCAAATATTTAGTGGAAGGATTTAAAGTCAGTGGATTAAAACCCAAACGTGTATTGGATTTTGGATGTGGGTTAGGGGTGGTTTCGATCATTCTCAACCGTGGTTTTGAAATCGAACAGGTGGAAGGGATCGATGTGAATCCACGTGCAGTGCAGTTAGCCGTGAAAAATGGTTCAACCAATGGATGCAATGTCAACTTCTATTTATCGGATGGTTTTACCATGGTCAACGGATCGTATGATCTGATCATTTCCAATCCACCCATCCGTGTTGGTAAAACCAAACTCTATCATTGGTACCAGCAAGCCCGATCCTATCTGAATGATCATGGATCATTGATGTTGGTCGTACGTAAGCAACAAGGTGCCGACACAACGATCAACGCATTGCGTCAATGGTATGATCAGGTAAAGCCCATTTATAAAAAGAAAGGGTTTGTGGTTATCCAAGCGAGCTGGTATGGTCGAACCAGTGAAACGGAGTGAAGTATGAACCGTCATGTGGATTTATTGAACCAACGTATCTTACCCACATTAACCAAACTGGCGATTCCGATCATGGCCACCTCGTTGATTCAGATGGCCTACAACTTGACCGATATGATCTGGATCGGCTTTTTGGGTGCCGACAGCGTTGCGGCAGTGGGTGCTGCGGGGATGTTTGTCATATTGATCAATGGTTTATCCACCATGTGCCGCAGCGGTGGTCAGATCAAGGTCGGTCAATGCCTGGGCAGTCAGGATCATTACCAGGCGGCACAATATGCCCAATCTGCCATCCAGATGGGGATCGTTTTTTCCATATTGTGTGGCGTGGTCTGTGTCATCTTTGCTTCGCCCATGGTCGCATTTTTTAATTTTTCCAGTGAAGCAGTGATCCAAGATGCACGCGTGTATTTGATGATTTGCTGTGGTTTGACCATCTTTCAGTTTCTCAATACCATTTTTACCGGTATTTTGACCGCCATGGGCAATTCGAAAGTCTGTTTCCAAGCCACCGCAGTCGGTTTGGTGGCCAACATCATATTCGATCCGGTATTGATCTTTGGATTTGGACTTATCCCGGCCATGGGTGTGGCGGGTGCCGCCATTGCTACCGTTGCTGCTCAACTTATCGTCACACTGTTGTTTATTCGCGTCATCCGCCAAGATCATCGCGTCTTTGATCAAGTAAGGTTATGGAGAAGACCATTATGGGATCGCATCAAGGTGATCGTCATGCTGGGCGCCCCATCGGCTGCCGATACGGCATTTTATTCGATCATTTCCATGTTCATTGCCCGGATCATTGCCGATTATGGCGATGCCGCAGTCGCGGTACAGAAGGTGGGCGCCCAGATCGAATCGATCACCTGGATGATCGCCCAGGGATACGGGGTCGCGTTAAGTTCGTTTGTTGCACAAAACTGTGGTGCCGGGAAGGTGGATCGGATCAAGAAAGGCTATGGTCTATCCATGGGTTTATTGACACTGTGGGGCACCATTACAACGTTGATCCTCTATTTTGGTGCCACCTTGATTTTTTCTATCTTCATCCGTGAAGCGGATGTGATCCCCATGGGACAACATTATCTCAAGATCCTGGCATTATCTCAGATCGCCATGGCGGTAGAATATGGGATCAATGGATTATTCAGCGGTCTTGGTGCGACCATGATCCCTTCCTCGATCTCCGTGGTCTTTACCATCATTCGTGTGCCAATGGCCATGTTATTGGGACGTTGGCTGGGTTTGGACGGAGTGTGGTGGACGTTGACCTTATCATCCGTATTCAAAACCATATTGTTGTGGATCATTTACTTGATCAAGCGAAGGGATCCACAGTTCTACCAACCGCATCTTGGTACCACATCCCGCGCATAGGCATTCATTGATGATCCTGGATCTGTGAAAGATAGTGAATCAATTTCGATTCACAGCGTAATAGTTTGCTAATGCGATAAAGTTCATCGCTTGGGTATACCGAAAGATATTGGTTGAACCATTGCTTTATCTTGGATGGATCGATATCATTTTTACGCATGATCAGATGGATCAGCGTGGTCGGAAGATCATACGTACACATGTATGTTTTCAACGGTGTCCGTTTTTTACGGACACCGTTTTTATAACGCAATGGATTCACCGTAAATGGTTTGATCCACGGATTATGGATCTGAGTGGTATTGGTCCCTTGAGGAAATGCCATGGCTAAAGGCAGGGATACATTGGTAAAACCATGGATACTCATGGCAGCATCCAGATCATAAACCCCCTTTGAATAATGGTATGCACCATAAATGAATGGATCTTCCGTATATCCTTTGACAACATAAAGCCCGCGATCTTTTTTGATCAATATGCCATCTTGGACCAAATGTGCCAGTTCGCGTCGCGGGATCCCATGTTCATCCATCATCCGTGAGGTCAGCATACCGTGATATGTATCCACCAATTGGTTTAAAAGCCCATCGTATCGCATGATTTAACCATATCAAAATATAGTGAGTTTGTACATACCACTCAAAATGACATGAATTTTGATATTTTCATAATTTTCTTTTGAAAATAGTTGACAAATATTTTCAAACCCCATTTTTTGTTTGACCACCCCACTTTCAATGATTACACTATAGACTGCTGTCTTGTCGCTTTTCGACAAAGCGGCAATGACGAAAAAACCAAATCAGGAAAGGAAGGAAACATGGCAGATCAGAAGAGCTATCGTATTATTCAATGCGGAAAGAAAGCAACTCGACGGGATTATTCCAAAGCCAGCGGCGAACTGGAATTGCCCAATCTGGTTGAAATTCAAACCGCATCGTTTAAATGGTTCCTTGAACAGGGCATCCGTGACGTATTCAATGATGTGTACCCCATCAGCAACTACGCCGAAACAATGCGCCTGTCCTTCAAGGATTACTCCTTTGGTACCCCCAAATTCTCAATCAACGAATGCAAAAACCGTGAATGCAACTATGCCGCACCGCTACGTGCGACGATGGAGCTGGAAATGGTGGACAGCGAAAGCGGTGAAGTCATCACCAAAAGCGAGGAAGTCTTTTTGGGTGATTTCCCGTTGATGACCCCAACGGGCACATTCATCATCAATGGTGCAGAACGTGTCATCGTCTCCCAGATCGTCCGCTCTCCGGGCGCTTATTTTGATGTCAGCAGTGACGACAAGACCGGCAAGGACATTTACAGCAGCGAATATATTCCGGCACGTGGAACGTGGCTGGAATTGATGAGCGACTCCAAAAAGCAGGCATTGGGCCGTGTGCTGAATTTGTCAGTGGATCGTAAGCGGAAGATCTTAAGCACGATCTTGCTGAAGACCATCGGTTTTTCATTGGATCTGCACAAGGGTGAAAATGCGTCCGATACCACGGAGTTCAAAAAATTCCTGGCCACACTGGGTCTGGAAGGCTTTGAAGCGGATTTGAGCGATCCAGCAGGTGAAGAACGCGAATTCTTGAACCTGTATACCTTGTTATATACCGCTATTTTTGGAAACTACGAAGATATCGTCAATACGCTTAATGCCGATAAGGTAGCGACCCGCAGTGAAGCGTTGATCAATTTATATGAGAACCAGCGTGCGGATGAAGTCGCCACGTATGAAGGTGCGATCAACTTGATGAATGCCAAGTTCTTTGACTATCGGCGCTATGATCTGACCAAAGCTGGTCGATATAAGACATGGAAGAAACTGGGTGTCCATAATCGGATGGATGGACATGTTTTGAACCAGGATATCAAAGATTGCAATGATCAGGTGGTCTTGACCAAGGGCACATTGATCACCAAAAAGGAACATGAATTGCTGCGCAATACGGTCAAGCAGGGCAATCATATGGAAGTGTTCCCCTTCAATCATGATTTCTCGCATCCGTTTGGGGAAGAAGTTTCCGTTGGTGCCAATGTGGCATTGATCGGCCGTATCCTGGCTGAAGGGATCTATACCGATACCTTGGCATTGGATATGGGAACGGTTTTGACCAAAACGGATGTGGAAGCATTGAAGCGAAATGGTGTGGATACCATTAGTGTTTATGCATCCATCATGGCCAAACCGGTTGCAGTGGATGGCAATAATCTTAGCAGTTTACTCAATTATGGTCAGCGTCTGTATGTGATCGGTCGGATCACCGATGGAAATGATCAGGATGTTTTGGTGGACGATGAACCGTTGTGTGCCCGTTATATCCCGGATACACCGGTGATCAAAGTGGCATCGGATGCCTACAATACATTAAAGGATATGGATGGTATCACCATCTGGTTAGTGGGTTCTGCCTGTCAGGTGGTCCATATCAGCACCGTCAATGATCCAAACCATGACATCAAAGTCATCGGTGTGGATCCATTGAACAGCAAAAAGACGATCACCATGAGCGATATGATCGCTTACTATTCCTATCAGTTCAATATGATGGATGGGGTCGGTACCGTCGATGATATCGACATGCTAGGCAATCGTCGTATCCGCGCCGTTGGTGAATTGATCCAAAACCAGTTCCGGATTGGTTTGGCCAGAATGGAACGGGTCGTCAAGGAAAGAATGTCCATTTCGGATGCGACCAATCTCTCCCCCAAGACATTGACCAATATTCGTCCGTTAACGGCCGCTATCAAGGAATTTTTCTCCTCCAGTCAGCTTTCACAGTTCATGGACCAGGAAAATCCATTGGCTGAACTGACCAACAAACGCCGTATTTCCGCTTTGGGTCCCGGTGGTTTGACCAGAGAAAGAGCTTCTTACGAAGTGCGTGACGTCCATAACTCGCACTATGGTCGTATCTGCCCGATCGAAACACCGGAAGGTCCAAATATCGGTCTGATTTCCAATTTAACGACTTATGCCAAAATCAACGAATATGGATTTTTGCAAACTCCCTATCGTGTGGTCCAACCCGATGGTACGGTCACAGATGAAGTGATCTACTTATCTGCGGATGATGAAGCCGATTATGTCATCGCTCAGGCCAACGAAGTGGTCAACGGTCACTTGAAAGGTGCCACCGTGGTTGCCCGTATCAACGGTGAAACGGTGATGGTCCATGCCAGCGATGTCGAATTGTGCGACGTCTCGCCCAAACAGATCGTCTCTGTGGCTACCGCGTGTATCCCCTTCTTGGAAAACGATGACTGTACCCGTGCCTTGATGGGCGCCAACATGCAACGTCAGGCCGTTCCGTTGCTGAATCCACACAGTCCTTATGTCGGTACCGGTATCGAACACCGTATCGCTCAAGACTCCGGCAGCAGCGTGGTGGCCAGTGCTGATGGTGAAGTCGTTTATGTCGATGGCTTGAAGATCGTCGTTCAAGAAGCGAGCGGCGAACACACCTATACTCTGGATAAATTCAGA
The DNA here is from genome assembly GCA_944327105.1 of uncultured Erysipelotrichaceae bacterium. Lineage (GTDB taxonomy): Bacteria > Bacillota_I > Bacilli_A > Erysipelotrichales > Erysipelotrichaceae > CALVGN01. The sequence goes on along the minus strand of CALVGN010000047.1, from coordinate 7,065 downwards.
CGTTCCAACAACTCCACTTGCATCAATCAACGCCCGATCGTCCATACTGGCGAACATGTGGAAAAAGGTGACATTTTAGCCGATGGTCCGTCCATGGAAAACGGTGAGTTGGCATTGGGTCAAAACGTGACCATCGCATTCATGACCTGGCATGGTTATAACTATGAAGATGCCATCATCATGAGTGAACGTCTGGTCCGTGAAGATGTCTACACCAGTATCCATATCGAAGAAAAATCCATCGAATGCCGTGAAACCAAACTCGGTCCCGAAGAAATCACCCGCGATATCCCCAATGTCGGTGACAAAGCCATCGAACAGCTGGACAGCCGCGGTATCATCATGGTCGGTGCCGAGGTCAAGGAAGGCGATATCTTAGTCGGTAAGGTCACGCCGAAAGGTCAAAGTGAAGTTTCTCCGGAAGAAAAACTGTTATTGGCCATTTTTGGTGAAAAGACCCGCGAAGTGCGTGACAATTCATTGCGCGTGGCCCATGGTGAAGCCGGTATCGTGCAAAGCGTGCGGGTGTTCAAACGCAAAGACGGCTATGATTTGGCGCCGGGCGTTTCCGAAGTCGTCAAGATCTATATCGTGCAGAAACGTAAGATCAGCGAAGGCGACAAGATGGCCGGTCGCCACGGTAACAAAGGTGTCATCTCCAAGATTTTGCCGATCGAAGACATGCCATATATGGAAGATGGTACGCCCATCGATATCATGCTCAACCCATTCGGTGTCCCATCACGTATGAACATCGGACAGGTATTGGAGATCCATTTGGGCATGGCCGCCAAAAAATTGGGTGTCAAGTTTGCGACTCCGGTCTTTGATGGGATCAGCAATGATGAATTGGCCGATATCATGAAAGAAGCCGGTGTATCCATGGATGGCAAAATGGTGTTACATGATGGTCGTACGGGTGAACCGTATGATGAACGCATTTCCGTTGGCGTCATGTACATGATCAAATTGGCCCACATGGTCGACGATAAACTCCATGCCCGCTCTACTGGTCCATACTCTTTGGTGACCCAACAGCCGTTGGGTGGTAAAGCCCAAAATGGTGGTCAGCGTTTCGGTGAAATGGAAGTTTGGGCACTGGAAGCCTATGGTGCTGCCCATACCTTGCAGGAAATCTTGACCATTAAAAGTGATGATAAGGCCGGACGCAATGGTGCCTATACTGCGATCAAGCAAGGCCGCGATCTGCCGGCACCGGGTATTCCGGAATCCTTCCGTGTCATGAAGCATGAATTGCAAGGTCTGGCCATCGATGTGCGCATGTATGACCAGGATGGCAATGAAGTCTCCATGGAAAAAATGGAAGAAGACCGCCTTGCCCATCAGATGAACAACGTCATTCCCGCTCCGCAAGTGGAAGAAGAAAGTGAAGTCAATGGTGAGACCATGGAAGATGAAGGACTTTCCATCACTCAGGAACAGGAGTATGTCGAAGATGACTTCCATGAGGAAGAAATCGAAGAAATTTAAGGAGGAGTAAGCACAATGGATGTCAATAAGTTTTCCGCAATGCAATTGGGATTAGCTTCTCCCGAGAGGATCCATCAATGGAGCCATGGTGAGGTCAAAAAACCCGAAACCATCAACTACCGCAGCCAAAAACCCGAACGCGACGGTTTGTTCTGTGAACGCATCTTCGGTCCTAGCAAAGATTGGGAATGTGCCTGCGGCAAATACAAAAAAGTCCGTTACCAGGGATTGGTGTGCGACAAGTGCGGTGTGGAAATCACCACCAAAGACGTACGTCGGGAACGCATGGGTCACATCGACCTAGCCGCTCCGGTCGCCCATATCTGGTATTTACGCGGAATCCCCAGCCGTATGGGTCTGGTATTGAACATTCCGCCCAAACAACTGGAAGAAGTCGTCTACTTTGTTTCCTGGATCGTCATCGATCCAGGACAAAGCGGATTGGCGTATAAGCAAGTCATCAGCGAACGTGAGTTCCGTGAAAATACCGCGTTATACGGTAAGGATGGCTTTGTGGCCAAAACCGGTGCCGAAGCGGTCAAGACCTTGCTTGAACAGGTGGATCTGAAAGCCGAAAAAGCCGCAGTGGACAAGGAATTGGAAAATGCCAGCGGTGACAAGCGCAAGAAATTGATCAAACGCCTGGAAACGTTGAATGCATTCATCGAATCCGATAACAAGCCGGAGTGGATGGTGTTGACTACGATCCCCGTGATCCCACCCGATCTGCGCCCGATGCTAGCGTTAGATGGTGGTCGCTTTGCCACCAGTGATCTTAACGATCTGTATCGTCGCGTCATCACCCGTAACAACCGGTTGAAAAAATTACTGGAATTGGGTACCCCCAGCATCATCGTGCAAAACGAAAAGCGGATGCTGCAAGAAGCGGTAGATGCTTTGATCGATAATGGTCGCCGCAGCAAACCGGTCACCGGTACCGGCGGACGCCCGTTAAAGAGTCTTTCCAATGCGCTGAAAGGCAAGCAGGGGCGGTTCCGTCAGAATCTTTTGGGTAAACGTGTCGACTATTCCGGTCGTAGCGTCATCGCGGTCGGACCGGATCTGAAGATGTATCAGTGCGGCTTGCCGCGTGAGATGGCAATGGAATTGTTCAAACCATTCGTCATCCATGAAATCGTCAATCACAAGTATGCCAGTGAAAAAGCGGCTGAAAAATTGATCGCGACCAAAGATCCGCGTGCGATGGACATGCTGGAAAAGGTGGTCGAAAACCACCCAGTCCTGCTCAACCGTGCGCCGACATTGCACCGTCTAGGTATTCAGGCATTCATGCCCAAATTGGTGGAAGGTCGTGCCATTCGTCTGCATCCGCTGGTTTGTCCGGGATTCAATGCCGACTTTGACGGTGACCAGATGGCGGTCCATGTACCATTAAGTGAAGAAGCCCGTGCGGAAGCAGAAGTGCTGATGCTGGGTTCCAATAACATTCTTGGTCCAAAAGATGGTAAGCCCATCGTCACCCCGGGTCAGGATATGGTCATGGGTAACTTCTATCTGAATATGGAAGAAACTCAGGAAGAATTCTTTGCCAAAGCCAATAAATACATGGAAAAAGGCGAAGAAGAACTGGCTAAACAATGGCACCGCTATGGTGAAAATGAAGGGCATGTCTTCTATGACTATGATGAAGCCATCCTGGCGTATCAGCAGAATCTGGTCCACTTGCATACCCGTGTGGCCGTGGTGGCGAAGAATCTGCATAAGGATGACTTTGATGAACAGCAGAACAGTCAATATCTGATCACCACGATCGGTAAACTGATTTTTAATAGCATCTTCCCGTCGGATTTCCCATATGTCAATGAGGTGAGCGAAGACAATCTCAAGCAGACACCGCATGATGATTTCGTGCCGTTTGGTACGGATATCGCCAAGGTGATCAAGGATCGTCCGGTCCATGGGGAATTGAAGAAAAAAGATTTAGGAAAAGTCATTGCCGAAGTATTCAAACGCTATGGTACGGATGGTTCCAGTGACATTCTCGATGGGATCAAGGATCTGGGCTTCCAGTATTCTACGGTTGCGGGTATTACCATTTCATTAAGTGATATCACCGTTGCACCGAACAAACAGAAATATGTGGATCATGGGCGTGAAATGAGTGACAAGCTCAAAGAATTGCTCAATCGTGGTCATTTGACGATGCCGGAGTGGGAAAAACACTTCAGTAAGTTATGGGATGATATCAAGGGTGATATCGGTGGTGAGATCATGCACTCTTTGGATCGGATGAATCCGATCAACATGATGGCGGTCTCCGGAGCCCGTGGTAACCAGTCCCACTTTACGCAGATGGCCGGTATCCGTGGGTTGATGGCTCGACCAACGCAATCCAAGAGTAAGAAAGAGTATCAGCCCAGTATTATCGAAGTACCGATCTATTCCTGTTTCCGTGAAGGATTGAATGTGTCCGAGTTCTTTATTTCCACCCATGGTGTGCGTAAAGGATTGACCGATACAGCATTGAAAACGGCAGAATCCGGTTATCTGACCCGTCGTTTGGTCGATGCGGCACAGGATGTGGTCATTACCGAAGATGATTGTGGTACGGATGAAGGATATCTGGTCAGCGATATCATCGATCCGAAAAACAATACCGTGATCGAAAGTCTGTATGATCGTTTGTTAGGGCGCTATGCATTTGATGATATCGTGGCACCCAATGGTGAAACCATCGTCCATAAAGATGAATTCATCGATGAAAATCTGGCCAAAGCCGTGGTGGATGCCGGTGTCAAGGAAGCGTATATCCGCTCCACTTTCACCTGTCAGTGCAAAACGGGAATCTGCCGCAAGTGCTATGGTCGCAACATGGCGACCGGCAAACTGGTGGAAGAAGGCGAAGCCGTGGGGACCATGGCGGCGCAAGCCATTGGTGAACCGGGTACACAGTTGACCATGCGGACGTTCCATACCGGTGGTGTTGCCGGTAAGGACTCCGAAGATATCACTCAAGGTCTTCCGCGTGTCGAAGAGCTGTTTGAAGCGCGTAATCCCAAACATCAGGCGGTGTTGAGCAAGATCGATGGTGAGATCACCGATATCATCGAACAGGAAAACCAGACCGGATTCATCGTGGTCGTGGCCAATGCCAACGATCGCATCGAGCACAAGTGCGATGCCTCCACGGTGGTTTTGAAAAATTTGGCTGTCGGCAGCAAAGTCCATGCCGGTGATCCATTGACCGAAGGTCAGATCGCTCCGAAGGAATTGCTGCAATTGGCCGGTGTAGCCAAAGCTGAAAACTATATTTTGACCGAAGTCAAAAAAGTCTATGCTTCCCAGGGTATCGATATCAGCGACAAACACATCGAAGTGGTCATCCGTCAGATGCTGAAAAAAGTGATCGTCACCGATGCCGGTGGCACCGGATTGACGGTGGGCCAAAGCTTGAGTCTGACCCGCATCAATGACATCAACGAACAGGCCTTTGATGAAGGCAAAGCACCGGCACAATTCGTGCCGATGATGCTGGGTATTTCCAAAGCCTCCATCGAAACCGATTCCTTCTTATCTGCGGCTTCCTTCCAGGAAACCACCCGTGTATTGACCGATGCAGCCATTCATGGCAAGACCGATCGGTTGAAAGGGTTGAAGGAAAATGTCATTCTGGGCAAACTGATCCCGGCAGGTACCGGATTCAAGAGCAATGATGGCAGCGTGCGCGAAAGCACGATCGATGTCGAAGAATTGGCTCAGCAGCTCAAAGAAGAGCGCGATTATGAAAATGAGCTGGCCGCTGCCGAAGATGAAAAGCGGCTGCCCAAAGAAGTGCTGGCCAAGAAAATGCGGGATATGGATCCGGAAGAAGAAGGATCGAATGACGAAGATGGATTGGAAACCAGTGTGGAAGTCAGCAACGTGGTGGATGGTGAAAGTGAAACCACGAATGCGTTGGAAACAGACCACAGTGATGATGGTCTGACCAGCCAATCCGATATACAGGAGTGATCCTGCATGCAAAAGCAGATGGAAACATCTGCTTTTTGCATGCATGAAGGGGATGGATGGTTCGACCATTGCACAGGAATGGAAAGATGTGGTTGAATAGAAAAGATTTTATGAATTGGAAGTTGAAACGATTATATGGTTTGATCATCATCATCTGGATTACAGTGATCGCTTTTGAAGGGATAATATGCAATGCGTCGCTATGGTTGGATCATGACACTGATGCGACAGTAAATGCCAATAAATATTATGGTTCCGGCATCGATTGGGAAGGTGGGAATGAGTATTTTGTCACCAATCCGGCGGATGCTCTGATTTATTTTCGAGAGTTTGATGGAACGGTAAAAAATATGTACCTTGGTTTGACCAGGGTTTCCTATGCAAAAAACAAGTATGAGTTATTGATTTCTACCATCGATGATGGTGGAAATACCATTACTTTCGCACATGTATTGGATTATGAGGATCCGCGCAGTTTCTATGTGGATTTTGATCAAGAAAATATCCAAGAAGTGATCATCAATATCAAAGATATGGATGAATCCAGGATCGATGATTCACCCATTGCATTCAATGTAAATCCACCATTTCTTTTTTCGTGGTCAAGAGTGGTCAAAACTGCAATGGTGTTGACCATGGTGTGTGTGTTGATATTTCTGGGCGTGTTTTCAAGAAAGGATCGCGTATGAACAATATCGATATGATTAAATTGATCCTTTCATTACTGGTCGTACTGTTGCATGTCAATGGAACGATCTTCCAAGGAATGGATGGTTTGACCATCTTCAATCAATGGATCGGTTCTTTGGCGGTTCCTTGCTTTCTGGTTTACAGTGGCTATTTCTTTTCCGTTTCCTTAAAGAAACGCGATCTTAAAACTGTAACCAGCTCGTATGTGAAACGCTTATTGGTTTTATCGTTGGTTTATCAAAGCATTTGGATTTGTTTTCTCATGCCAAACGGGAATGGTTGGACCCGCTTTGTTGCCAGTGATGACAGAGTGATGTTTCTTATTAATATCTGTTTTGAATATCTGTGTGATGGACTATATCAGTTTTGGTACATCACTGCGGCATTGATGGGGATCATGTTGATGGCGTGGTTCATCCATCGACATAAAGAAACATGGGGTGTGGTGTTATCCATTGTTGTGTTTATCAGCAGTGTCTTGGTTTCGACATGGTATATCCCTTTTGTATCGGATATTTTGAGATGGATGGTTCAACCGATCGAGATGGTATGGTCTGCTTATGAGCAGAGCGTGGCCAGTGCTTGGCTATTTTTATGGATCGGTTATTACCATGAAAAGGTCGCAGATTATTGGTCCAACCACCGTTGGATCTATGGTTTGACCATAATGCTTTATCTTTTGGAGATTGTCCTGTATCAATTTGGATTTGGCGGCAGCATTTCATTATGGCTGACTTCTCCCCTGATGGCTTGTGCGATATTGGTCATGACCACCGGCAAGCAGGTTAAGATCAATTCATCGCTTGCAGTATTTTTACGGCATTTATCCACATTGATCTATTGCATCCATTACCAGTTATCCATGGTTTTTGCCAATAGCTTCACTCAAGGGACGATGCGTTATGATCCACT
>CALVGN010000046.1 GCA_944327105.1 uncultured Erysipelotrichaceae bacterium | reverse complement strand
TCAAAATTAGTCAGTTCATTAAAAACATTGGGAATGTGAATTTCGGTTAAAATTAAAGAAATTCTTTTTGCTATGCATAAAAATCCATGGATTTCGCGACGTTAAAAGCTAAAACTTATTAACATGCCTTTTTTCACAAAAAAAAGGACTGTAACTTTGGAGATCTATAATTTAGCTCTTTTCGTTACAGCCCTTTTGCGTTCGATACGCTTAAAATGAATGATCTTGAGAATGCTCATCCGATTGATTCATATGGATAATGGTGTCACCATCGTTAAAAGTTGTACCCATACGATCGGGTTTATCCAGTGTTTCAATGGTTCTTTCCTGTTCAATGCATTTGGTATTGTTATGCTTTCTTGCATACATGACAACGGCTGTGCCAATGGCTGCCACACCGCTGAGTGCCATGACTGTTTTGGTCAACAATTTCATGGATCAAACCTCCTTGTTATGGATTCTATTATAACGTTATGGTTACTATCGTTTCCAAATCCCATGACAACACAAAACATACCATGGTTTAACCATAATGATTACTGATCCAATGCAATGATGCATTGGATCATATACTCAACAAATGGAAGGATACATGCCGGATCGACTTTAAAATCATCATGATGTATGGATGGTCCGATACCGGTACCGAATTTGATATAGATGCCTTTGGCATGGTTGAGATAAAAACTGAAATCATCCCCACCCATGGACCGTTCAGCTTCCACAACACGATATCCGATGGTTTGAGCCACATTACGGCATACATCTACCAATGTCGCATCATTGACGACTGCCGGTGGTCCGGCAATGATTTCAACCTTGCTTTGGCATTGATAACCACTCGCGATACCGTTAGCTAACTCCTTTATCCGTTTGGCGATTCGCAAACGATCGTTGCCATCCAACGTTCGAAATGTACCTTCCAATTGGGCGGATGAAGGGACCACATTCCACGTGTTGCCGGCGCTGATGCGCGTTGTGGACACTAAAGTTGCATGAAATGGATCCATATTGCGGCTGACAATGGTATTCAACCCTTGGGCAATGGCTGTGGCAGCAACGATTGGATCGATCCCACTGTCTGGGTGGGCACCATGGCAACCCACCCCTTCGATATCGATGATGAAATGATCCACAGCTGCAGCCACCGCACCGTGTGAAAGCCCTAAGGTATGGATGGGATTGGTGGGGTCGGCATGAAATCCAAGCACAATGGTACAATCATCCATTACATGGCTGTCCATGATCTTCACCGCACCCAGACTGCTTTCTTCTCCCGGTTGAAAAACGATTTTAAAGCGATGCGTGAAACGATCTGCCAGTTCATTGAGGCGAATCGCCAAGCCGATGCCGATCGTAATATGCGCATCATGGCCGCAGGCATGCATCATGCCATCATGCAACGAAGCATACGACACCCCGCTATTTTCTTGGATCGGCAAAGCATCGATATCCGCACGGATCCCGATGCAGGGATAGTGGGGATGATCGGCATTGATTTCAACCAATATTCCCGTATTTGCGATCTTGGTATGATCGATGCCCTGTTGCTTTAAAATCGTTGCGATATGGTTTTGTGTCTGATGTTCTTCAAATGATTTTTCCGGATGTTGGTGAAACCATTTGAACGCATCAATGAGAAAATCCAAGTCGATCATGGTCAAACCACCTTTCTATTGTGCACTGTTGGGATCAAATGCATCCCGTAACGCATCCCCGATAAAATTGATCGAAACCACTAAAATGATGATCAACGATCCTGCTGGGATCCATAACCATGGTTTATCCGTCAATACATTCATCGATTGAGCAGCATTGAGCATATTCCCCAAAGAAGCCGTAGGCTGAGTGACGCCCATCCCTAAAAAGGACAATGCCGCTTCATCCAACATGCTCATGGCCAATACATTGGTGGCATAGATCAAGATCGGTGCCACGGTATTGGGCAATATTTCACCAAAAAGAATTTGATGACGGGGCAATCCCGCAATGCGGGCACTTTTGACAAAGTCGCTTTCCCGTAAGGAAAGCACATTGCCTCGTACCATACGGGTAATGCCTGGCCAATCCACAAAACCAAGGATGAGAATGATGGAAACCAATCCCGGTTCAAATATCGCAGCAGCGACCAATACCAGCAATATATAGGGAAAACTCATCACCATATCGGTAAAACGCATGATGATACTGTCGATGATCCCACCAAAATATCCTGCAACTAAACCCAATATCACACCGATGGTGATGGAGATAAGGGTGGCACAGATCCCGACCAATAAAGAGATCCGCATCCCATAGATCAATCGGGATAAAACATCTCGACCGATCTGATCGGTACCCAACCAATGCAAATTGGTGGGTGGAGCGGAAAAGGAAGCGGAGATGGCATTGGGATCGTAAGGAGCGATCCATGGTGCCAGTAATGCGATCAATGATAAAACCAAAAATATGATGGTAAAAACCACCGCCAGACGATGTTTGATAAACCGTCGGACAATCATATGGCTCATGCTTTCATGTGTATTCATGATCTTACCTCAATTCAATGGTCGGATTGATCCACGCATATAAAATATCCGTGACCAGATTGCCGATCAATACCACGATCGCCGAGAGCAGACATACCCCCATGATCACCGGATAATCCCGGCTGATGATTGCACTCATGGTCATCAAGCCCAATCCCGGCCAGGAAAATACTTGTTCGACGATGACTGCCCCACCAAATAACAAGGGGATCTGGGTACCGATCAATGAAACGATGGGTACCAATGCATTTTTCAATCCATGCTTTAAAATCACCTTTTTCATACCGATCCCTTTGGCTTTGGCCAACCGCAGATAATCAGCCTGCAGGATTTCAAGCATGGCCGAGCGGATATAGCGGATATTGCTGCCGGCAAAGGATAACGCCAATACCAATACGGGTAAAACCATATGCTGCACTAGATCCAACAGATGAAACGATGTGCCCAAGGTCACCATCCCATTACTGGGCAACCAGCCCAATTTGATGGAAAAAACATAGATCAATAACAATGCCAGAAAAAAACTGGGAATGGATGATGCCACAAACGAAGTGGTAACGATGGCATAATCCATTTTGGAATATTGTTTGACAGCAGAATAAATACCACAGGGCAGTGCGATGACATACGATAAAAGCAAGGATGAAACCATCAATAACAAGGTGGGAGCGATATGATCGAGGATCATGGTGGATACACTTTGATAAGAGGAAATGGAATAGCCCAGATTACCATGGAGCAATTGGTTCAACCAGACGAAATACTGGATATATATGGGTTGGTCTAGACCAAGTTGGATGGCTCGGATATCCAATGCAGCTTGAGAAATCCGTGGTCCAACCATCATTTCCAATGGATTGCCGGCTAAACTCATGATCAGATAATCGATCATGGTGATACCGATCAATACGGGAATGGCGGATAATAGACGTTTGATAATATAACGGCTCATTGGACCATCCTTTCTCTAATGGATACTTGAGGGGCATAACCATGCGTTGAAGATGCGTTGGACCAAGTCAATGGTTCGACCATCATGCTCACTTCCCCTTTCATCCGCTTACGGGCATCCTTTCCGATATATCGGTTGGATGTGACTTCACCATTGAGCAATGGTTTTTGATTTCGGGCAAGGGTTGGATCGATTTTTGGGGATGCAGCCAGTAATGCTTTGGTGTAATCATGGAGTGGATGATCAAAGACAGCATTGGTATAACCCAGTTCAACGATCTTGCCTTGATACATCACCGCTACCCGATCCGAAACATAACGTACAGCGGATAATCCATGGGCAATAAAAACGATGGTCAAATCCAGCTCGTGCTGTAATGATTTCAATAAATTGAGGATCTGAGCTTGAATGGAAACATCCAATGCCGAAGTTGGTTCATCCGCAATGAGCAATTTCGGCTTTAAGGACAATGCTTTAGCAATACAGATACGCTGACGCTGACCACCTGAAAATTCGTGAGGATAGCGATACAGGGCATCACTGGTCAAACCCACCAATTCCATCAGTTTTGAAATATCATGAACTGCGTGATGCTTCGTGGTCAAACCATGATAGATCATGGGGATCGCAATGGTGTCGATGATCCGTTTGCGGGGATTCAACGCTGCAAACGGATCTTGAAATACCATCTGGATATCTGTGCGGTGTGTCGAACGATTAAATGCATTGATATCTTCAATGGTGGAACCATGGTATTCGATGGTTCCACCATCCACAGCTTCGAGCATGGCCATCACTCGTGCCAATGTACTTTTCCCACATCCACTTTCACCCACGATACCTAAGATCTCTGCGTGATACAAATCAAGATTGATGCCATTGAGCGAACGGGTATAACCCGTCATAGTATTCAATAAACCGCGTTGGATCGGATAAAACTTATATACATTGGATAATTGCATCAAAAGGGTTGTATTCATAATTCCACCTCCGTGGTGTTGATGCAGCGTACCCTATGGTTGCAACCCTGATCTTTCCATGGGATCTGTTGCATACAGCGTTGCAAAGCAAATGGACAACGCGTCAAAAAGCGACAGCCGATCAATGTATCATAATTCGCAGATACATTTCCGCGTATGCTGGATAAAGTGGTCGAACCATCACCATCGATGGATGGTACCGATGCCATCAATGCTTTTGTATATGGATGCAATGGATGAGAAAACAGATCCATCACGGATGCGGATTCAATGATCTGACCGGCATACATCACCAATACCTTATCCGCCATGGTGGCGACCACGCCCATATCATGGGTGATCAATAGAATGGCCATACCATACTTATCGCGTAAATCTTTTAATAGATTCATGATCTGAGCTTGGATGGTGACATCCAATGCCGTGGTCGGTTCATCCGCGATCAGCAGTTTTGGATGATTGACCAGCGCCATCGCAATGACGCAGCGCTGACGCATACCACCCGATAAAGTATGCGGATAACTGTTGAAAATGGATAACGGATCGGCAAAGCCGACATCTTTCAATGTTTCCACGCATCGTTTTTTGGCAATGGTTCGATCCACCGAGTCATGGGCATGGATGGTTTCCATCAATTGATTGCCGATAGTAAACAATGGATCTAAAGTCGACAAGGGATCTTGAAAGATCATGGAGATCTGATTGCCTCTTAACTGATCCATCAACGTATCATTGGAGGGATCAATGGTTGAACCATCGAATTCGATGGTTCCCCCACTGATCGTACCATTGCGATTCAATAATCCCATCACTGCTTGGGCGGATACGGATTTTCCGCATCCGCTTTCTCCCACTAAGGCGACGATTTGACCGGATTCGATGGTATAATCCATGCAATCCACCGCTTCAAACATGCCATTATCGCGCTTAAAGGTTACGGATAGATCCGTAACCTTTAATAATGGTTTGACCATCGTCATACTTGGTTCATTCATTGGAATCGATCTTCCATTCATGGACATTATTGAAGAATCCATAGACACTGGGTGTGCAGTTTTCGATTCGCTTATTGACGGCAGCCATGGCAGAAATGATATAGACACTGATCATGGGCACATCAGTGGCAACGGTAGTATCCACCACAGTATAAGCTTGTGTCAATTGATTCTCATCAATACCCGGACTTTGCGTCAAAGCCAACGCTTCATTGATCGACGCATTGCCATAATTGGTCCATGATCCTTCCCCGCCAAGCAACCATGCAATATCGGTATACGGATCGACTGGCGAATACGTATACTGAACTGCCAGTACATCCACATCATCACTGCCGGCCACACTCATCAGTGTGGCAAAATCCACTGTCGTGATCTTGGCATTGATGCCGACGGCTTGCCAGTTGGCAACGATGATGTTAGCGGCATTGACAAAGGTGGAATCACCGGAATTGACATAGAAATCAATGGTTTGGCTGCCATCATATCCGGCTTGTTGCAACAATGCTTTGGCTTTATCGGGATCATAGTGGATATACGTGGAACCCTGGTCATGATACGGAGATGCACTGGATAAGAAACCATCCTGGATCTCACCATGGTTTTGTAATAAGCCTTCCAAGATCATATCGCGATCGATCGCATACAACATGGCTTGACGCACACGGGTATCGGGAATGTTTTTGGTATTGATAAACATGCTTTGGTTGGTGATGGGATCCCCATAGACGACGGTGATATTGTCCAATGCTTCAATGGCGGAATAATCTTCTGGTGGGATCACGCTCATGGTCTGCTGGGTGACGTCGATTTCTCCGGTTTGTAATGCGGCATACAGACTGGCCGCATCCATGATCCTTATATTCAATGTTGGGATATTGACATTGCCTTTCCAGTAATTGGGATTGGCACTATAGGAGACATAGTGGTCGGTATCATAATCCGTGAGCATGTATGGACCGGATACGACATCGGGATGGTTGAACCATTCGGCACTGGCCAGTTGGTCTTCACTATATTGTTCGATGATATGTTTCGGTAATGGCATCAAATAACGGGCATAGGAATTCAAAAAGGTATTGAGTGCCATGGGGGATTTGGTGGTAAAGACGATGGTTTTATCATCGATTGGTGTGATACCGGAAATGGATGTGGCGCCTTCCTCAACAAACCCATCATCCCCGACCCCTTCAAAGACGTAATACATCATGGCAGTATTGGCGATCAATGGGGAACATAGACGCAATGCCGTGTATTCGACATCATAGGATGTAATGGGCGTACCATCGCTCCAGGTGGCATTTTCATCGATATGTACCGTAAAATGGATGTTGTCCTCCGTGGTGATGGAATCGGCTAGCATGGGTTCAAATTCTAAAGCGGCATTGAGTTCCATCAATGGCAAAAACATCAATCCGGTGGCGTATTTGGTGACTTCACCGCCATTCATCAATAATGGATTTAACGAATAGACGGTGTCGGTGACACCGATATTGATGATTTCATCACTGGATTGGGTCGTATCGGATTGTGGTTGATCACTGGAAGTGGTCGAACCACAGGATGTACTGGTCAAAACCAATGCGATGGGTAATATGGTTTTAAACAACCGGGATAAGGTTTTCATGATGGGATCCCCCTTTGATCGAATTCATCTTACATGAATTTTCATGTTCTGTTTACAAAAATGCTTTAGAAAATTAACATTGTCCATGAATATGGTTTCAACCATCGATTTCGTGGATCGAAACCATCAAGTAAGGTAAAACCCATGAAGAATTTTTTGAATTATCAAACCAGTGAATACGATTGCGCACCTGTGGCTTTAATCAATGGGATCCGTTATTTATTCCAACGGGAAATGATCAAAGCGGAACTGGTCAAAACCATCCCCACTTTGACCAATGACTGTATCAGTGACGATGGAAAACATCGACTCAAAGGCACTTCACCTGCCGCCATGAAATCAACAGTAAACTGGATCAACCACTTTGCTATGGAGACCGGTTTTCCGATTCAAGCCGCTTTTTATCACAATGAAGCGGTGGATTATACCATTGGTGGAAAAATGGAAGAGATCCTAAATCACGGTGGGGTGATCATCACCCATGTTTGGCTGGAGGTCGATCATTATGTCAGCGTAATTTCCATCGATGAGAACCATGTCTATCTGTTTGATCCGTATTATGAAGAATTAGGAACCAAAGAATGTCAAGTATTAGTGGATACACCAGGAGTGATTTTGGACTTTGATCATCCAAAGTCCTATAACCGTATTATCGATCGCCCTCGTTTTTTAACAGGTGGTCATGATTATTACAACCTTGGTTTCACCAATGAACGGGTGGCCGTTGCCTTGATCAACAAGGAAGTCACATCAACGAATGTGCTTTGATTTGAAATGGATATAAACGATTCTTATGGATATAAAACATTGAGGGCACTCACATTCGTGAGTGCCCTCAATGTCGTTTATGATTCTTTATTGAACCACTTCAAATAGTATGGTTCCGTCACATTCGACATGAACCAATCGATTGTTGGTATAAACCAATGTCATATTGAAAAATGGACCCGTTTGGAACAGTTTTGGCAGAAAATAGCGATCCCCTTGCCAAAGATCCAACGCATCAATGGTATCTTTTTTAACCCATTGCAGCACGCCTTCATCACATTGGAAATTGACTTCCCCATTAAAATCATCACTGGTAAAAACCATGATGTATTCCAGATAATCATCACTGATAAATGTCAGCATGCCTTTGCATTGATAGCAGCCAACGCTTAATCCTGTTTCCTCATGGACCTCACGCTTCATGCAGGCATCAAAGCTTTCCCCTTCCAAATTTTTTCCGCCGATGCCGATCCATTTTCCGGCATTGATGTCGTCTTGCTTTTTGATGCGATGCAACATTAATACGGCATCCTCTTTTTCAAGATAGACCAACGTGCTTAAGACAGCCGGTTTCATCAGTCTTCACTACTTTCGCTGGGCGTGGCCACATCGCTGCGTGGTGCAGCCAGATCCAACAATGCTTGTGCGGCACTTTCCAGCATGGCATCGCTTTTATCCGCACGTCCCAAATGGGTAAAGATCTGGCCCAATGCCACATCTTTGTGGGTGGCGATATGCTGGAAAATGGTATCGATCAATGGTTCGGTGCGTTGTTTTTCCTGCATCGGACCGAATGGATTAGCGAAATAGGTATCGGAAATACCGATTTCATTGGTGGTACCTAACGCAAAGCGACGGCCTTGGACAAACACGGCTTTGGCACTGGCGGCATCCTCAAATAATTCTACGCCGCTGGCTGGATCATAGTTGTTGGCATATAAGAAAATATCCACTGGATGGGGTTTGATGACTTCACCATAGGGTGTCATGGGTAAAACCACCCGTGCATTGGATGTTTCCGGATTGAAGAAGATGGAGCGATCCATATCTTTGTATGCGGTACCGCTGTCCAGATCATCCAGACGGACAAATGCGCCGATTTCGGTACCGTTGGCGACAACGGTACCATGCTCATCGATCCACATGGCACCCATGTCATCGAAAATGACTTCTTGATGATCGATTTGATCCCCGGCGATTTTTGTCATTGCAGCGATGGATTCACTTTTACCAGCACCGGAGTCACCCATCAGCACGACACCTTTGGTCGAACCATCTTTAAATGTGATTTTGATCATGGCCCCATGGATCGGTAATTTGCCGGCATGGATGTTTTTTAGATTATGCAGGGTCAATGCCATCTTCTTGAAATAGCCGAAATAATCGATCCATGGGGATCGGGAGATCTTCCCGACCCAGATATTGCTGGTTTGATCATGATAATAGGTGGTTTCTTCTTGATCATCATCGATGCCGAATAACAGGATCAAATCCGGTTTATGGTTTTCCACATCTTTCAATGTGGCTAATTCAAATAAGTTGACGCATCCTAACGCGACTGGGGTGTAATCACGATGGAAACTCATCAAACATAAAGATTCCCCGACCCAGATCCCCATGGTCAAAAATTCATTGGGATCAATGGTCAAACCATCCATTGGATTGTTTGCCGTCAAGGTAAACATCCCTTTGCGTTTGTTGCTGTGCGGATGAATGATCAAGGGGGTATGCAGCAATACTTTATGGATATATGCGATCGTATTGAGCTGTTGGTACCGCTCGGGATAAGCGCGATGATTATGGGAAAGTAACATGGCAGCATTGGTACCGGCATGCAGCTGACGATAGACCAAATTGCTACTGCCTTGTAGTTTTTCCTGAAGGGAGCGATAAAAGGTCAAAATCATCGTGTTGAACGCATTGTCCGCATCAATGAAACTGCTGGGCAATAAGCCAGCGTCGTAGTTGGTTTCAACCATGGAAATCCGTTGCATGTTGCGCCAAAACAGATAGGCTGCTTCCACGATCTGTAACAACAGATCCCTTTCCCGTTCTGAAAATGTTTCGATTTCCTCAGGACGAAGTACGGTTAACATCTTCAAAAGACGGATCAACGATTCCACTCGACGTCTGTAGGCCAACGTGGTCAAAAAAGTATACAGATCATAATTGGTCTTTTTCAGATGCTCGATAAATAATGCGAGAAAATATTTGAATTCATCACTGTCCAACAGATTGGTGGCACTGGCGGCGTATGCTTTGGTAAAATTCATCAAAGCAACATGATCATGTACGTAAAAGCTGTCCATAATAAAACCTCCTAGAATTGCGTTTGATAGATATATCCGGAGTCGTAGATGATATCATCCACGACGTAATAGATCCGGGAATCATTGGTCAAACCATCCAAAGCGATGGATTTGAGCAGATGATTGGTTTCATCATCTTCATTGAAGATGGATACACACATGCCGACTTCCTGATGATTTTGAAGTGGATAGACTTTCATGGTGGATCCATCATCGATAATGATGGCAACACTGGCTTTGCGATCCACATTGCCGTCAAACAGGATGCGATAATCATCCTGGCTTAACGTAAAGCCAAGGGATGCTGCCTGATCAGCGGTTAATGCATTGGTTAGATCATAGGAAGGATCACGGGTATATGGTGTTTCTTCCAACGCACCATAACCGTGATAATCAAAACCGGAAAAATTCATGGTGGATACATCGATGCATTCTCCACGGTAGATATTGGTCGGTAACATGATTTCAAAAATGGCTTCACCATCATCGATTATGGTCAAATAGGCTTCCAATGTATCGTAACTGGTCAAAGAGGATGGCATGTTATTGATCAGACCATCCAGATAACTGATTCCACCACTGGTGATCAAATACATATCATCTTGGATCTGATCCACATCGGAAATGTATGGTGAATAATATGCATATCCCCTGTCCTTGCCATATTCAAAGACTTGAGAAATGGTATGATCCGCTTTATTTAATTCATATAAAACAAACCTGGAATAATTATCTTTGGCATCCACTGCACCATTGGGATCTTTGCTGCGATACATGCCATTATCAAACAGCATCAATTGATGCGCATCATTGTAACTGGCGGCATGTTGGGCCCATTGATATTCAAATCCATCACCGATCGGTGTATAAAAATAGGGCAAATACGCATCACTCCAGCCTTCAGGAGAGCCGATCAATCCGATCAATTCCCCATCTGGATAGGATAATTCCACCACGACATCCTGGTGACGGCCGGAAAGAAGAATGGTTTGATCAATGGGATCATATTCCACAGAATTGTTGTGGAACCAATCACTTTCCGTCCAGTTGATGCTTTTTCCGGTATTTGGATCCAATCGTGTGGTCAGATCGATGGTATTGACCACTTCACCCGTTTGATCATCGATCTCTTTGATCACATCTTCCACGGTGTCACGATTCAAATCATCACTGGCTAACAGATAATGTCCATTGGGCATCTGGTCCACATCATGATGATACCCACCTTCGATCACATATTGCTTAGCGATATGACCAGTAAAATCAATGCAGTAAAACCCACTGAAATAATACGGTAGATCCAATAAAGTCTCATTGGATACTGTCAGATAACCATCATTTGTGACATTGGTGTCCCAGATCAACATTTGGTTGATGATAAAACGCAATTGACCATAGGTATCATATCCGGATACATATCCACTGGAACTGGGGGAAGTGATCAGTAATGTATTGGTCGGCAATTTGCCAGTATCAATGGTCACAGTGGCACTTTCAAAGGCATCCTTAGGTATCGGATTACTTGTAACCTTAAATTCATGGCTGGAACCATCGGAACCATGGATTTCAATGGTGGTTTCACCATCGACATTCAATCCACTCAACGCCCCATAAACATAGCCATTTTGGTTGGATCCATGAAAGGTCAGATCCCCATCTTCACCGATATTGCTTTTGACTGTGAATGTATAATCAATGGAATCATCATTCGCGAATGCGACAAGTACGGATAATGGTGATAAACCATAGGGATCCACCTGGATGTATGGTGAAACCATCGAATAATCGCCACTTAAAATTTCCGCTTCGATCTTTTCAGCGGTTTCGATCTGGCTGGTAGCTAGATCGGCCGCATACGGAATCGAAGCAATCCGATCATCGTTTGGCGTGGTAGCACGCGTGCAAGCAGCAAGCAGAACCAATGCAATTAAACCGAGCGTTACTTTTTTCATATGGTAGTATTTTAGCATGGATTTATAGCGATAGCGTGAACGAGCGATGAACGATGGAGGCAATATGATCACAAAAACGAATCTGATTCAAACCATAGAACAGCACAAAGACGAAGTTTATGCACTGGGCCAAAACTTATTTGCCCATCCCCAATTGGGATACAAAGAATGGGATAATCGCAATATATTGATTGATTATTTCAAATCCCATGGTTTAACCATTGATCAAACCTTTGCCATTACTGGGTTTTCCGTCACCATTGGTTCCGGAAAACCCCATATTGGCTTACTGGCTGAATTGGATGCCATTCCAGTCCCTGGTCATCCGTATGCCAATAACGCAGACCATGCCGCCCATGCCTGTGGCCATTCCAGTCAATGTGCCATCATGGCCAATGCATTGGTCCATATCCATGAAAGTGGTTTATTGAATGAATACCCTGGTTCGATCACGTTGTATTTCACCCCTGCTGAAGAATATGTGGATCTGCCTTATCGGCGTCAATTGATCAAAGATGGTCAGATCAAATACATCTCGGGCAAACAGAATATGATTGCCGATCATCTGTTCGATGCGTGCGATGTGATCATCCATTGTCACGCCATGGGAGACTCGCCCTATAAATACTGTGTCAACACCACCATGAGTGGTTTTATCTATAAAGAATTCGATTTTCTAGGTGTCGAATCCCATGCCGGTGCTGCCCCATATTTAGGTAAAAATGCATTGAACATGATGGCATTGTTTCTCGATGCCGTCGGCATGTTACGTGAAACGTTCCGTGAAGAAGACATCGTTCGTTTCCATGGCATGTGTACCAATGGCGGTCACTCCATCAATTCGATCCCTGCATTGGCCACCTATTGTGCATACTTGCGTTGTTTCAATTGGGACAAGATGAATGAGATCAACAAAAAAATCGATGATGCGGCCATTTATTGTGCCAAAGCATTGGGTGGTGAATGTGAGATCCGCACCGACAATGGCTATCTGCCCTTCCATCAAGACAAACGATTAAGTCAAGTCGTTTATGACAACATGCTGGATCTGGTGGAGGCGGATGAAATCAACACCAATGAAAAGTCGATCGCCAGTGGCGATGTCGGGGATCTTGGGTGTCTGAAACCGACCATTCAATTTGGATACAATGGTTTTACCGGTCGTATCCATGGCAAGGATCTATGTGAAAGTGATCCCTATCGGATATTTATCGAACCCAGTCGAATCGTGGTCACATCATTGTATGATTTGATTACCAATGTGAAACGGGTTGAGGATATCACCTCCCATTTCAAGCCGACACTAAGCTATGAACAATACATGGATTATCTTAATGATGTGAACCATTAAATTGACCATCACAAAAAGCCCTGGCAGTCGCCAGGGCTTTTGAATGATCGAATAATCAATGAAGCATCGCATTGAGACGATGCATCGAATCAAAGAACGTATCATTGACCCATTGCCCGTCACAATCATGAAGCACACGCACGTTTTTGGCGTTGCTGACCTGTTGCAACACAACACTCATGCCGCGGGTATGCTCACCTTCCGTAATGATATCAATCGGATGTTCCATCCATTTGAATCGGGAAGGATCCAATGCATAAGCCACGGTAAGCATATCGAAGATCGGTGTACGGTCCATGTGACGATCGATGGCATATCGACAATAAAACGTGAAGAGTCCATCCAGCATCTGGTTGAGTTTACCCTCGCTTTTGAATGCATCAAAGCGATTCAAGGGCGTTGCGCCGGCTTTGCATACTTCAAGCGGTGCCAATACGATGGGCATTTGATCGGCCGTGTCAAACACGATCTTGGCAGCATGGGGATCACCATAGAGATTGAATTCACTGCAAGCCAACATATTGCCGCCATAAATCGCACCACCCATGATGACCACCTGTTTGATATGAGAAATCACCTGTGGATAGGTACGAATCAACAATGCAATGTTGGTTAACGGACCCAATGCAAAGATAGTCAACGGTTCTTCGTTATTCAAACACGCATCTTTGAGTGCCACTATCCCGTCGCCATCAACCGGACAGGATTCGTTTTCAAAATGGAAACCATCCATCCCGCTGATGCCATGTGCCCCACTTTGCGGATCAGCTGAAACGATCAATGGATGCGACGCACCGGCATGAATGGCAACGACATGATCCACATAAGAAAGCAAATGGTTCAGATTGCGCGTGGTATTAACCAAAAGTGCATTGCCGCATACCGTTGAAAAACCGACGATATCGAAGCGATCCGGATTGGCCAAAGCCAACAAGATCGCCGCCGCATCATCATGTCCCGGATCACAATCAAACCAAACGCGTTCGCGTGGCATTATTTCACCTTACCCCGACGCGCATGGTATTCCCGGATGCTCAGGGCCACTAACCCGATCAATACACAAATGTATGGAATGGTATTGACCAGATCGGTCGGCAAAGATGTCAAGATCAGCATATTGACGATCGCCTGTGCAATGGCAAAACCAACCGTCGTCAATAAGACGATACCCAGATTGCCGCCGCCAACGGCAGCTGCCGCAATACCGATCCATCCACGACCGGCCGTCATGTTATCGGAATAGAAGGACAGATAACCCATGGACAGGTACGCCCCACCGCATGCCGCCAGGAAACCGGAAAGGATCAGGGCGATCAAACGGACCTTGTTGACTTTGATACCGACACTTTCGGCCGCTGTCGCATCCAAGCCACAGGCTTTCATGCGTAAACCAAACGGTGTCTTATAGACCACGATCCAGATGATGATGGCAATGGCCACACAGACATAGGTCAAAAGATAATGGCCGCTGATCAACTGACCCAAGATCGGGATATCTTCAATAAACGGAATATGAACGGTCGGCAGTACTTTGGATGGCAACGAGCCGGTCATCCCCTTGGTACCGGTGGTGATCAACATCAGCCACACGGAAAAGTCTGTCGCAAATAAGTTCAACGCAATACCGATCATGATCGGATCGGCTTTGAGTCGCATCGAGAAGAAGACGATGACCAACGCCATGAAAATACCGATCGCAGCCGCACCGAAGAATCCGATCCACGCTGAGCCGGTAAAGGCGGAAATCAACACGCCGCTTAACGCAGACATGATCATGATACCTTCAATGGCAATGTTGCTTAATCCAACCAAGGAAGCCACATATGCCGCCAGAGAAGCAAAAACCAGCGGAACACCGACACGAATGACGACGACGAGGAAATCAATAGAGAAAATGGAACCTAAAATGCCATCCATACTATTCTCCTCCCTTCTCTTTGATCATCTGTTTGTTGCGCCAGCTTCTTAAGAAGTACTGACTGGAGATCAATAAAGTCAGAATGACTTCGACGATGGAAATCATCTTGACGTCAATGACCGGGGAAGTATTGGCCAGCAATTGAGCACTGGCTCTCAAATACGAAATACCAAATGCCGCAATAGTAGCGCCGATCGGATTGTTTTTACCCATCATGGCCATCAATGCACCGGTAAAGCCAAGACCCGGCAAAGTGGACCAGGAGAAGCGCTGGTAATTACCCAACAATTCAACGGCACTGCCCATACCGGCAATGGCACCGGAAATGAAATGGATCAATAACATCAATCCGAATGCGCTCATACCGGAATAGGCGGCAAAGCGGGCATTGGAACCGGTCATGCGCAATTGATAACCCAATTTGGTCTTATACAGCAATACCCATACCAGGGCCACCATGACCAATGCGATGATGATACCGGTGGTCACTTGGGTTCCGGTCCAAATTCGGGTCAAACGGACGGAATCCGCAAAGTATTCACTGGAGTTACCAGAAACACCGGCGGGTTGCAAAAATGTGCGCACGATCCATAAGCCCACACCGAATAAGATGTTGTTCATCATCAATGAAATGACCATGACATCCGCATTCCATTTGGCTTTCAAAAAGCCCGGCAGCAATGAGATCAATCCACCGGCCAATGCGGCAACGGCAATACAGATGATCTGATCGATGATACCGATGCCGGTCAATGGATTGACAGCAAAGAATGTCATGAACACACCGGAAATATAGAAGACCCCTTCGGTTCCCAGATTGAACAGGGAAGCACGGAAATATAACAGTGTGGCCAAACCGGCAAACACCAGTGGGATCATTTTGACCAATACATAGGAGAAATAAAATGGAGATTTGAACGGATACGTCAAAAGGGAAACGAAGTCATTGACCGGATTGTCCGATACAAAACACAGCACCAGAAATGAAATCAGCAATGCCACCACAATGGCGGTGAACAAACGCAGGATTTCAAATGGAACTTCATCGGTCCAGGAAAACTTTTTCTGTTTGACCGCTGCATTCTCACTCATAGCTGGCCTCCTTGATCACGGACGGATCCATTTTCTGAACACCGAGCATGTAAAGTCCCAGTTCACTTTCACTGACACCCTTCAAACTCGGGAAGTAAGCGACGATTCTGCCTTCATACATCACGATCAGACGATCGGATAGACTCATGACTTCATTCAAGTCAGCACTGACCAATAAGATGGCCGCACCATTGTTACGCATGTCGATCAACTGTTCATGGATGTAACTGGCCGAACCGATATCGATACCACGGGTCGGCTGTTCGGCTACCATGACTTTTGGATCAGTGGCCCATTCACGGGCAACGACCACTTTCTGGATGTTACCGCCGGAAAGTGAACCGACTTTATCTTTTTCACTGGTGGCCTTGACACTGAAGCGTTCGACCAATTCGCGTCCCTTTTTCAAGATTTCGCGGTTATGGATGAAAAATTTACCACTCAGCGGCGGTTTTTGATAAAACGTGGAAACGATATTATCGGCAATGGACTCTTTGACAGTACAGCCATCTTCCATGCGATCTTCCGGAATGTAGGATAAACCGGAATCTCTTTTTTTCTTGATGGTCATGCTGGAAATATCGGTGCCATCGATTTTGACGGTTCCGCTTTGATGCGGGATCAAACCCGTAATATCGCGCACCATTTCTTCCTGACCGTTGCCCTGCACACCGGCGACCCCAAGGATCTCACCGGCTTTGATGGAAAATGTGATATCTTCCAGTTTTGTCACACCGCCATCCTTATAGCTCAGATTTTTGACATCCAAAAGCACTTTTGCATTTTCCACCGGATGTTTCAACGCATCAAAATCAGTATCCAGTTTGCGACCGATGATCAATTCAGTCAACTGCTCCATGGTGACATCGGCAGTCTGGTAAGTTCCATAGGTATGCCCGTTACGGATAACGGTGATCCGATCGGAAATATCCATGACTTCATTGAGCTTGTGACTGATAAAGACGATGGTATGCCCCATTTGCTTGAACTGCCGCAGCTGATTGAACAACTCATCGGTTTCCTGTGGGGTCAAAACGGCGGTCGGTTCATCCAGGATGATGACTTCGGCGTCGCGATACAATGTCTTTAAAATCTCGACTTTCTGCTTTTCGGAGACCGTCAGATTTGCGATCTTGGCCGTAACGTCGATGTCATCGAAATTGTATTTGTGCGCCAGTTCCCGCGTCTTTTCGATGGCCGTGGCATTATCCAAAAACATGCCTTTTTTCGGCTCATCCCCCAAGATGATGGATTGGGCCACGGTAAAACTGGGGATCAACATGAAATGCTGATGCACCATGCCGATACCATTGCTGATGGCTTCCATGGATCCGCTGAAATGGACCGGTTGCCCTTTGTAATAGATCTGACCACTGGTGGCATTTTCGATGGCGAAAATGATTTTCATCAACGTGGACTTTCCGGCACCGTTTTCACCGCAAATGGCATGAATTTCTCCCTTTTCGAATTCAATGTCAATGTCCTTGTTGGCGACCACACCATTGGGATAGATCTTGGTGATCTTCTCCAATTTGAGAATTGGTTCGCTCATGCGTCCTTCCTTCCTTTCTCTCTATTTTAAAGAAACAGGCTCTACGTTTGTGTAGAGCCTGTCTGATTCAAAATCGTAGGAACGATTAGGCAGCCGAAGCAACTAACACTTCGAATTGATCCGGATTTGCCTGGCAGTCGATCAGTTCGACTTCACCATCGATCAGCATCTGTTCATAGGAATCAACTTCAGCCAATTCTTCCTCAGTCATGTTGTTGAGGTAGTTTTCGTTTTCACTCAAACCGACAGCGCCTTCGGCAACACCCATGGAAACCATATCGCCAAATGGCAGAGTGTGGTCATTTTCCATATAACGGGTCACAGCGTCCAAAATCGCATTGTCGCAACGTTTTTCACTGGAAGTGAGGATCTTGGCAGCGATTTCAGGACGTCCGCTCAATGCGGTGTACTGGTCGCTGTCCACACCGATTGCCCAGAAGTCATCTTCTGCCGCAGCTTCGAAGACACCATTACCGGCGCCACCGGCACATTGCCAGATCACATCGGCACCCTGGTCAAACATATTACCGGCGATTTCTTTGGCTTTTGCGGTATCGTTGAAGTCACCGACCCAACCGGTCACAACGGTAATGTCCGGATTGACGGTCTGTGCACCCTGGATGAAACCACCCAGCATGTTCTGTAAAGACGGATTTTCCTGACCGCCGACGCAGCCGACGATATTGGATTCGGTTTTGATTGCGGCAACGACACCGGCCAGATAACCGATTTCTTCACCTTTGTACGTCATACCATAGATATTACCCGCTTCTTTGTTGGCTTCGGGATCGGAATAGTCGAAGTTGATGTAGGCAATATCCGGGAATTGTGCAGCAACTTGAATCATGTACGGTTCATATTCGAAGTTACCGCTGATGATGATGTCATAGCCTTCCTGAGCGGTCTGCAGGTTACTGGTTTCCCAGGATGCAGAGTCACGGCCCATTTCGACCAAGACGGTATCGACCTGATCACCATATTTTTCCTTGACCAGATTCAGCCCGTTGTTGGTAACGTCCATGTAGGACTGGTCACCGACAAACGGCAGCAGCAGTGCGATGCGGACGACGTCGTCGCCAGCTTCTGTACCGCCGGTGGTAGTGGTACCGGTCGTTGTGGTACCTTCAGTGGAACCACAACCTGCGAGGCCCAAAGCCATCACTCCGGTCAAGAGCAAGGTCGTTAATTTCTTCATTGATTATTTTCCCCCTAATTAACTTTGAACGATCATGTTGATGCCGATGGAGCAGATATCCAGCGATGACGCATTTACCGTTAATGCGATCCGTCCGCTTGGAAAGCTAAAATCCAACGGGACAGCATGGTCATTCAAGACCAACTCCATTTTATCATCGCATGGGCGAATTACCATAATATTTTTAAAAGAATGCGTAAATTCGTGTTGCATATGTGTAAAACCATCGGGAGTAAAGATGGTCAAACCATCGGAAGAAATGGCGATTTTATGCGTAAATCCATGGGTTGGATGAGCCCATGCGATCAAGAAATCATAGGGATCTTTTGTATAAAATTCCATGCTGAAAAGAAAGAGTTGCGCATACGGATCACCACTGGTGATCGTGGTTTGACCATTTAGATGCAATCGGTTTTCACGAATCGACGCATCGCCGTGCTGAATGATCCAATCCATGATCCCAAGATGCGGCACTAAGCCAAAATCCAATCCGTAATCCAAAGTAGAGGACACGTCGAAGGTTTGAATATATGTTGGCGTTTTGGAAATATCGATGGAATAGATGGGGATGGACGTACCCAATTGACGATCTGTGGTTTCAACCATCATGCCAATGCCATGGATCAGTTTACAATCCGTTTGGATCGTCATGGTCAACACCAGATCATCCTGTGGTTTGACCATGGGTTGATCATGGTTGACCCCTTCCACATCCTGATAATACAATCCGATCCCTTTGATCCCTTGGGGTAATTTGCCCAATTTCACACGGATCGTTTCTCCTGGATAAATGTGGGAGGTCATCTGTGGATTATAGCGGGCATCGTATAGATCCGCGGGTAAGATCAAGGATGGATAGAACCATCGCACGGTCGTATTTGGATTGACATCCATCAATACAAAGTGGGCGCAACCATCATGATTAATAAAGGATGTGGCGTGATAGCGGGCAAAGTCGGTGGTGATGCCATGGGTTTGATATGGTAGATCAAAGCCAAGATGATGGGGATTTAACAGTGATGCAACCGGATCATCTTTTCCATACAGTCGACAATGCGCATGGTAGAACCATAATGCACTTTGGGCGATGGATGTACGGTTGGCATAACCATTGGCACCAGAGGCGATCAACATGTCGTTCAATGGTTCGATCCAAAATGGATCGATACCATCTAAACCAACATAAGCTCCCATGATGGAACCGACATTACCGACATTGCAATCCGTATCATATCCGGCATTGTTGCATAAACGGATGGTTTTGGAAAAATCACCCTTGCCATATAACAACGCATAGATCATCAACATGCTGTTAGGGATGATATGACACGCCCCTTCATAATGGTCATAACCATGGTGTTGCAGTAAATAGGAAAGGACGTGGTTGGGATCATGGGGATAGCGATGATACAGATCCATCACAAGATCGATGGCTTTACCATAGTCATACGTATCATCGAGTTTGTTACGGATGGTTGAAACCAATGATTCCATGTTTTCAGCTAAGGGTGCATATGCGATGCATCCTGCCACGAATTTTGCCCCTTCGATCCCATTTTGATCATGCATGGCACATGCACATTTACCGGCCAATTCCATGGCTTTATCGGGATCATGCATGGCCACATACCCCCAGCCATCGATAAAGATCTGACCACCGATCTGATTGGCCAGCATGCGTCCGTTGGTTTCCACACTGCCGCTTTGGGGCGATGGGATCCCGTTTTTCAGATTGGTATACCCCCGCTCTTCACTGGATACATCCACGCCACCCCACCAAAAAAAGCCACGATGATCGCAAATGCATTCCAATAAATACTCCCCAAAGTCATAAGGACTGAAATCCCCTTTAGGGAATCTATCGAGGATTTGAGTGAAATAGTATGGACCATTAAGATCATCATCGGCAGCAAAATAAGGAGCAAACCCATGGGGATAAGTGGATAAAGATCCATAGGCATCTTGGATCTGATCATGATGCCAGTTTTCGACCTGGGCACCATAGCGTACACCGATGATCTTGCCCAACCATGCGGCATAGATGGTTTCCACCATTTGATTAATTGATCGTTTCATGCTTAAAATTATAAATGATTAAAACGAAATGACTATGGTTAAACCATAAGGAGGGATTATGCAATTTCATGTTGCCGTGGTCGGATCATTCAATCTGGATCACATGCTGTATGTCAAAAACTTCGTCAAAGCTGGTCAAACCATCTTAGCCGATGATGCCACCATCCGCATGGGTGGCAAAGGATTCAATCAAGCCATGGGCTGTATTGCCCTGAATGATCATTGTGTTTTGTTTACCTGTTTAGGTAACGATGGTCAAAACTATGTTCATACCATGACCCATCTTGGTTTGAAAACCGATTGCATCGAATTGGTAGATGATGTCACTGGCAGTGCATTCATTCAATTGGATCAAACCAAAGAAAACTGTATCGTGGTCGCACCCGGTGCCAACAATGCGGTCAGTATAGCGTATCTTAAACGTCATGAAGATGTATTGACACATGGTCAAGTCGTGATGACCCAATTGGAGATCCCGATGGAAACCATCGACTATTTATCGCAATTATGTCACGACCATGACATCCCCTTATTGCTCAATCCAGCACCAGCTGTCAAATTAAGTGATGCGATCTTACGTCATATGACCTGGCTGACGCCCAACCAGGGGGAATTGTCGATTTTAACGGATATGCCCACAGAAACGATGGAACAGACCATTGCTGCAGCCCGTTATCTGGTGGATAAAGGTGTCAAACATGTGGTTGTGACCATGGGATCTTTGGGTTGTCTGTATGTGGATGATACCCGACTGGAACAAGTGGATGCCTACAAGGTGGATGTGGTGGATACCGTGGGTGCCGGGGATTGTTTCAATGCTGCCTTTGTCCATGCCATGATGGAACATCATGATCCCATTTATGCCTGCAAGTTTGCCAATGCCGCTGCGGCATTGGCCATTCAAAGCAAAGATTCTTACTCTGCAGCCACGATTGATAATGTATTGGCCTTTTTAAAGGCACACGAAAACTAAACCATGCCGTCTTTATCAAAACCACTTCAGCACATGCTGAAGTGGTTTTGATATGGTCCAACCATTGGATCATTGGTTGAATAGATTATCATCCCCCGTGGTTGAACCATCACCGAATTGAGGCAATTTTGGCAATTCATCCAACGATACCAATTGAAACGCATCCAAAAATGCCGGGGTGACTTCATACAGAAACGGTCGTCCGGGGGCTTCGCTACGTCCCGCTTCCTGGATCAATCCTCTCGCTTGCAGTTTGCGTAACATCATGTCACACCCCACACCACGGATCTCTTCGATCTCAACACGGGTGATGGGTTGTTTGTACGCGATGATGGATAATACTTCCAGTGCACTTTGGGATAATGTGTGGTTTTCGATCTGGGAAAACAATTTAGAAGCATAACGAGAGATGAATGGTTTGGACAATAATTTATAAGTCGCACCAAAGTGGTCCAATTCAATGCCACTGCTTTGCCCTGCATATTTTTCTTTCAGATGATTCAAGGCAGTGGCAATGGTGGATTCATCATAATCCATGGTATGGACCAGATCATCCATGGTCAAACCATCATCACCGGCGATAAACAACAATCCTTCCAATATCGATTCGATATTGGAAACTTCTTCTTTGGTTTCAACCCTTTCACTCATACCATGCACTTCCTTTCTTAAACCAGATCTGATGATTTTCATCGACATTGAATACCAATTCATGCAAGCGTGCCATATCCAGCACACTTAAAAATGTGACGATGACTTGGGCTACTTCATGACAGTCATCACATAACATATCGAATGAAAAGGTCGATGGCAACGTGGATAAACGGGCTTTGATCTGCAATGTACGTTCTTGTGTGCTTAATTCTTTGGCCGCATACTTGACTTCCAATGGTTTGACCAAAGAAAGGCGTCGCAATACCCGATTCATGGCTTTGACCAGATCTTCCACATTCCCATTGATCACAGTGGTTTCATCCTTTTCCTGCAACCATTGATCCACCACTTCACTCATGGGTTTACCATACTTCAATGAACGGTTGTAATACAGTTCATTCATCGATTGGGCCACTTCTTTGTATTGCTGATATTCCAATAATCGTGCAACCAAGCGCGCTCTTGGATCTTCTTGGTACGTATCCTCGATCTCCATCTCATCATGGGGAAGCAAGACCTTGCTTTTGATTTCCATCAATGTGGCCAATTCGGTCAAATATTCACTGACCACTTCCAGATGCAATGCTTCCATGGCGTTGAGATAATCCAGATATTGGGCCGTTAAAACGGAAATATCCAGATCCATGATATCCATTTTCTTTTCAGCGATCAGATGCAGCATCAGATCCAACGGACCTTCGAATTGGTCAATCGTGACTTGAAATTCCATAACGGTGGTTATTATAACGTAAAATGGTTCAACCATAAAGCAAACCGACAGATCGATAAGATCGATCTGTCGGTTAATGGTTGAACTAGCGTAAATACTGGTTGACCAGTGCTTCGTGTTGATCCAGTGTTTCGGAGAAATAGACCGTCCCATCGCCATAAACATCCGCCATGAAGTAATAATAATTACTGGGAGTCGGATGCAAGACGGCATCCAGGGCATCATAACCGGGATTGAGGATCGGTCCGGGCGGCAATCCCTGCACCATATACGTATTATATGGTGAATCGTAATTGGGATTGACTTCACATAACTGCCAGTCATCATCTTTTTCCACATCCAAAGCGTAACATACGGTCACACTGGATTGCAGTGGCATCCCGGCAGCCAATCGGTTTTCAAATACCGATGCCACTAATTTCATGTCTTCCGGTTTTCCGGCTTCGTATTGCACGATGGAGGCCAGTGTGAACCATTGATGGGTGGTCAAACCACTGGAAGATAGGTCCCCACTTAATGCGTTATAGACGGATAACGTATTGTCCAATAGTTTTCGGGTGATCTCATCCACGGTAGTATCCACAAAAAATTCATACGTATCGGGGAACAAATATCCTTCCAGAAGATAGCGAGTCTGACCATTGAAGATCTCTTCCGTCAAAAACGGATAATCTTCCATCAGTTGACGAACGTAATTTTCATCATTCCAGCTGGAAAGCAATTCATCCGAACTGACATTGGTCGCACCACCGATCTTATCGGCCATGTGCTTGACCCAATCCCCTTCCACTAACGTGACCGTGACCGTGTTGGTCAATGCCGCTAACGGATCATTAAGGGTGGTCAAGATCGTATCCAGATCCATGGATGGACTCAATTGGAACGTTCCGGCACAAAATGCTGTCTGATGGTTCAATCGAGCATAGATCTTGGCCATGAATCCATCACGGATCAATCCTTGTGCAGCCATCGCTTCGATGATATCGAAGGCATTGGTACCGGATTCGACATTAAAGTAGAGCGTGGTTTGATCATTTGCATCCACTGGTTTTTGCGCGTTGGAATAGTTGATAAAACCAACGATACCGCCGATCAAAACCACTGCAAGTATGATCAACGCCACCAAACGTCCGATTTTCAATTTACGTTTACGTTTTCTTACCGGTTTATTCGTGCTCATCATCTTTCTCTGCATCATCATCGATCTCATCCGCAAATGCATTCAACACTTCCGCTACCATATCAAATTCTGCCGCATCCACATCCGGATCGACCGGGATCAATTGGTTATTGTCATCATAACGGAATCCATAGATCAGATCTTCATTGGATGGATCTGTGGCGACCACATAATCATTGCCGGTATTGGGATCGGCGAATGTAAACAGGATGGCCAACATTTTTTCGCTGCCATCATCCGCCGTTACGATCAATGTATTTTCTTCATTTAACATATTATCCATTCCCTTCCATGGTTATACCATTGCGCTTTGCATCCAAATATCCTTGCAAGATAAAGGTCGCTGCGATCTTATCCACTACTTGTTTGCGTTTCTTTCGTGAAACATTGGCATCGATCAGCATCCGGTTGCTCATCACTGTGGTAAAGCGTTCATCCCATAACTCGATGGGGATATCCACTTCATTTTCCAGTGCTTCTTTAAAAGCAATGGACAATTCCCCCTTGGCACCAATGGTATTATCCAGCTTTTTCGGAAATCCGATCACGATGCGATCCGGTTTGATCTCTTCAATGACATCCAACATCAGATCCAATGCCGTTTCATAATCTTCATGATCATATTTCAACGTGGTATACGTTGAGGCAATCAGACCTGTGGCGTCGCTTTTCGCGACGCCACAGCGTACTTCGCCGATATCCAAAGCGATGATGACCATTAATCGGTATGTCCTTCCAGATAATAGCGCACCAGCTCTTCGATGATGTCATAACGATCCAATGACTGGATCGTGGTTCGAGCATTGAGATGGGAGGAAATATAGGCCGGATCGTTGCTGATCAGATAACCACTGATCTGATTGATCGGTTCATAACCCCGTTCTTTGAGTGCCTGTCTGACCAGTAAAAGGATCTGTTTGATATTTTCGCGTTTGACTTCTTCACTGGAGAAGCTTAACGTCTTGCCATAGTCTTCCATGAGTGGTTCCTCCTGATGGTTAGTATTATACCCTATGGTTTCAACCCTGTGGTATGTGAACCTGTATTAGTTTTGGATGTGGCTTTGATAATCGGCCAATACGGCATCCACGGCATGGATGTCTTTGCCACCGGCCTGAGCCAGATCAGCTTTACCGCCCCCGTTACCTTGGGCAATCTGGGCGGCATGCTTGACGATGGCTCCGGCATTGTAACCGGCATCGATACGAGCTTTGCTTGCCGCAACGACCAAGCCGAGTTTATCTGCATCGACACATACCAATGCCACATATCCATCTTTCAGTTGCGCCAATACGGCACTGGCCAGTGGTTTGAGTGCCCCACTGGACACATTGACCTTGCCGATGACGACCTGACCGATCGCATCGCTTGTGGCTTTGGATGCCAGATCATTGGCCAGGGCATTGCGTTGTTGCAATTGAATGGCATCAATGGTGTGATTGGCATCATTGAGATCGTTTTTCAATTTGTCGATACGTGAAAGCACATCCGTTTCACTCTTGCTGCCCAATGCATCCTGCACTTGGCGTAATCGAGTGGCTTTGGATTTGAACCATTCGTACGCTTTGGTTTTGGTCACAACGGTCATGCGTCGGATCCCTGAACCAATGGATTCTTCGCTGATAATGGCAAAACAACCCAAATCCGCGGTATTGTCCACATGTGTTCCGGCACAGAATTCTTTGCTGACGATGGTTTCATCCCCCATCGAGACCACACGGACCGTATCGCCGTATTTTTCATCGAACAAGGCAATGGCACCGCTGTTTTTGGCACTTTCGATATCCATCACTTCCGTATGGACAGGCAATTCCGCATCGATCCATTCGTTGACTTGTTTTTCAACGGCATCGATCTGCTCGGGGGTCACTTTTTCAAAATGCGTAAAGTCAAAACGACCATAGTCCGGGCAGACATAGCTGCCGGATTGGGCGATGTGAGTGCCCAGTACCTTGATCAAAGCAGCCTGTAGCAAATGCAGGGAACTGTGATTGGCTCGCGTCAGACGACGACGTTGGTCAATCACATCCAATTGGTACGTATCCGAAACGGAAATGGTGCCTTCTTTGACGATGATGTGGGAAAGATGCTGACCATGGGGCGCTTTTTTGGTATCGACCACATCAGCAATGCCGGTTTCATTGTGGATTTGACCATGGTCACCGATCTGGCCGCCGCTTTCCGCATAGAATGGGGTGTGATCAAAGATCACATCGCCTTCATCATCGATGGAAGATACGGATACACCGTTTTTAAATGCAGCCACGACCTTTCCTTGAGTATGAGTCGTGGTATAACCATCGAATGCACTGGTAACTTCACAATCCATTAAATCCTTGGATTGATTGTGCATGGATTGTTCGTCGCTGCGGGCATCACGGGCACGTTGTTTCTGCTGACTCATCAGTTCATCGAATGTTTTCATATCCACATCGATGTGCTGATCTTCACAGATTTCCTGGATCAATTCTTTGGGGAAACCATACGTATCATACAGTTTGAACGCAATAGTGCCATCGAGTACCCGATGGTCATGATCCATTTTGGACAGTGCATCATCCAATAGACGCTCTCCATTGACCAATGTTTTGGAGAATGAAGATTCTTCGTTGGCCACGATCTTTTGAATAAGATTTTGTTTTTCGATCAAATACGGATAGTAGTCTTTGTAATTTTCGACCACTACCGGCACCAGATCGGCCATGAATCCATGATTGATCCCTAATTTCAAACCAAATCGGACAGCTCGACGTAATACACGACGGATGACATACCCGCGTCCTTCATTGCTGGGCAGTGCCCCATCGGCAATGGCAAATGTGACGGTACGGATGTGGTCCGCAATGACGCGATAAGCCATTTTGTATTCCCCTTCATACGGGTGATCAGCCATTTGTTCGGTGGCATGGATCATCGGTAAAAACAAATCGGTATCGAAATTGGTTTCACCATGCTGAATGATGGATACCAACCGTTCCAGCCCCATACCGGTATCGATATTTTTTTGCGGCAGTTCCTTGAAATCTTTGCGATCGACACCTTCTTTGGCGTCATATTGGCTAAAGACGATATTCCACA
The DNA here is from genome assembly GCA_944327105.1 of uncultured Erysipelotrichaceae bacterium. Classification (GTDB taxonomy): domain Bacteria; phylum Bacillota_I; class Bacilli_A; order Erysipelotrichales; family Erysipelotrichaceae; genus CALVGN01. Next base: position 1,047 of record CALVGN010000046.1, on the reverse strand, counting down.
CTTCAATGTAGCGATCATTATCCATTTCCTCAAAGAAGAGCTTTTCACCCAAATGGTTTGGATCATACGCTTCCCCTCGGTCATAGAAGATCTCTGAGTCAGGTCCGCTTGGGCCTTCTCCGATCTGCCAGAAATTGTTTTCGGTGCGCAAAATATGCGTCGGGGATACCCCCATTTCGATCCAGCGGTTATAGGCAACATCATCATCCACATAGACCGTGACATATAACTTATCTTTGTCCATGCCGATCCATTGCGGGCTGGTCAAAAATTCCCAGGCAAAGGCAATGGCTTCCTTTTTGAAATAATCACCGATGGAAAAATTGCCCAACATTTCGAAAAATGTATGGTGACGGGCCGTTTTGCCGACGTTTTCGATGTCGTTGGTGCGGATCGATTTTTGGGCATTGGTGATGCGTGGGCATTTTGGTTTTTCACGGCCGTCAAAATACTTTTTCAGCGCGGCGACACCGGCATTGATCCACAATAAAGTGGGATCGTTGTGGGGAACCAGGGATGCCGATGGTTCGATCATGTGACCCTGTTGTCTGAAGTATTCCAGAAATAGGGCGCGGGTTTGATTTCCTGTTAATTGTTTCATGGGTTCATCCTTTCTTGTTGATCTATATATAAAACAAAACAGACGTTCGCTTCCGCAGCGAACTGCTGCGGAGGAACGTCTGTGACGCGGTACCATCCTCCGTTCACCATGGTTGAACCATGATGCACTCACTTTTTCATGGATAACGGCATGACCCGTTGCAGTTTGCTGCACTCTATCGCTTTGGATAGCCCCATCTTTGGTTGGACCATCGGTGTGCTTTCACCCTCCACACTCGCTCAACAATAGTCAAAACCATGGATCCAAGGCGGATAAACCATTGGTTTATACCGATTTACGAGTGCAAGTATATCAAATATGGCTCTTCGTGACAACGAATGGGTTTGAGGCTTCTTAAAATGTTCGACTCTTGCAGTGAATAATAGTAAAAAGGTTCATGATATGGCAAATTATTTAGGTCACAAAAAATAAGGAGCCACTCATGA
>CALVGN010000045.1 GCA_944327105.1 uncultured Erysipelotrichaceae bacterium | reverse complement strand
CTGCCCTACGATGGGTGATGGCACACCCGTAGCTCGCACTACGACCTAGCAGAAATGTACTGGTCAGCCACAATATGGTGGCGGGGTAGCGAGAATCCCCTGACTTTAGTCATGGGGAGTGTCAATTGGTATAATTGAGGTGGGTGAACGATTATGTCTAATTATTTACATAAGTATATCAATATTGGAAATGAAGGATTCAAAAATATTCGAAATGATATTTATGTTGATAAATCTGGTTTGATTGATGTGGTCAATAGAACGTTGAATACTTATTCAATGTTAACTTGTATTTCTAGACCAAGGCGATTTGGAAAGTCTTTTGCTGCCAAAATGTTGACAGCGTACTATGATAAAACATGTAATTCATCAAAACTCTTTGATGATTTGGAAATTGCTTCTAAACCAAGCTATCGACGTCACTTAAATAAATATAATGTCATCTACCTTGATATTACTCAATTCATTTCAAGGTTTAGAAGCGATATCGATAATCTGATTGATTATATAAAAACTGAGTTGATTGATGAAATCGAAGTTATTTTTCCGACTGTTGAAATTGGAAAAGAATTAGTCGACACACTTTATAATGTTGTATCGCTTACTGGTGAAAAATTTATTGTAATCATTGATGAATGGGATGCAATTTTCCGAGAAGCCGAGTTTAATCATAAGCTACAAGAAGCGTATATTGACCTTTTGCGTTCATTATTCAAAAGCAGCTGGACGGACAATATGTTTTGCGGTGTATATATAACCGGCATACTTCCGATGAAACGGTACGGGAATCAATCTGCCGTTTCGAGTTTCAACGAATACACAATGCTGATGCCTGGGCCATTTGCCAAATATATCGGTTTTACAAATGAAGAAGTATCTGATCTTGCAAATGAGTTCAATATGAATTTCGAAACACTCAAATACTGGTATGACGGATATTCACTCAACGAAATTCAATCCATATATAGTCCAAATTCGGTAATTCAATCAATAAAATATCAGCAATATGGTTCATTTTGGACAAGAACAGAAACCTATGAATCGCTTAAATATTATATCGAGATGGATTTTGATGGTCTAAAGCAAGAGATAATACGTATGCTTGCTGGTGAACATGTGCCCGTTAGTACCGGAGCATTTCAAAATGATTTGACATCAATATTGTCGAAGAATGACGTACTGACTTTATTAATTCATCTAGGCTATCTTGCATATGATCGCGATGCTGAAGAAGCATATATTCCAAACGAAGAAGTCAAGAAAGAGTTTATACTTGCTGTGTCCAACAGTACTCATCCGGAATTTTCGGAATTATTAAAACGGTCAAATCGGATTTTGAAAGCGACCATTTCAAAGGATGAAAAGGAAGTTGCCAATCAAATACAACAAATCCATGATTTCATTTCAACACCGCTTTCCTATAATTCAGAGGCTGATTTAAGGTCTGTAATACGATGTGCGTATCTATCATCAGATACTTTTTATAGTCGCGAAGAAGAATTGCCGGCGGCGCGTGGATTTGCAGATATTATATTCAGACCTAAAGCGACAAGTCATAAACCACTTTTAGTAGTGGAATTGAAATGGAATAAATCGCCAGATATTGCAATTAATCAGATCAAAAATCATGAATATTATAAAGCGATACGCAATTATTCTGGGACGTGTTTGTTGATTGGCATTAATTATGACGTTAAAACAAAGATGCATACATGCAAAATTGAAGAAATCCAAGTAAATTTATAAGATTGTCGCAATGACAATAAAACATTTTGTTTAAACCAGATATGAGAGTAAACACATATGATAGAAAACACTTGCACGAAATCGCTCATTTACGCTAATATATTGACCGTTATAAACCTTCGGGAATATAACCGCTCTTTATTGGGTAAAGTCAATTGACCCCAATCAAGGCGAGTCTGATTCATTGCTAAGGAGGTGTAATTCATGTACGCAGTAGTCGAAACAGGCGGAAAGCAGCTCAAGGTCGAAGTCGGCTCCAGCATTTTCGTTGAAAAACTGGATGCCAACGTCGGTGACAAAGTTGTCTTGGACAAAGTTGTGCTGGTCGGAGATGATACCACTAAGATTGGTACCCCGTATGTCGAAGGCGCAACCGTGGAATGCGAAGTTGAAAAACAAGGTAAAAACAAGAAGATCATCGTCTTCAAGTACAAACCCAAAAAAGGTTCAACGCGTCGCAAACAAGGTCACAGACAGCCATTTACAAAGCTGGCCGTCAAAGCCATCAACGCTTAATCGTTGTCTGTATGGTCAATGCCATTGCCCACAGTGTCAATGATGCAATCAAATCCATTACGGTAAGTGGTCACGCATTATTTGCTGAATATGGTTCAGACATCGTCTGTGCCGGGATTAGCAGTGTGGTGATCGGAGGTGCCAATGCCCTGGATGAAGTCGGGGGAGTGGCCGATATCGATGGTTCGAACCATGTGATCATCTTAAAATCCACATCGCTTCAAACTGATATTATCCTCAATACCATTTGGATCCAATTGCAGACCATCGCACAACGATATCCCAAACACATCCAATTAACGAAAGGGTAGGTGCAAACTATGAAATTTGTATTAGATATCCAGTTCTTCGCTTCCAAAAAAGGTGTTGGTTCCACCAAGAACGGCCGTGATTCCCACAGCAAACGTTTAGGTGCCAAAAAGGCCGATGGTCAATTCACCAAAGCCGGTTCCATCATCTATCGTCAGCGCGGAACCAAGATCCATCCGGGATTGAATGTCCGTCGGGGTGGGGATGATACATTGTTTGCCACAGCTGAAGGCATCGTGCGTTACGAACGTCTGGGCCGTGACAAGAAAAAAGTCTCCGTTTATCCGCAGGCTTAATGGTTCAACCATAAAAAAGTGGACGTCTTTGTTGGACAACTCTTTGCCAAGAAGACGTTTTCTTTTATGATGGTTGTAACCATACACGCAAGGAGGATAATTTATGCGTATCGGTACAATCGGCACTGGATCCATCGTGGATCTGTTCATTGACAGTGCAAAACAGATCGATCCCAATTTGATCACCATGGTCTATTCCAGAACACTGGAAAAAGCTAAAGCATTTGCTCAAAAACATGATATTGACCATTATGTCGATGATTTGACCACCTTATTCACATCCGATCTGGTCGATACCATCTACATCGCTTCCCCAAACAGCTTACATTATCCCCAGGCTTTGGATGCATTGAACCATGGCAAACATGTGATCTTGGAAAAACCGGTCGCCGCCAAGGTCGAACAGTATCAGCATTTGATGGATGTGGCCAAAGCTAATGATGTATTGATCATGGAAGCCATTACCTCCATGCATTCCTATAATCTGAAATGGTTGAAATCCAAAATGGATTTGTTGGGTAATATCCGTATAGTCCATGCTAATTTTTCCCAATACAGCAGCAAATATGATGCGTATCGAAACGGGATGATCCCCAATGTGTTCAATCCAAGTATGGAAGGTGGGGCATTGGTGGATATCAACATCTACAATCTGTATTTAATGATCGAATTATTCGGACAACCCAAATCATTCGATTATCTGGCCAATTTAGGTCATAACGGTATCGATACCAGCGGGATGATCATCATGGACTATGGTTCATTCAAAGCATCCCTGATCGGTGCCAAAGACTGTGCCGGTCCCTATGGTTTTACCATCGAAGGTGAAAAAGCCACCGCCATCATCGATGGCGGATCCAGCGGCCGCATGCATCATATTTCCATTACATCCAGAAATACCCTGGTGGATGAATCCTATCAGGACGACTATCACATGCGCTATGAGATCGAGGATTTCAAATCCGCCATTGATTCCCATGATACAACCACGGTGGATCAATGGAACCAACGTTCCTTATTGGTTCTTTCCTATCTGGAAAAAGCCCGTAAACACGCTGGTGTGATCTATCCATGTGATGCAGAATAGAGGTACTCATGTTTATTGATCAAGTCCGTATCAAAGTCAAAAGCGGCGACGGCGGCCGCGGCATCGTCGCCTTCCGTCGTGAAAAATATGTTCCCTTGGGCGGCCCAAGCGGTGGGGATGGCGGCAATGGCGGCGACATCATCCTGCAGGTCGATACCAATAAAACCACCTTGCTGGATCTACGCTACCAGAAACAATTTTCCGCTGGTAACGGTGAACCGGGAAAAAGCAAGAAAATGCATGGCGCCAATGGGGAAGACGTATTGATCAAAGTACCGGCCGGTACATTGGTTTATGATGATGAATCGGGCGCATTATTGGCCGATTTAGTCCATAAGGATCAAAAAGTCATCGTTGCCAAAGGCGGAAAAGGTGGTCGAGGCAACTGGCACTTTGCAACAGGGCGCAACAATGCCCCGGATTATGCCGAAGTCGGTCAGATGGGCGTCAAGCTAACATTGCGTCTGGAGTTGAAATTGCTTGCGGATGCCGGGTTAGTTGGTTTTCCCAGTGTGGGAAAATCCACATTACTTTCAGTCGTTTCCGCCGCACGTCCTGAAATCGCAGATTATCCGTTTACGACGTTGAATCCCCATTTGGGCTTAGTGGATGTCCATGATGGTTTTTCCTTTGTCTTGGCGGATCTGCCGGGTTTGATCGAAGGTGCCAGTGAAGGCAAAGGACTCGGCGATGAGTTTTTAAAGCATATCGAACGATGCAAAGTGTTGGTGCATGTGATCGATATGAGTGGCGAAAGCGGACGTGATCCCGTGGAAGATTATGCCATCATCAATCGCGAACTTGAACAGTATCGTGCTGATTTGCTCAAACGCCCGATGATCGTGGTTGCCAATAAAATGGACGGCATGGATGCCGAAAAGAACTTGAAACGCTTCAAACAGGCACATCCAGATATCGAGGTGTTTGAAACCATCGCACCGCTTCAGGAAGGATTGCAGCCATTGCTGTACCGCATTGAAGCATTGATCAAATCCACACCGGATTTCTTTGCGGAACAAAGCGGTGATCATGTCAATGATACCTTTGTGGCCTATACCTATACGCCCAAACCCAAAGACTTCACGATCGAAAAATTTGGCGATCATACTTGGAAAATCACCAGTGAAAAGGCCAGCCATATGCTCAAGACTTTTGATTTTGATCTGCCCGAACATATCTTCCGTTTTGGTCAGTATCTAAAAAAACTGGGTATTGAAGATGCGTTGCGTCAAGCCGGTGCCCAAGAAGGCGATACCGTATTGCTGGATGACTTCCAGTTTGTTTTCTCCGATGAACTGGCATATTGATCGAGCGATTTAAAACGTCAAAGAACCTGTATCTTTTTGATGCAGGTTCTTTTTTTTTTGATTGACCATAATTAGGGAACTGCTTAAATATTTGCTCCCAAGGTGGTTGTAAAATTGTTAATAATACGGTTACTCAATGGGTAAGAATCAATTAACATCCTTTCTATTTTGCCCCAGAGTCC
>CALVGN010000044.1 GCA_944327105.1 uncultured Erysipelotrichaceae bacterium | reverse complement strand
AATGATTTTTCCTGAAATGATCTGGTGACGATAGAGAAGTGGTCACACCTGTTCCCATCCCGAACACAGCAGTTAAGCACTTCTTCGGCGACGATAGCGTTATTGCAAAAATAGCACGTTGCCAGGTCATGCGCCTATGGGTTCAACCATAGGCTTTTTTTGTAACAAATCGTGAAACAAATTCACGGCATCCAACTTTTTTGGTTTGATCTTTATTTTTTTAAGCTAGGATAAATATGGCTTTTAACTTAGTGCCGTGACGCTAAGAAGGCAGGAATTTTCAAATGGGTATTTTGTGTATGCCCAACGTGTATCCCAATGAAGAAGACTACCTTTGCGCTCACGGTGCAAAGGTTTTTTCTTCGAAAAGCCAATCAAAACGGAAAGGATATGACAATGAAACATCTATTGCGTTTAGCCGATTTGCCGATCACGGAGATCAACCGGATTTTAGATTGCGCGCAAGCGGCCAAAACCGGCATCTATGATGACAGTGAAACCAAGCGGATCGTGGCCAATTTGTTTTTTGAACCATCGACCCGCACTCAGTATTCGTTTAATACCGCGGAATTGAAACTGGGATGCAAAGTCATCAATTTCAATGCAGCATCCAGCAGCCTGCAAAAAGGGGAAACTTTCTATGATACGGTCAAGACGTTTGAAAGCTTCGGTATCGATGCAGTGGTGATTCGAGACCGTAAGGATCGCTATTATTTGGATTTGATCGATCGCATCCATATTCCGATTTTAAACGGTGGCGATGGGAAGATGGACCATCCCACCCAATCTTTGTTGGATTTGCTGACCATTCGGGAAGAATTCAATCACTTTGATGGTCTTAAGATTGCCATTGTTGGTGACATTGCCCACTCTCGCGTGGCACATACCAATATCGAAGTGATGCAGCGACTTGGCATGCAGTGTTATATCAGCGGACCCGAAGAATATCAGGACGCACAGTATGATTCGATCGATTTTGATCAAGCGGTTGAAACCATGGATGTGATCATGCTGTTGCGTGTTCAACATGAGCGCCATGATCAGGCCATGTCCATCAGTGTTGAACACTATCATCAGCAGTATGGTTTGACCATGGAACGTGTAGCAAAGATGAAACCGCATGCGATCATCTTGCATCCAGCACCATTCAATCGTGGTGTGGAGATCGCCGATGATGTAGTGGAATGTGAAAAATCGAGAATATTCAAACAGATCAACAATGGTGTCTATGTACGCATGGCCGTATTGAAACGCGCCTGGGAGAGTGATTAGATGAGCATCCATTTAAAAAACGGGAATGTCGTATTGCGCAATGAAATCCGCAATATGGATCTATGGATCGACCAAGCTCGAGTGTGGTTCCAACCACCGTCTTCCTTAATGGATCAAACCATTGATTGCACTGGTTTGACCATCACCCCAGGATTGATCGATCCCCATGTCCACTTTCGTGAACCCGGATATTGTGCCAAAGAAACGATTGCAACCGGTAGCTATGCTGCAGCACATGGTGGTTACACCACGGTCATGACCATGCCCAATCTTGATCCGGTTCCCGATGATATCAACCACCTAAAACTTCAGCTGGATCTGATCCAATCCACAGCCTGTATCCATGTGATCCCCTATGGCAGTATCAGCGTCAATCAAAAGGGAATGGGTCGATTAAGTGATATGCGATCCATGAAAGATCATGTCGTTGGATTCAGTGATGATGGGGTAGGCGTGCAAGATGAAACGTTAATGCTACAGGCCATGGAAATGGCCGTTGCATTAAACAAACCGATTGTCGCGCATTGTGAAGCCAATGCATTACTGACACCCCATGGTTGCGTCCATGATGGTCATGCCGCATTACGCTTTGGATACCCAGGTATTTCTTCTGCCAGTGAATATACGCAGATCCAACGGGATATCGAACTGGCGCGTCTGACCCATTGTCATTACCATGTCTGCCATGTTTCCACCAAAGAAAGTGTGGCGTTGATCAAAAAAGCCAAAAAAGAAGGGGTGAATATCAGTTGCGAAGTCACACCCCATCATCTATTGCTCAATGAAGATGATATCCATATGGATGATGGTCGATTCAAGATGAATCCACCATTACGGTCTAAAGCAGACCAACAGGCTTTATTTAACGGTCTATTGGACGGTACCATCGATTGCATCGCCACGGATCATGCGCCGCATACCATGGAAGAAAAATCCAAAGGACTTTATGGTTCAGCCATGGGTATCGTGGGGCTGGAAACATCCTTTCCCTTGCTTTTTACTTATTTGGTCAAAACCAACATCCTGACGTTGCATCAACTGATCGATAAAATGAGTACTACTCCATCCCAATTGTTTCAATTGGATAAAGGAGTGATCCAGGATGGGACCATTGCGGATCTGGCGATATTTGATATGAACCATCACACCTCGATCGATTCTTCATCCTTTTATTCGAAAGGACGATCCACACCATTTGAACACTGGGATGTGGATGGTAAGACCATAATGACCATGGTTGACGGGAAGATCCTTCAATTTGATCCGGAGGTAGGATAATGCAACGTAAACTCATTTTTGAAAACGGTATGGTATTTGAAGCCGAAGGCTTTGGTTCGACCAAATCCATCATTGCGGAAATCGTCTTCAACACTTCGATGGTCGGTTACCCGGAAATCTTGAGCGATCCCAGTTATACGGATCAGATGGTGATCATGACCTATCCATTGATCGGCAATTACGGCATGATGGAAGAAGACTATGAATCCCGTTTGATCGGACCCAGTGCCTTGATCGTATCGGAATACAACGACAAACCCTCCAATTTCCGTTATACCCAGACGTTAAAGGAAGTTTTGGAAGATGCCGATATCCCGGCACTGACCCATATCGATACACGCAAGCTGACACGCATCATCCGCGATCATGGATCGATGCTGGCGATGATCACGGATGAAACGATGGATACCACAACTGCATTGCAGATGATCCATGCTTATACCATACCCCATGATCAGATCGCCAAAGTATCCTGCAAGAAGAAATGGTATTCCCGTTGCGCCAATCCCAAATACAATGTGGTTGCCATTGATTGTGGGATCAAAACCAATATCATTCGACAACTCAATGCCCATGGCTGCAATGTGACCATTGTTCCCTATGATATCACCAGCGATCAATTGATGGCCCTTCGTCCCGACGGTGTCTTTATTTCCAATGGTCCGGGAGATCCTACGGATGTCCCTCAAACCATTGCATTGATCCGATCTATCCAAGGTAAATTACCCATCTTTGGGATCTGCATGGGCCATCAATTGATCGCCTTAGCCAATGGTTTGACCACCTATAAACTCAAGTTTGGTCATCGTGGTGGCAACCATCCGGTCAAAAACCTTTTGACCGGTAAAATCGAAATCACAGCACAAAACCACAGTTATGCCGTTTGCTATGATCCAACCATTCATTCCAATATCCAACTGACCCACATCAATCTGCTTGATCAAACCGTGGAAGGCATTGCCATTGCGAAAGACCATCTCTTTTCCGTTCAGTATCACCCCGAATCGGCACCCGGTGCTGAGGATTCGGGCTATCTGTTTGATCAATTCATATCATGGATGGACCAGCATCAAAAGGAGAAAAAGTCATGCCAAAACGTTTAGATATCCACAAGATACTGGTTATCGGCAGCGGACCGATCGTGATCGGTCAGGCTGCTGAATTCGACTATGCCGGCACCCAAGCTTGCCTGGCGTTGAAAGAAGAAGGATATTCGGTGATCCTGATCAATCCCAATCCGGCCACCATCATGACCGATACGGCCATTGCCGATAAAGTCTATATGGAACCGTTGACCCTGGAATACGTATCCCGGATCATCCGAAAAGAACGTCCGGATGCCATATTACCGACACTTGGTGGTCAGACCGGTTTGAATCTGGCGATGGCATTATCCAAAAAAGGGGTATTGGATGAATGCCGGTGTGAAATATTAGGTACGGATTTTGAATCGATCGAACAAGCGGAAGATCGATTGCGGTTTAAGCAATTATGTCAACGCATCCATCAACCCACATTGCCATCGTTTGTGGCCACTACTTTGGATGAAATGGTCGAACAAGCGGATGCCATCGGTTATCCGGTGATTTTACGTCCGGCATTTACCTTAGGCGGTACGGGCGGTGGGTTTGCCGAAAACAAACAGGAATTATTACAGCTTGGCAAAAATGCTTTAAAACTTTCACCGGTCAATGAAGTATTGGTGGAAAAAAGCATCAAAGGATACAAAGAAATCGAGTATGAAGTGATGCGGGATCGCAATGATACGGCCATTGTGGTCTGTGCCATGGAAAACATTGATCCAGTGGGTGTACATACCGGGGATTCCATGGTCGTTGCCCCGACCCAAACATTAAGCAATAAGGAATATCAGTTATTGCGCAATGCGGCACTGGCATTGATCAAAGAACTGGACATCGAAGGGGGATGCAATGTCCAATTTGCCCTTGATCCAACCAGTTTCAACTATTACGTCATCGAGGTCAATCCACGAGTATCCCGCTCCAGTGCATTGGCTTCCAAAGCCACCGGTTATCCCATTGCCCGGGTTTCTGCCAAGATTGCCGTGGGCATGCAGCTTGATGAGATCCCCATTGCCAATACCCCGGCATCGTTTGAACCGACCATCGATTATGTGGTGTGCAAACTGGCTCGTTTTCCCTTTGATAAATTCACGCGTGCGGATCACACCTTATCCACTCAGATGAAAGCCACGGGTGAGGTGATGAGCATCGGCCGCAATATGGAAGAAAGCTTATTAAAAGCCGTGCGATCCTTAGAAATCGGTGTGGATCATATCTATCTTCCCAAATTCGATGGTTATACCACTTCCCAACTATTGGATTTCATCACAACACCCACTGATGAACGCTTGTTTGCCATCGCCCAGGCATTTCGCAAAGGCATTGATTTGATGTTGATCCACTCGGCTACCGGGATCGATCCATTTTTCTTGGATAAGATCCATCACATCGTATCGTTAGAAACCAAGTTAAAAGAAAATCCGGATGAACAAACCATTAAAAAAGTGAAATCTTTCGGTTTTTCCGATCGCTACATCGCTTCCATGCTGGGTAAAAGTGAACTGGAATTTGTCAATTGGCGACGCACGCACCATATTTATCCGGTCTATAAGATGATCGATACATGTGCAGCAGAATTTGATGCGTATATCCCCTATTTTTATTCCACATACAATGGCAATGAAAATGAATCCGTGGTTTCAACCACAGAATCCATTATCGTACTTGGCAGTGGTCCCATCCGTATCGGCCAAGGGGTGGAATTCGATTATTCCACCGTGCATGCGATCAAAGCCATCCAACAGGCGGGTTATGAAGCCATCGTCATCAATAACAATCCCGAAACGGTATCTACGGATTATACGATCAGCGACAAATTATATTTTGAACCGTTATGCATCGAAGATGTGATCAATATCATCGATCTTGAAAAACCCAAAGGTGTCATTGTTTCCTTGGGTGGTCAGACCGCGATCAATTTGACCAAACGATTATCCAAACTCGGGGTCAATATCATCGGTAGTGATGATTCAGCCATCGAAAAGGCCGAAAACCGGGATGTATTCGAGCAAGTCGTACGATCTTGTCATATTCCTCAACCCTTAGGTCAAGCCGTGAGCAATATTGCCGATGGATTGGCCGTCGCCAATCGCATCGGCTATCCGGTATTGGTTCGACCAAGTTATGTATTGGGCGGGCATGCCATGCAGATTGTCAATACGGATGATCAATTGAAAAGTTATCTCGATACAGCGGTCAAGATCGATCAAGATCAACCGGTATTGGTCGATAAATATATCCATGGTATCGAAGTGGAAGTGGATGCCATCTGTGATGGTGAGGATGTATTGATCCCCGGCATCATGCAACTGGTGGAAGCCACTGGTGTACATAGTGGGGATTCCATGAGTGTCTATCCCCCATATGGATTAAATGAAATGGTTAAAACCACCATTGCCGATTATACGGTCAAACTTGGTTTATCCATCGGCATCTGTGGTCTGTTCAACATCCAGTTTATCGTGGATGAACATGATAAAGTCTACATCATCGAAGTCAATCCCCGTTCTAGCCGTTCTGTTCCGTTTTTAAGCAAATCCACCGGGATCAATATGGCCAATATCGCCACGAAAGTGATGTTGGGATTATCCCTGAAAGCGCAGGGTTATGGCACCATGATTTTACCAGAGAAGCAACGTTATTACGTCAAATCACCCACATTCTCTTTTTCCAAACTCCATGGACTGGATGCGTATCTTTCACCAGAGATGAAAAGTACCGGGGAGGCCATCGGCTATGATGCGTCCTTGAATCGTGCATTGTATAAATCACTTCAGGCATCCAATATGCGCGTGGTCAATTATGGAACGGTTTTAGTCACACTGGCGGATGTCGACAAACAGGCGGCAGTGCCGCTTGTCAGACGATTCTATGATCTGGGATTCAATATCATGGCCACTAACGGCACTGCTGCCTGTTTGAAGAAAAATGGGATCAAGACACGGGCAATGCCAAAGATCAGTGAAGGCAGTGAATCGATTCTGGATGCGATTCGTAAAGGTCATGTGACGTATATCATCAATACATTATCGACCAATGATTTATCCACGACGAAGGATGGTTATACCATTCGACGCTGTGCAGTCGAAAATAATGTCACCGTGTTTACCTCATTGGATACGGTCAATGTTTTATTGGATGTATTGGAAGAAATGACGATCGGGGTATCTTTGATCGATGCGGTATGATCCATCCATGGGGTACCATGGAATGGCTTGAATTATGCGAAAGTTGTGTGAAGATTAACAAAAGAGTGGTTTCAACCATTGTTTCTGTGGTTTAATAGAACGCGGTGATGAAAATGAATTGTACAACTATAAACGCTGCTTTGGTTTTTTCCATGCTGATGGTTACACCATTGGCTGCATTGGAGACCACCGATACCACCCCGATCACGCTCAATGATGAGGGTGAACAGGTTCGTGTCTACAATACCGATCTTTCCAATAATGTGGATCTGACCTATGGTGCAGAAACCTATACCATCAATGTGCATGTACGTGGCAATTGGGAATTGATCCCGGATGAATCCACCGCATATAAGGATGAAGGCGGAAATGTATTATATACACGCTTTGATGCCGAATATGATGACGCTGATTTTACCGTGATGATCGATGCACCAAGTGCCATCACCGTTTCTTTGGAAGATGTGGCATTCACCCATGATGAAGCGGATGATCATCTGGTGGCAACAGTGGATATCAAATTCCAACGCAGTGGTTCTACCGGCAGCAAATTATGGTGTTACAAATCATTTGATATCGATGTCGATCAATTGGAGATCCCAGTTGAGATTCCAGTCGAGCCAACAGTAAACGAATAATCATCCATCCCCTGTCGAACGACAGGGGATGTTTTTATGGTTCGACCATTAAGTTATTTTTCTTTAAAATTTCACATTATCAATGAGATATTGTGAAAAAAAGGCTTATAATGAGCACATGCAATTTCAATGTTATGCATCAACGAAAGAAATCACGCTATCCATTGGTCAAACCATCGGCCAATTTGCCCCTGTTCCCTGTGTATTGACTTTGACCGGAAACTTGGGCACTGGTAAAACTACATTGACCAAAGGCATCGCGCGGGGCATGGGTATTCAAACGACCGTGAATTCTCCGACATTCAATATCTGTAAAATTTATCATGGCGATAAAAAACTCGTTCATATCGATGCTTATCGATTGGATCCTTCCATCGATGAGCTGGGTTTTGAAGAAGAGATGGATGATGCGATTACGGTGATTGAATGGAGCGAAAATACGGATATGATCCTCAATGATCCCATATCCATCACCATTGACTATGATGGTGAGAACCAACGTATCCTGACGTTTGAATTCAATGATTCCACCATTTTTCGCTATGATCGTCTGATCCAGGAGTTACAACAATGGTCACACTAGCACTCGATACGTCTTTTTTATATTTAAACGTCATCCTTTTTGACGCGGATCAACACCCACTGGCATCGTATTGCAAACCGGCAGCACATCAGCAAAGTGAATTACTGTTGCCGACCATCCGATCACTGTATGAATCGGTTTCGCTTTCTCCCAATGATACGGATACGATCGTCATCACGGAAGGACCGGGCAGTTATACGGGATTGCGCATCGCGATGACTTTTGCCAAAACCATGGCGTTATTCGATGGGATCCAAATCAAAACCATCAATGCATTGGATCTGTATTACGGTAAACCGGATCAAGATGGCTATTGCATCATGGATGCACGCGCGAAGCGGGTGTATATGAGCCACTATCATGATGGAAAACGGGATCAGATGGGGATCGTTCCGATTGCATCATTATCCCTTGGTCCAACCACGACCATCATGGGTCAGGGATCTATCGTGGGTTTAAAAGATCACTATCCGGATTTTGTGGATAGTTTTACCTATTGGCTCAACCATGCTCAACCGGTTGACGATCCCAATCAGCTGGCTCCGTTGTATCTGAAAGAAAGTGATGCCTATGGCAGCGATTCGAAGCGCCACCATTGATGATATCGATGCCATCCTGGAACTGGAACAAGGGTTTGGGGTGGATGCATGGAATAAAGATCAGTTTGAAAGTGAATTGACCAATCCATATGCATATTATCGGGTCGCATACGATGGTTCCACCATCCTTGGCTATTGTGGTGCATTGTTACTTGGGGATCAAGCGGATATCCAGACATTATTGGTCAAACCCCAATATCGTCGCCATGGTATCGCCATGGCATTGCTGGATGATATCATCCACTATCTAAAAGATGCACACATTCATGAAGTCTTTCTGGAAGTATCCGCTACCAACCATGCTGCCATCAAACTGTATACCAAACTGAAATTTAAAAATATCGGCATTCGTCGCAATTATTACAAAACCGGTGATGATGCCGTCATTATGAAAAAGGAGTTGCAACCATGATCATTCTGGCTATTGAATCGAGTTGTGATGAAACCGCCGCTGCCTTGGTCAAAGATCAAACCGAAATATTGAGCAATGTGGTATCCACCCAGATCGACATCCATAAAAGCTTTGGTGGTGTCATCCCGGAAGTGGCAAGTCGACTTCATGTGGAACAGATCTCCAGTGTCATTGGTGAAGCCATTGATAAAAGTGGTCTGACCATGGATGATGTGGATGCCATTGCCTATACCAAAGGTCCTGGGTTGGTCGGTTGTCTGCATGTCGGTGCCATTGCCGCTAAAACGTTATCCTGGTATTGGAACAAACCGTTGATCGCCGTACATCATCTGGCCGGTCACATCTATGCCAATTGTTTTGTGACCCAATTGAAATTCCCATTACTGGCATTGGTCGTATCTGGTGGGAACAGTGAATTGGTCTATATGAAAAAAGACTATGACTTTGATGTGATCGGTCAAACTCAGGATGATGCCGTGGGTGAAGCGTTCGATAAAGTTTCCAAAGCTTGCGGCTTTGGATATCCCGGTGGTCCGATCATCGATAAACTGGCGCAAAAAGGTCATCATGAATATGATCTATCCATGCCCAAACTGGAAGGTCGATATGATTTTTCCTATTCCGGACTGAAAACCAATGTGTTGCAGACCATGCACAAATTCAACACCCATGGTCAAACCATAAACCCCGAAAACCTTGCCTATGATTTTCAAAAAACGGCCATCGATCAATTGATGCGGCAGTTGAAAAAAGCCATCGATGATTATCATCCCAACCAAGTCATTCTAGCCGGTGGGGTCGCCGCCAATTCCTATCTGCGCCAAAGTGTGCTGGATCTGCCCCATACTTATCCCAATCTTTGTGTCAATGTGCCGCCATTATATTGCTGCACGGACAATGCGGCGATGATCGGTGCGGCAGCATTTGCTGCACTCAAAAAACACGGCTATGTTGATCTATCCACATCCAGTGATCCCAATTGGGAAATCGAATAATATCCATGCGCGATAAGGAGAACTCCATGAAACAGAACTACAGCATTCCCAAAGCGACCATCCAGCGTTATCCCATTTATCTGAAAGCCTTAAGGCGCTTGCAAAAAGAACAGGTTTCCAAGATCATGAGCAGCGAACTTTCCGAGATCGTCGGTATCGCCCCAACCACGATCCGTCGCGATTTTTCCTTGATCGGCTCTTTAGGCAAACAAGGATATGGCTACGATGTGGAGCGGTTGATCAGTATCTTCAGTGACGAATTGGGTGTCAATTACAATGAAAAGATCATTCTGATCGGCTGCGGCAACCTGGGACACGCATTGCTCAATTACAACAAGTGGAACAATGTGGTCGGCGAGATCGTCTGTGCATTTGATATCAATCCAAGCGCGATCCATAATGTGGCCATACCGGTGTATGGGATGGACCAGTTAAAAAGCAAGATGCCCCAGGGTTGCCGGATCGCGATTCTGTGCATTACCCAGAACATCCAAAAGACCGTCGATGAATTGATCGATAATGGCATCCGTGGTATCGTCAATTTCACCCAGGAACATTTCTCTACACCCAACAACGTTTCCGTTAAAAACGTCGATGTGGTTTCCAGTATCCAGGAAATCGTCTTGTCGGTGAATTCATTGAAGTAATATAATGGTTCAACCAATGATGCATTGGTTGAACCATTAGAAAGGCAGCAGTATAACCATGTTAGAGTATATGACCGCCCGGGAATGCTACGATGCCCTGGGCACCCCATTAGCCGATTCTTTAGAATATGTCAGCCTGCAAGGCTGGGTAAGAACCAATCGGTTCAACGGAACGTTTGGTTTTATCGAACTCAATGACGGAACATATTTCCGCAATGTGCAATGCGTTTATGATGGCAAATTGTCCAATTTGAAAACCATCAGCAAATTATTGACCGGTACCGCGTTGACCGTAACGGGCAAATTCGTTTTGACACCGGAAAACAAACAACCGTTTGAATTGCAATTGACGGAAGTGACAATCGAAGGGGAGTGCGACAGCACCTATCCGTTGCAAAAGAAACGTCACAGTTTCGAATATCTGCGTGAGATCGCCCACTTGCGTCCGCGTGCCAATACGTTCCAAGCCGTTTTCCGTGTCCGCTCGGCACTGGCGATGGCCATCCATGAATTTTTCCAAAACCAAGGATTCATTTACGTGCACACGCCCATCATTACCGGCAATGATGCCGAAGGGGCCGGGGAAGTGTTTACCGTTACCACCCGGCAGGATGGCCATTATGATGAAGACTTCTTTGGCAAACACGCATCTTTGACGGTTTCCGGTCAATTGCATGCCGAAGCGTTTGCTCTGGCATTTCGGGATGTGTATACGTTCGGGCCGACCTTCAGAGCGGAAAACAGCAACACGACCACCCATGCCAATGAATTTTGGATGATCGAGCCGGAAATCGCCTTTGCGGATTTGGAAGATGATATGGATCTGATCCAGGATATGGTGCAGTATTGCATCCAATACGTGCAGGACAACTGCCCGCTGGAATTGGAATTTTTCAATAACTTCGTCGACAAGGGCCTTCTGCAACGGCTGGAACATGTCAAAACTAGTGATTTCAAGCGCATGCCGTATACCGAGGCGATCGAAGAATTGAAAAAAGCTCCCGTCAAATTTGAAAACAGTGATATTTACTGGGGCATGGATCTGGCAACGGAGCATGAACGCTATTTATGCGAACAGGTGGTTCACGGACCGGTCTTTCTGATCGATTATCCAAAGGAAATGAAAGCCTTCTATATGCGCATCAATGAGGATGGCAAAACCGTCGCTGCCTGTGATCTTTTGGTCCCGGGAGTGGGCGAATTGGTTGGAGGCTCGCAACGTGAAGAGCGACTGGATGTGCTGGAAAACATCATCAACGAGCGGAAGATGGATCCAAGTGGATTGCAGTGGTATTTGGATCTAAGACGCTATGGAGGATGCAAGCATGCCGGATTCGGTCTTGGATTTGAACGCTTTTTGATGTATATCACGGGGATGGAAAACATTCGGGATGTGATCCCTTTTGCCCGTACACCGCGCAATTTGAAATTCTAGAAACCTTGATATAATGGTTGAGCCAAAATGGCTCAACCATTATTTTCATTGGGTAGAAGGAGATGGAATGGAAAAGAGTGCAAAAGATTATGTGATCAAAACGAATGCCGATGGTTCGACCATTACCGTCGATGATGTCCATCAGGTCCTTTTAGGCATGCTCAAGGATATCGATGCGTTGTGCCAACGTCATGATATCCCATATTTTCTCAATGGCGGCAGTGCGTTAGGTGCAGTACGCCATGGTGGATTCATCCCGTGGGATGATGATGCCGACATTGCCATGATGCGCGCTGACTTTGAGCGCTTCATCCCGCTTGCGATCCATGAATTGAAGGGCTATGCCATCCATTGCTTTGAGCTGGATTCGCGCTATAACGTGATGATCCCGGGAATGAAGATCCGTAAAAAAGGGACCTATATCAAAGAAGTCAATACATTATTACCGAATCTGATCAATGAATGCGATGGTTTGTTCATCGATGTATTCGTTTATGATTACATCAATCCCAACAAAATGATCGACTTTTTGAACCGCATTCCCATGTATGCTTTATCCCCGATCATCGAGATCGGTGATCTGACCAAAATCAACTTCAAATGGGCCAAACGCGTGTTCATGCACCACGCCAAAGCCTATGGCAAAGCCAATAAAGGATCAGAGTATATCGGGTTTGATCTGACATGGTTGTTCAAATCACCGCTCAAACCATTCGTGTTTCGATATGATGACATTTACCCGGTCCAGTATGTGCCCTTTGAAGATACGAAGCTACCCATTGCCGCTCATCCCAAGGCATATCTGGATATGGCCATTGCCCCCAGCTGGCCACAATTGCCACCTGAAAACAAACGCTTTGCCAAGCATACGGCGGATATCCGACTGGATATGAAAGATCAACGTTTATGATACTGAATGTTTCCAATGCAACCAAAAGTTATGGGTCTCAACTGGTGTTCGAACATATTTCTTTTACCATTCAAGCGGGTGAAAAGATCGCACTGGTCGGTCGAAACGGCTGTGGCAAGACCACATTGATCCGTTGTATCACGGATCAGGAATCGTTAGATAGTGGGGAGATCCATAAAGCGAAAAATCTAAGGATCGGCTTGTTGAGCCAGGTCAGTTTTAATGATGAAAACCAGACGGTGGCTCAAATCATGGATGAAGTTTTTGCACCTGTTTATGCCAAGGCAACCGATCTTGAAAATGCGCAAAAACGATTAGCAAGTGATCACTCAACTGCCGCCATGGACCATTATGTGCGGATCGAACATGAATATGAACAGATGGGCGGGTATACCATCCATAGTGAAATGATGAGCGTATTGACTCAATTTGGGATCAGTGAAAATGATCTGGATCGTCCCATTGCTTCTTTTAGCGGAGGAGAGCGTACCCGCATCGGCTTTGCGAAGCTATTGCTGAGCAAACCGGATATCCTCATGCTGG
>CALVGN010000043.1 GCA_944327105.1 uncultured Erysipelotrichaceae bacterium | reverse complement strand
CTGATTGCCAATTTTTATTGCACCGGGAATACGGTTTCCGTTGCACAATATCTGTATTCTCCGGGTAGAAATTCCCCATTTTTCAGCGGTTTGCGTTACAGATAAATATTTCATTGGCGTATCTCCTGGTTCATAAAGTCTGCTCTGCATTTTGCCGTCCGCATAAATGCACATTATAATTATAATCGCAGAAACGAATAAAATCAAGTTGGCATAAGTGGAAAAGGGACAATACTATTTATCATGGGGTTTGGGACGTTCCAAGCGGAGTTGAGCGCCATCGACCGGCGGCTACCGGAGCTTGACCGGCTGGTGCAGTCCGCCTACGAGGATAAGGTGCTGGGAAAAATCCCGGAAATCCTCTGTGTCCAGCTTCTCAAAGGTTATGAGGGCGAGCGAAAAGCAAAGCAGGAGCGCCGCCGGGAGTTGACGGAGCAGCTTGCAGCCAGCCGAGAAAACGAACAGACCGTAGACGCATGGCTGGACATGGTGCAGGACTACTACGATTTGCAGGAACTGGATCGCCCCACCCTCATGCGGCTCATCCAGAAGATTGAGATCAGCGAGAAATATACGGTGGACAACCATGAGGAACGGGACATCCACATCTACTACAATTTTGTCGGGTACATCGAAGTCTGAACTTGTCATGCTTTATGCGAAGTGAACTAAAAAAATTGTTCTGTAACCACTTTCTTATATGCGAAACTTCACATGAATCTGTATCTGTGGCAAATGTGCTTCTAGTCAGAATATATTCACTGAGAAGAGTTATACCATCATTACCATAATGATTCTCTACTACAATCCAAGATAACGTACCATCTTCTGTATTACTTTATAACTCACCTTTATCGGACTTAGCTGATCCCATGATAATTTATGTCACCAACCTCTAAATCACCAGCTGTAATTTCGGAATCTTCTGCAAATACCGGTTTGCAAAGCTCAACAGCGATAAACATTGAAATTAACAAAGATAATTTTCTCATATTTAGTTCCTCCAGCATTTTCAAAAACGTACAATCAAGCCTGCAACGAAAAAAGCTATACCCGTACTCAATAACTCGAATATAGCTTTGTGAACATTAAAAATTCAGAAAAGATGAAACTATCCTTTAGTTGCTTGCTTGCTTGCTTGCTTGCTTACTTGCTTGCTTGCTTGCTTGCTTGCTTGCTTGCTCATAGCATGCGAACCGATGATTGCTCTGTCAAGAATTTTTCCACTCATCATGGTGCTTTATTAACAGGTTTCCAATTCATCTTACAATCTATTTTGATTTCAAATATTTCAATCGATTCAGTTTTCGTTTCACACGCCGAAGGTTATAGTCCCACTTGAACCACAAATCCTTCTTTTTCGGATGGAAATTCCAGTCAAACTCACCGATCCGTTCGATGAATTCACTTCCAAAAGATTTTTTGTAATCATACAATCCAAAATATGGATCGTTACGATCCACCACACCGCTGAAACCACACATGTCATAATCCTTCACCCCATGGTTTTGCATATCTTCAATGGCAAAACGATGCAGGTTATCCACCGCTTTGACAAAATTAAACGCTTTGTGGTTATACGTATATAGATCCCAACTTTGATGACCTAAGCGAATAAACAAGCCCACCGCAATATCGGGGTTGGAACCATATTGCTCCATCAATGTCTTGGCTTTTTGCAATTCATTCTGCTTACTGGCTAACGCTTCTTTATCTTTATGATATTTCCCACTCTCGATTTCCCGGGTTATACCATCGATCATCTGATTTAAATCGATGGATGTCACATACAACACGGCATTGTCCCTAAAGGTATCCAATAAATTTTCAAAGAATTCCTTGCTGTGCGGATGAAATCCCTGGATCGCAGCCAGTTGTTTTTCAAATTCACATAAACTATCTAAATCGTTTTTATTCCCTAAACGGGTGGTCACACCAATAACATCATGACGTCTTAAACTATTCAGGCGTTGTTTGGAAAAATGATTGACCACATCATTTAATGGTTGATCCAGGTTGATGATCAACGTATAGCGATTGGTCCAGGAACCATTGTAGGCATATCCATAGCCTTTATGGTTAAAACCATGCGATATCAATAACGCGGTAATATTTTCATGGTTGATACCACCCTCGATCGCATTGCCTTTGATATCCCGTTGTATCCGGGTAACATTGGGATCGATCCTAAGAAAATCCACTTTCGCTTTTTTTGAATAATCCACCAATGCATCAATGGTTGAACCAGTCAATGTCACATCCTCATAATCCACACATGGGCCTAACGGAACATAATGATAATTGGCGAACAAGGATTTTTTGGTCAAAACCATCGCTGTCGCGACTAAGATATTTTGATCATAGAAACCTAAAAATACATGGTCATAACCATTGTCTTTCTGGATATTCGCCCACATGCTGGTTTTCATATAATGGCCATAGGGATGCTGGATGACAAAGTCATCCAGCATCCTGGCATCGATTGGTTTGATCATTAACATATTGGTTTACTCTTTTCATTTCATATTCAATGCTTCACTGACACTGATCCATTGATAACCTTGATCCATCATGGTTGGGATCAAAGATTCCATGGCCGTCAATAGCGATGCATTATCCTGAACGACTAAGTAGATCATCGAATCGCTAGATCCATTGATGGCACTGGTCAAACCATCAACACTGGTAATATAGTCATCACACGTGATCACCGTTAAGGGATAATCGCTATTATCCAAAGTATTGGATAGATCCAGATACGTTTCCATGGTCGCACCATGATCAGAAATGGATTCTAATATCCGTAAAGGACCATACATTTCTTCATCCGCTTGTTGATCAGATAGATCCGCAATGGAACCATACATCCCCAATGAACCCAATTCGATATTATGGTTCAATAAAGAACGGATCAGATCATCATTGCCTTCCATGGCATAACCATACATATAAAAAGTCGCCGATGCCCCATAGTGGTCCAATAATTCGATCCACTGATCGTCTAACGAACGGTTTAAGGATGGTGCCACCATCAATACGATGGATTTCCGATATGGATCCACACGACGTGTGGATCCATATCGGATGGTTTCAACCATGGATTCATTACATAAAGCGAAATTCAATGCATCATTAAAATACCGCATGTCTTTGCTGACTGATAATTCCCCATAACCGAAATCATTGGTAAAGACCATGATCGGATCATTCCAGGATATGGATTCAACCACCGTTTCCATGGCGATACCATCCACAAATTCAGATGTATAACTGATACTCGCATAGCGATCATCATTTCTCGCCTGTTGGATAAAATCCTGCCTTAACATTCTTAAAAAATCATCACTGAATTGAACTTTATCAATGATGGTATGGGTGGTCATGTCCACAAATTCCATGGTATGGGTATCATGGATATTATCCGTCAAATCCATATATCCCACATCACCATTGAGATCATGGATCTCAATGGTGATGCTTTCCATGGTCGAACCATTCGTTTCCATGATCTTTAAATATCCGTTGGCAAAACCGGTATAGATCAATTCACATTGATAATCATTGCAAGATGGATAATTGACCACGTATTGATGGTTGGGACCAATATCCGCTATATGATCATATCCATCCATGGTCAAACCATCCGGGATATATACATAATTGAGATAATAGTAAAAACCACCAAATAATCCAAAGATCAGAATCAAGGCAATCGTGATTATCCCAATGGTCAAACCATGTTTTTTCATGGTCTTAATTGTACATGAATATCCATCAATGGTTTACATCAAAAAGACGATGGCGATAAA
Source organism: uncultured Erysipelotrichaceae bacterium (assembly GCA_944327105.1). GTDB lineage: Bacteria > Bacillota_I > Bacilli_A > Erysipelotrichales > Erysipelotrichaceae > CALVGN01. The sequence goes on along the minus strand of CALVGN010000043.1, from coordinate 36,007 downwards.
ATGCGAAATCGCTGCAAAGATAATGAATAAATGCCAGATAAAATGAAAATACGGTTTTTCCGGATGTCGATAAAACAATACCCCAATGGTATACAGGATCCCGCCTAAAACGATCAAAATCAAAAACACTGGATTCAATTTCAATAGATCCGGTAACATCAACACTGCCAACCATCCCATGATCAAATAGATGGTCAATGATACCGCCATATGTGTCTTTTTCCATAGCGATTTCAAAATGATACCCACTACAACGGCGATCCATTCTATGGCAATCACAACCAAGCCAAGTGGCCAGTGGATATCCACGATACAAATGGGGGTATAACTTCCGGCAATTGCCAATAGGATCATCATGTGGTCCAGTTTACGGAAAATATATTTCTGGTTTGAACCATAGTGCATACTATGGTACAAACATGACACCAGAAACATCAAAAACATACAGATCATGTAGATGGATACACCAAATCCACCCCAGATCCCGTAACGGAACGTGGCATATAGCGTTGTAAATGGTAATCCAAAAAGGAATAACACTGCCATCACTCCATGTGATACAGCATTCCCGACTTCTTCACCAAAGGATAATTTAAATCCTGCTTGCATCAATTCTTTATTCATGGATACATTATACATCATCTAGTTTTAAAAACTAGATGATGTAATGTTGATATCAAGCCGCCACACATTCGGACGTCAGAAATAGCATTTATTTGTCCTATGTTTCGATGACAATTTAGAGTTTCCAAATTTGATTTGAAATGCCCCTTACGAACAGGATGAGGGGGACTCAGGCCACTTTGCTTAATCGATTAATACATAATCGAGCTGAAGACTAAGGTGTTGATATAACAATTATCAAGTTTCCAAAAGCATTCCTTTGAATATTTTTTGCCTGTGCACCATTTTACCCGTAATATCGTTATTCAGTCGACGCATAAAGCATCAAAATTACTTAAATTTATATAATTTAGAACATATTGAGTTATTTTTTATATAATTTTGATTATAATTTATATGAAAGAGGTGAAATAATGTCACAGATTACTTTTAGTGTTCGTATGGATGAAGATTTAAAGCGACAATTCGATTCACTTTGTCAAGAATTCGGAATGAATACAACGACTGCCATCAATGTTTTTGCACGCGCAACCGTAAGAGAGCGCAAAATACCCTTTGAAATAACTGCCCCACAAATTACCCGGGAAGGTGCTTTAAAAGCCTTTGAATCTTTGCGTCAACACGCTCAATCAAGCGGCATCGCCGATTTAACCTTAGAGGAGATCAACAAAGAAATCGCGCTTGCCCGTAAAGGTCACTAAAATGGAACATTACGCTGTGATTGATACAAATGTACTCGTGTCAGGCATACTTACCAGAAAAAATGACGCGGCAACTGTTCAAGTCATTAAAAATATATTTTTAGGCAAAATCATTCCAGTTTATAGTTACGCCATCATGGCCGAGTATCATGAAGTTTTAAAGCGAAAGAAATTTGGTTTCCCCGAAGATCTCATAGAATATGTGCTTTCGGCAATTAAAAAATATGGTGTTTTCTTAAATCCTAAATCACTGAATGTTTCATTACCCGACCCCAAGGATCTACCGTTTTATGAAACACTTTTATCAAACAAAAGTAGCACGACATACTTGATAACCGGAAATATCAAACATTTTCCTGAAGACCCGTATATTGTAACCCCACGAGATTTCCTAAATATATTGAATAGCAAGGTCGCACAAAAAAATTCTTTCTAACACATTGACCACTCAAATCGGTTCATGATGCCATACACGTTTTACTTTGTGCCGCTACTGAATTCATTGACCAAAACAGCCTTTAAAGCAATCAAAAGGACAGCATTCGCTGTCCTTTAGCATTAATACAACTTTGCACCAGCTGGGATATGATCATCCAGCATCAACAGATGCAACTTCTCTTCACCCTTTTCATGATGCACGGCACTGATCAGCATTCCGCAGGAATCGATGCCCATCATCTTACGTGGCGGCAGATTCACGATGGCCACACACGTCTTGCCGATCAACTCTTCCGGCTCATAGTAAGCATGGATACCGCTTAAGATGACACGATCCTTGCCACTTCCATCATCCAATGTAAATTGCAATAATTTCTTGCTTTTTGGCACCGCCACACAATCCTTGACTTTGACCACTCTGAAATCACTTTTACTGAAGGTTTCAAAGTCGACCATTTCCTCAAATAACGGTTCCACTTCCACATTGGAAAAATCAACTACTTCGCGTGTGGTCGTATCCACCACCTTGCTAGCAACGGCCTTATTTTCCCCTTTATCACGAGGTTTCATGGTGGGGAACAAGATCACATCACGAATGGAGACGCTATTGGTCAATAACATCACCAACCGATCGATCCCCATGCCGATACCACCAGTCGGCGGCATGCCGTATTCCAAAGCTTCGACATAGTCTTCATCCATTTCACTGGCTTCATCATCGCCCATCGCTTTCAACTCCAATTGCTTTTCGAAACGTTCTCGTTGATCGATCGGATCATTGAGTTCGCTAAAGGCATTGGCATATTCGGTTTTGTTGATGTATAGCTCAAAGCGTTCGGTAAAACGGGGATCTTTGCTTTTTTTGGCCAATGGAGAAATTTCGATGGGATGACCATAGACGAAGGTGGGTTGGACCAGGGAATCTTCACAATACTTTTCAAAGAAAAGATTGATGATATGACCCACGCTATGCTGATGTGGCAATACCTCGATATCATGCGCTTTCGCCAATTCTAGTGCTTGCTCCACACTCATTTCATTCCAGAAATCCACACCACAGGCTTCCTTGATCAGATCCACCATATGCACGCGTTTAAATGGATCACGGATACGGATGGTCACACCATCATATTCAATGGTTTCACCAATACCCAATGCATCGCATGCAGCATGCACCATACCTTGAGCAAGATCCATCATTCCCATCATGTCACTGTATGCCACATACGCTTCAACCGTAGTGAATTCCGGATTATGTTTCGGATCCATGCCTTCGTTACGGAACAAACGACCGATTTCATAAACGCCTTCCATTCCGCCGACGATCAACCGCTTTAACGGCAATTCTGTCGCGATCCGTAAATAAAAATCACGGTTCAATGTATTGTGATGGGTCACAAACGGACGGGCAGCTGCACCGCCCAAAATCGGTTGCAATACCGGGGTTTCCACTTCCACTAATCCTTCGTTATCCAGATACTTTTGCAACGCGCGAATGATTTTGGGCCGTGCAAAAGCCACAGTACGGCTTTGTTCATTCATGATCAGATCCACATACCGGCGTCTGTAACGTTCTTCGATGTCAGTGAGACCATGGAATTTTTCCGGTAAAGGTCGTAATGCTTTGCTCAAGTGGGTATATTTTTCACATTGGATGGACAATTCACCCGCTTCGGTTTTCATCACGGTGCCTTCGATACCGATGATATCCCCCAAATCTGACGCTTTGAACAATTCATAGGTATCGTCGCCAACGATGCGTTTGTTGACCATGATCTGGATCTGACCATTGCGATCTTGGATATGCATGAAGCCGAGTTTGCCCATGCGACGTTTGGTCATGATCCTTCCGGCGATGGCAACATGTACAGCTAGATTTTCTAATTCTTCACGGCTGGTTTGACCATAAGCTTCCCGTAATTGATCACTGGTATGGGTGCGTTTATAGGCACTGCCAAAAGGATCGATCCCTTTTTCGCGCAAGGCATCCATTTTGTTACGTCGAACGATTTCTTGTTCACTGAATTTATTCTCCATGATTTGTTTCCTTTCTATGGTTTTGACCATATAAAAATCCGCCCTTAAAAAGCTATCGGCTTTTTAGGGGCGGATCTGTGTTATTCTCCGCGTTACCACCCTGATTTATCACTTCATTGGTTTATCCCATAACGTGAGATCCACGGTATCCATTGATCTGGATACATGCTCCAAGGCTTTTATGGTTCGACCATTTCCCTGTCTTTCGTTCCACCATTTCAAAGACTCGCTTCAAAGGAAATCCATTGGTCCAACCACTTCTTATCAACGCGCATTTATCTTACCATAAGCATTTTATGGTTCAACCATAATTAACGATTTCCAAGGTGTAATCGTACATTTCCTTCTTCATCAATGACACATTCGATCGTATCCAGATACTTTTCGATAAACTGGATCTTACTCCCATAATCCATATCCACCCGGTTTTCTCGCAATACCGTGGATAACATCTTGTGGATATTGACATCCACGTGGCTTTGCAGATACTTCTCCAACTCGGTAAATAGCATTCCCATGCGTACCCGTTCGCCATATTGGGAATAGAAATCATCCAGATAGCAGAATCCCACACCGAGTTTATCCAATGCGATCTTGATATCCGGTCCACTTTTTTCATATTCCAACATCACCAAAAATTTTGCATTGGGTAATGCAGAAACCAGACCATAAAAATCGGAATCACTGGAAACCAGGATAAAATGGTCGATATTGTTGGCAAAATACAATTCGCAAACGGCAGCCGTCAAACGAATATCCACCAATGATTTATCTTCTTTGATCCTTTCGATCATCAAATGGCGTACCGGAATGGATACATAGCGTTCGTAATCTTGCCACACATTGGCAGCATGGACATCATCAAACAACAAGATGGAAGTGATCTTTTCCCGTTGATCATCCTCCATGGATTTGATGGCACTGGCCAATTTATACGGATCGGCATTCTCACAATCGACGATCATGGCCACACCACGGCAATCTGAAAGAAACTCATCCACATTGGCCAATGTTTCCACCGACACTTTGGAAACTTGTGCAACATCATCGAATCGATCCCGGTTTTGGGAATACAAGATCTTTAAGAATTTACGATCATACGCTAAGATGTTCCCCTTGGCTTCCGGATTCCAATTCAACCACGCTTTATAGGGATAATTTTTCTTATTGGCATAGTAAAGGGTACTGGCATCTTTCAACCCTTGAATGGTATTACCATTGGGCATGATGAACAAACGACGATAGTAATGCCAGTTGAGCCATAATGGGAATAAGGATTTGACATTATTGATACGATCTTGGACCAGTTGGTTGATATCGATCAAGTATTCGGTGAGTTTACCATTGACGAAATGGATGGGTACACCATCGTTTCTTAAGTTACGGATGGTGGATACATCGATCAGATCATCCATGGCTTCGATCCCGGCCATGGTGGCATAACCACGCTCCCGCAATGCTTTGTATTTCAATTCGATCTGCGTTCTTAATCGACATAAATTACGGATGATGCGAGCGGATTTGTTTTTTTCCATTTCATCGAATATCGGTCGTTGCATCGGTTCTTTGTCGCTGTCAAATACCCATTCATCCACACCTAAAAGATAAGCCGTCATGGATACAATGAAATAGGTATCTTCACCACGGTAATACAAAGGGTTATCGGCAGTAGGTCGTAACGATTCCGGTAATTCCAGTTGCTCATAGTCATCATTGGTCTTTCCATAATCATCTTGGGATTCCGTGGTTCGATCCAACAGATCTTCATTTATTGATGATCGTTCATCACCCATATCACTCAGTTGAGGATAATCCGAGTCATCGGGTTGTGGTATGGTATCAACCATCGTTTCGGTTAAGATTTCTAAATTATCACTCATATTTTTCCTCCTTTTTGAAGATATCGCTATTTCTATTTTATCCCCATGGTGAAAACCATACGTGAATTTCTCATAAAAGATGGTACGACCATCAAAAAGCCAACGGCGAACGCCGTTGGCTTTTAGTTTTCTTTAATGAATGATTTATCTCGATTCACCAAAAAGATTTGCGCATTGTTTCAATAGATCCGTGATCTCTAGATGTTGTGGACATACCCCTTCACATTGCTTACATTGAATGCAATCACTGGCATGATTGGTCAAACCAACCACCTTTTGATACTCTTCCAGGGATTTTGTGGCATCACCATGACCGATTTGGATATTGGCTGCTGCAAAGATTTCCGGGATATGGATCCCTTTGGGACAACCCGGTGTGCAATAATGACATGCTGTGCAGGCAATGGTCTGACTCTTTCCGATGATCTTTTGAGCCGCTTTGATAATCTCCTGTTCCCGTTCATTCAATGGTTTGAATGCTTTCATATAGGAAATGTTATCCTTCATCTGATCGATAGTAGACATACCGGATAAGACGGTGATGATACCATCCAATGACGCAACAAAGCGGATCGCCCAACTGGCTGGGGACGCATCGGGATCATACGCATGGAATAGATCCGTTACTTCTTTGGGTGGATTGGCTAAATTCCCACCTTTGACCGGCTCCATGACTACGATGGATTTACCATGTTTTCTTGCCATTTCATAATTGGCACGAGATGTGACTTTCGGATTGTCCCAATCCGCATAATTGATCTGCAATTGGACAAAATCCACTTCCGGATGGGCACTCAACAATTCATCCAACAATGCGGGATCACCATGGAACGAAAAACCCATATGACGGATCTTACCGGCATCTTTGAGGCTTTTGACATAGTCCCAGATGTGATAATCATCATATTCATGATAATTGTCCCGCATCAAGGCATGGAGCAGATAATAATCGAAATAACCGGCACCGGTGCGTTTGAGGCTAGTTTCAAATTGGGCTTTGACACTGGCTTCATCCGGGCAATCCGTGGCATGACCATTCATTTTGCTAGCCAGTGTGTAACTTTCCCGCGGATAGCGTTCGACCAATGCTTTGCGGGTATCTTCTTCACTGGTCCCATAGACATACGCGGTATCAAAATAGGTGAACCCGTTTTCCATGAACAGATCGACCATTGCTTTGACCTGCTCGATATCGGTAACATCATCCTCTTTGGGTAAGCGCATCAAGCCGAAGCCTAGTTTAGGCGTATCCTTGCCAAAATAATCTGACATAAACGTTTACCTTCTTTCCTAAAATAATTTTACCCGTCTGGAAACCAGACGGGTAAGTGTTTGAGAAAAAAATCGAAAATCTTTCAAAATATGGGCTGCAATGACGTGAAATAATCATCGATGGCTTTATGGTACTCAACTTGAGTTTCGATGGTATTGACCTGTTGTTTGATGGCATGATTATTGGGTAAACCTGAAATCATGGCAGCAGTATACGTGCGCATTTCCTTGATCGCGACGTTTTCGCCATGGATCTTAATCAATCGGTTAGCGAGTTCGATCAGAAAATCATGTTTCATCATTGGTGTGACCATGGGGATGGTTTGACCGTTCAATGCCGCATTGATTTGACAGATCAACCATGGATTGCTCAATAAACCTCTGCCAATCATGATCCCATCCACATGTTTCAACCGTTCCAAACCATCTTCAACACTTGTGATATCCCCATTGCCTACAACTGGAATGGATACTTGGGTTTTGACCTGATATATATAATCCCAATTGGCTTGACCACTGTACAGTTGGCTACGCGTACGTCCATGGATGGCAATCATGGCCACACCAGCAGCTTCCATGGCTTTGGCCATTTCGATCACATTGATATGTTTCATATCATATCCAAGCCGCATTTTGACGCTGACGGGTTTGTTGACATTTTCGACGATGGTTTTGACCAAATGATAAGCATAGTCCACATCCTGCATCAAATAGCTGCCCGCCTTCGCGGCCAAGACCTTTTTGACCGGACAGCCCATATTGATATCGATGATCTTACATGGAGTCTTGGTATCTAAATATTGCGCACCATACACCATCGAGTCCACGTCATGACCAAATAACTGCATCGCCAATGGGTCTTCCCCTTCCCATGTACGCGTCATATCCAAGGTCTTCCGATTGTGGTAAAGCAACGCCTTGTCACTGATCATTTCCGAAACCACTAGACCGGCTCCTAATGGATACAACAAGGAACGAAACGCCGCATTACTGATGCCTGCCAAAGGGGCTGCGATGATGGGCGAGGATAATTGGATATCTTTAATTTGCATAGAGTAGATCCGCCAGATCGTCTTTGGTAAAAACCATCTTCCGATTGCAGAAATGACACTGCATCTCGATCGTTCCATCCTTTTCGATCAATTCTTTCAATTCATCTTTCGGCAAACTCGCCAATGCGTCATGGAAACGTTGCTTCGAACAATCACAACGATAACTGATCGGCATACTCGATAGGATCGACGCCTTCGCATCGACCATTTCGATCAAGCCTTGGGCATCGGTCCCTGAATCGATCAAATTGGAGACCGGTGGCAATGTTGCGATCGATTTTTCAACCGTTTCGATATCCGTTTCATCATGGCCGGGCATCAATTGGATCAACAATGCACCAGCGCTTTGGACACTGTTATCACCACGAACCAATACACCGACACTGACAACGGAAGGCACCTGTTCGCTCAATGCAAAATAATAGGCAAAATCATCCCCGATCTCTCCACTTTGCAGTTTGACTTTCCCCACAAACGGCGTGTGGCCGTAACTTTCTCTGGAAACGGATAGATACCCATCCGTTCCAACGACTTTTCCAACAGCCAATTTCCCGTTTTCGGGGTAAACATCATCGCAATTGGGGTTGGCGATCATGCCTTTGACGGTCCCATCGTTTTTTGCGATCGCGATAATGGTACCGCAAGGGCCATGACCGTTGATTTCGACGACCACCTGGCCATCCTTATCCTTTAATTGGGCACCTAACATCAATGTTACAGATAACGTCCGACCTAAAGCGGCCGTACTGGTGGGCAATAGATCATGGATCTTACGCGCCGTTTCCACCACTTGTGTGCTGGTTAAGGCCATATAACGGATATGACCATTGGTTGAAATCGCGTGGACTAATGTATCTTCCATGGTTAAACCACCTCCTACTTTCGAAACTTGAAGCCGATCCATGCCCCACATAATGCGCCCAATACATGGGTCATTTCGGAAATATTGTTTGCTTGTAATGCGCTGTTGATCTGCATGGCCAGATACATGATGATCACCACGATGAACGTCAATGGCACACCATGGCCTTTGGCACCACCGAAGCTGGCCAGCACGATCATCATGAATACGATCCCGCTGCATCCAACCAAAGCACTACCCCGGGCAAAGATGATTTGGAATATACCGGCAACGAGAGCTGTGACCACCATTGCGATCCCCAACATCTTAGCCCCATAGCGTTCTTCAAGGATCGGACCTAACACCAATAGCAGTGTCATATTGGATACCAGATGGCTCATATCCGCATGGGCAAACGGATATGTTATCAGGCGTAGATACATCATTGGATCGCTCCAAGATGTAAAGTAACAGGCAAACATCTGGTTGAACCATCCGACAGATAGAAAATTGATTCCTAATGCCAACGCACATAACAAGGCAAAAGTAAGTGTCAATGGTGCATTATATGTAATTTTGAATTTCATGGTCGTACCATCCTTATTTCGTAATTATTGAACCATACATGAAACAAAAAGGGGAATCCCCCTTTTGTTTCGTGTATGCTTTATGCTTGCATCAATGATGCATCATTGGCATTGGTTGAACCAAAAATCAATTCATTGATCTGTTCTGCTGTCAGTGTTTCCACTTCCATCAGCTTATTGGCGATCAATTCCAATTGTTTTCCATGTTCCTGGATGATCTGTCGTGCCTTATCATGGCAGGTATCGATGATCTTGCGCACTTCCTGATCGATCTCAAATGCGACCTGACCACTGACATTGGTCGGATTATTGTAATCCCGTCCAAGGAAGACGTTACCATTACCATTGTCATATTTGACCGGTCCCAGATCACTCATACCATATAAGGTAACCATGTCCCGGGCAATATTGGTCGCCCGTTCGATATCATTGCTGGCACCGGTGGTGATATCATCGAAATACAGCTCTTCTGCACTGCGTCCACCCATCAAGGATGTGATATTGCCCAGAAGATCCTGCTTGGTATTCATCAGTTTTTCTTCTTTGGGCGTCATCAAGTTATACCCACCGGCTGTGCCACGGGGAATGATGGTGACTTTTTGGACCACACTGGAATCTTCCAGGAAAAGACCGATGATGGCATGGCCGGCTTCATGATAAGCCACGATCTTTTTGGTCTTATCATCGTATACTCGACTCTTTTTGGCTGGTCCCATCATGACACGATCAATGGCTTCATCTACATTTTTGGTGGAGATCTGCGTATTGTTTTCACGCACTGCCAGAATCGCCGCTTCATTGAGCACATTTTCCAATTCCGCGCCACTAAATCCCGGTGTCCGTTTGGCCAATGCACTAAGATCCACATCACTGCTCAATTTCTTATTGCGCGCATGGACCTCAAGGATCGCTTCCCGACCTTTACGATCCGGTAGGGATACGGTGATCGTCCGATCGAATCGACCGGGTCGCAACAAAGCTGGGTCCAACACGTCGGGGCGGTTGGTTGCAGCAATGACCACGATCCCTTTGTTTTCTTCGATCCCATCCATTTCTACCAATAACTGGTTCAACGTCTGTTCACGTTCATCATGTCCACCGCCTAAACCGGCACCACGTTGACGACCGACAGCATCGATCTCATCGATAAAGATGATGCATGGCGCGGTCCGCTTGGCTTCTTTGAACATATCGCGCACACGGGAAGCACCGACACCGACGAACATTTCAACAAAGTCGGAACCGGAAATGCTGTAAAAGGGAACATTGGCTTCACCCGCGACGGCTTTGGCCAATAAGGTCTTACCGGTACCCGGTGAGCCGACCAATAAGACACCCTTTGGGATACGGGCGCCCATATCGGCAAATTTTTTGGGAGACTTGAGATAGTCGATCAATTCTTCCATCTCCTGCTTTTCTTCATCACACCCGGCGACATCTTTGAAACGGACTTTGATATTGCCTTCCAATCGTGCTTTGGATTTTGAAAATTCAAAGGCTTTGTTGTTGCCGGCGGCCCCACCCATACGGCTGAACATGAAGTAGGCCAGTGCCATGAAGATGATAAAGGGGACGATGTTGATGAAAAGATCCATCCATAAACTGGTGGCTTCCGCATCGGAGACGATCACGTTGATATCATTGTCCGTCATGATATCCATCACTTCATCCAACTGGCCGCTGGAATTGGGCATGTTGGAGGTGAAGGAGATGGCGGTACCATTGTCATCGGTGTATACACCAGCGACACTGATCACATTGGAACCGATGGAGACGGAAACATCTTCCACTTTTTCACTTTCCACGATGTTTTTCATCGTGGTATAACTCACCACTGCACTGGTTGAACCATTGCTCATGTTAAACAATGAGAAGATGGCGATGACCACGACCAGATAGGGGATCAATGTCAGCCAACTGGTTCGTTTACCATTATTCATTCAGTATTCAATTCCTTTCTTTCAAGTGGTCTATTTGGTATAGACCCGTTCATCCAGAATCCCCACCAGTGGTAACTGGCGGTATTTCTGATTATAATCCAGACCGAATCCGACGACAAATGCATCGGGAATTTCAAATCCGACGTAATCGCAATCCACATCCACGATCCGTCGATCCGGTTTATCCAATAAGGTCACGATCTTCACATCGGCTGCCCCTTTGTTATACATCAATGTTTTGACCGTTTTTAATGTCCTTCCGGTATCCACGATATCTTCGACCAATAAGATATTCAATCCTTTGATGGATTGATCAAGATCCTTGTTGATCTTGATATCACCGATGGACTCGGTCCCTTCATAACTGGAAACATCCATGAAATCGATTTCGATATCCCCGTGAAGATGTTTGATCAGCTCGGCCATGAATGGTACCGACCCTTTTAACAAACCGACCAGTAATACGGATTTGCCGGCGTAGGCTTTAGAGATCATTTCACCCATTTCTTCACAGCGCTTTTCGATCTGATCCATGGTGATCAATACTTCTTTGATAACGTTGTTTTCCATGTTTTCCCCTTATTTTTCCCTTAAATGATTATGCAAACGATTGTACCATAAAGGCGTTGAATGGTTGGTCATAATGTGACAAATCACATCCAATGCCACTGGCGAAGATGATCGTACCATGGCAATTGGTGATGACCAGGGTATTGCGGCGAGTGGCCATGGGGATTTTATGGTCGATGAAATAACGATGCAAGGATTTATGACCAAAGGAAAATTCCATCGTGTCCCCTGGTTGGACCAAACGTACCGTTAATGGAAATTCATCGGGTCTTGCCGCAATACCCTGACGAGTGGAACCATGATCTGTGATGGTAAAACCATCGTAGGATCTAGGATCTAGATCCGTTAATTGAATGGGTTTGAAATCCATCAATGGCGTATAACGCAGATAAGGGAAATGATATTCCAGAATACCTTGGTGAATGATCTGCCAGTGACGTTTCAGCAATGTATCTTTCAATTGAACATAATAGTCATCTTTATGGGATGTGATATCCGATGTATATTCTCTCAAATACCAACGTAGCCATTGGATCGGTAAAGATTCGATCGAATCAAGATGAAGCGATCCATGGTTTAAATGACGGATGTAGTTTTGATAATCGATGTGATTGACGTGGTTGAGTGAATGGATGGTTTTCACCAAAGTATCCATCGTTGTATCATCCATGGTTGAAACCACATCATGACGCAATTGATTGCGTCGATATCCATCTTGATCATTGGTTTCATCATGGCCATAAGGGATACCGTGATCGATACAGTAGTGTTCTAGCTGCTTCTTACGATAATCCAACAATGGTCGTACCACCTTCATCCCAAATAACATGCGACATTCTTCTAACCCCAATACATCCACGCTTCGTCCACTTTCCCTTTGCATCAAATAGGTTTCGATCAGATCATCCTTATGATGGGCCAGCATCAGCATATCGGCATGATACAGATCATACAATCGTTTAAAAAAAAGATATCGGGCTTGCCGTGCATCAGCTTGGAAATTGGATAGACCACAAGGATGATAATCTTCCACAACACAGACAACATGGTGGTGTTGACAATAGGACTGCATTAGTGTTTGATCACGATCTGCAAAAAAACGATGGTGATAATTCATATGTGCCACGATCAATTGGACATCCTGATGGATCAGTACATCCAATAATGCCATGGAATCCGGACCACCACTGACACCAATAATAATGGTTGAACCCGTGTAATCCTTAATGGTGAGCATGGCTTTCGATCCGCTTGTTTTCATCCGCTTCAAGCTGCATCTTTTCCGGGATGGTCATGATATGGACCATCTTTCCAAATAAGGTGTTGAACAAGGAAATCAATGGATGATATTTGATATTGACCATCCCGGTATATTCCACAAAAATATCAAACAATACGACCAATACCACCACCATGCATAATCCAGCCAATTCATTGAAATAGGACACGATGGCACTGACGCCAAACATCGCACTCATCGCATACATGGCCAATACCGTATTGCGATGGCCAAAATGCATTCGATACATCAATTGATGATGCAGATGTTCCCGATCCGCCTGGGAAACCGGCTGACCGCGTAACTTACGTCTAACGATCGCCAGTAACGTGTCACTGATCGGTACAAACAGAATCAAAATGGGTAAGACCAATGTAATAAACGATGCCGTCTTGAACCCCAATAATGCAAAACAAGCCAGTAAAAAGCCCAACCACAACGCACCACAATCTCCCATGAAAATGGAAGCCGGATGGAAGTTATATGGCAGAAAACCCATGGTCGAACCACAGACGATCAATGTCAGGATGCAAATATCCCGTCTTCCCATGAAAAAACCAAGCAATCCGATGACACAGGATACAATAAAAACGATACCGGCACATAATCCATCCAAACCATCGATCAAATTGATGGCATTGGAAATCCCGATGATCCAGACCACCGAAAAAACGATACCGAATATTCCCAGATCGATGGTCAAACCAAAGGGTAAACTCAATACCTGCAATCCGATCCCACCATATAAGATCGCTATCAAAGCACCTGCCAGTTGAAACAACACTTTCACTAATGGCCTTACATCGAACATATCATCGATCAATCCACCGAAAAATACGATCGAACCACCGATCACGATCGCGTTCAATGTCGTATCTGCCTTCATGAAAATGGCCATAGCGATCATAAAGGCAACATAGATCGCGATCCCACCGACTCTTACGATTTTGCCATGATGCACTGTCCGCTTATTTTCAAGTGCATAAATATGCAAGCGAAAACCCACTCGCTTGCATATCGGTACCAGTACCATCGCGATCACAAATGGCACGATAAAAAACGGAAAAGCGCCTTCAATTAAATTCAATCCATTCTCCTATACATTGAATCGAAAGTGCATGATATCTCCATCCTGCACCACGTAATCTTTGCCTTCCAATCGCAGTTTTCCAGCCTCCTTCAATGCCGTTTCACTGCCATATTGCATAAAATCATCATACGAAAATGTTTCCGCACGAATGAATCCTTTTTCAAAATCGGTATGGATCACACCCGCACATTGGGGTGCCAACATCCCCTTCGTAAACGTCCACGCTCGGCATTCATCTTCACCGACCGTGAAGAATGTGCGTAAATTCAATAATGTATATGCACTTTGAATGACATGGTCCAAACCACTTTGTCCAATGCCTAAATCTTCCAAAAAAGCATCCTTTTCCTCACTGGAAAGTCCGCTGAGCTGTTCCTCGATCTCCGCACAGATGGGAACCACCGTGCAGTTTTCCTTTTTGGCCAATGCTTCTACTTTTGCAAAATGCACATTGCTGTAGGGGTCCGCGATTTCTTCTTCGGCGATATTGGCAATGTAGATGACCGGTTTTAGTGTCAGCAATTGAAACGACTTGATACTTTCCAGTGCTTCCGCATCCACTTCGACCAAACGCGCCGGGATACCTTGTTCTAAAGCGCTCTGCAGTGTTTTCAGCAATTCGACTTCTTTCAGTGCGTCGCTATCTTTACCGGTTTTCGCTTTCTTTTCAATGCGCCCCAGCCTTCCCTCGATCACCGCCAGATCAGCCAGACACAGTTCCAGATTGATCGTTTCGATATCCCGCAATGGATCGACCGATCCTTCCACGTGGGTGATATCATCATTTTCAAAACAACGCACCACATGACAGATCGCATCCACACCGCGGATGTTGCTTAAAAACTGGTTGCCTAAACCTTCACCTTTGGACGCACCTTTGACTAAACCGGCGATATCGGTAAATTCAAAGGTGGTATGGATCGTGCGTTTGGGTTTGAAGATATCGGATAAATTGTCCAGGCGTTTGTCCGGGACTTCCACCACACCGACATTGGGGTTGATGGTCGCAAAGGGATAATTGGCGGCTTCGACTTGGGAATTGGTGATGGCATTGAATAATGTGGATTTGCCGACATTGGGCAAACCAACGATACCTGCGGTTAATGACATATGTTTACCTCGAATGAATCGTGATTATTAAAGAATCAACGGATACTATTATGATGAAAAAGCGTGGTTTAGACAAGGTCAGTCTTGGACTAAATCATGGTAAGAACCATCGATGAAGGTGGTCAGATCATTGGGATCCAACTCGACCTGGACCCCTCGTTTCCCACCGGATACCATGATCGTATCAAATAAGATCGCGGTTTCATCGATATAGGTGGGAAACCGTTTCTTCATACCAATGGGTGAACATCCACCACGGATATACCCGGTAATGGATGTCAATTTCGTCAATGGTAACAGAGAGATGGATTTGAAGTGTGCGGCTTTGGCCGCTTTCTTCAAATCCATCTCGCAATTGACCGGGATGCAGAATACCGCAATGTTGTTTTTAGGGTCAATGCAGACCAGTGTTTTGAAGATCTGTTCTGGATTTTCGTTGAGACTGGCAGCTACATGCATCCCGTCCATATGATCTTCATCCACAGGATAATAATGGGGGATGTATGGGATATGCGCGACTTCCAGTTCACGCATGACATTGGTTTTCTCCATATTCATAGTGCCATTATTATTGTATGATAATGCCATGAATTCAAGAGATAGCCATGAAGCTACCATCGCTATACTGGTGCCATGTTATAACGAGGGTTTGACCATCGGTAAAGTGATCGATGATTTTAAAATGGCCTTACCACAGGCTACCATTTATGTATACAACAACAATTCCAGTGATGATACCAAAACCATCGCCTTAAGTAAAAACGTCAAAGTGTATGATGAATACCGCCAGGGTAAAGGCCATGTCGTTCGCTCGATGTTTCGAGAAATCGATGCGGATATTTATATTTTAGTGGATGGGGATGATACCTATCCGGCCGATGCGGCAAAAGATATGGTTGAAACCATGCTGGAAACGGGTTGTGACATGGTCGTGGGTGATCGGTTGAGCAACGGCACTTATTTTGCCGAAAACAAACGGGGTTTCCATAATTTTGGAAACAATCTGGTCAAAAACATGATCAACCGTTTATTCCATGGGGATATCCATGACATCATGACCGGGTATCGGGTATTCAATAAACGCTTCGTCAAATGTTTCCCATTGATGAGCAACGGATTTGAAATCGAAACGGAAATGACTATTTTTGCATTAGCCAATAAATTGAAAGTGATGCAAGTACCGATCAATTACAAGGATCGTCCGGAAGGATCGTTTTCAAAGCTGAATACGTTTTCCGATGGATTGAAGGTGATTTTGACCATCTTCAATCTATTGAAAGAATACAAACCGTTGATGTTTTTTTCCTTATTGGCTTTTATCTGTATCATCTTTGGTTTGATCATGGGTACTCCGGTCATTATGGAATATATTCATTTCCAATATATTTACAAAGTGCCTTCTGCAGTATTGGCCGCTTCGTTGATGATCATTGCGGTGTTGTTGTTTATTACCGGATTGATCCTGGATTACATCAAGACGATGCGATTGCAATTATTGCAGATTGAATTGAATCATTACCCGGGAAATTATAATCATTGATTAGAAAGGATCACGTTTCTGTGATCCTTTTTATTGGTCAAACCACAGACAGAATTGGTCGTCATCCCTTATAATAAACGTAGAGATGGTCCTACCATATCCATAAAACGAAAAGGAGGATCGAAACATGAGTCAAATCAAACGATTATCCAACTTCTTCACATTGATGAGTATCAGTGTACTGATGGCCCTACCATTTTCCGTTAAGACCATATTCGCTCAAGATACCCCACTCCCAGAAGGATCGACGCTTGAACCCACACCATACACCAGTGATATGGTTGAACCATCCCCATCTTCAAGTGATCGACCCTATGAAACGTTGGTGCCACTCACAAACGATCAATTCGTGATGACACCCATCGATTTTGGAAAAACAGTACGTGCCTATTCCTATAGTCTGTCGAATATGGATAATGCAGACAGTGCTGAAACGACCCCAAATGATGATGAATCGCTTACCAGTACACTAGCCATTGCAGGAATGCCTATCCCCTTTGATACGTATTTGCTCATAAACGACGAGCAAGCCCTCACTTGTGAAAAGGCATCAGAAGAAAATTACAATGTTTACTATGATCAAGCCACCAATACTTTGACATTGAATGGTTTAACCATCGATTCCCCGATGAATCAACCTGCGTTGTACTATAACGAAAAGAACAAGCTCCCACTTACCATTCATCTTATCGATGAAAATACCTTTCAGGATGATCCAGCTACAGCATCCAATGGTTTGATCATCCTCAACACAGATCTAATCATCCAAGGTGCTGGAAATCTTACGGTTCAAAGCTTACTTTCTACTGGTGATGGTATTGAAACCAACGCTGATCTGACCATCAACAGCGGTGAATTAAAATTATCTGTCATGGGTGAAACGAGTTATGGCATCACAGCCAACAATTTGACCATCAATGGCGGTAAGCTTGACATCCTCAAGCCCACTGTTGGTATCAAGGCCAATTCCATTACTGTGAATGGTGGAACCACCACCATTCAAAGCGTCAATACTGGTATTTATGGTCCAACCACCATTCAGGATGGAAAAATATCGATCGAATCTAGCGAAAAAGCCATTGATGGCAACGTAACCATCGCACCCCATGACGATAAAGCCATCTATTATGTACCCGATAAAGAAAGTATACATGCACCGACGGTTTTACCATGGGAACCGATTACTCTTCAATTAGAAGATACCCGTTTCTTTGCAAAATCATATGATTTAGAAATGATCAATGTGGACGGATTAGCATTGGACCTAGAGCACCTGACACTGCAAGTCGGATCAACTCACCAACTCAATGTAATCATCGAACCCCAACATGCAACCGACAAGCGGATCGTTTGGACAAGCAGTGATGAAACGATTGCTACTGTCAGTGACGATGGCATCGTCACAGCCATGGCTGCTGGTGAAGCCACGATTACAGTAACCAGTAAAGACGGTCAACACAGTGCATCCTGTAGCGTCACTGTATACGATCCAACATCGATTACCCAACACCCCCAATCCACTACGGTCAATGAAGGCGAAACCGTTACGTTATCCGTTGAAGCAAGCGGCACGGACCTGAGTTATCAATGGCAACAACAATCCAATGGCGATGATGAATGGCTCAATATCAAAGGTGAAACGACCAACAGTTACACGTTTATCGCTTCCACTCAAATGGATGGTAGCCAGTACCGTTGCCAAATCACGGATTTAGCAGGTGAAACGGCCAATAGCGAGCCAGCACAATTAACCGTCAACGCATTGTATACCATCACTGTTCAAGTTAACGGAAATGGTAGTGCTTCTGCAAATTCCACCTCTGCCATAGCAGGCTCACCCATCACCTTAACGGCAACACCTGATGATGGATATTATTTCTCACATTGGAATGTCACTTCTGGTGATATCACCATCAAAGAGAATCAATTTGTCATGCCAGCTAGCGATGTTACATTGATGGCCATCTTCGATCCGATTGTTGCAACACCAACCCCATCGCTTACACCAACGCCGACAGCGAAACCGGATGATCATAAAGACGATCCCACACCGACACCCGGACCAACCGATGATGGGGGACCCTTTACCCGCAATGAATGTGGCGACGTCTTTGACCGATGGGGCAATCTGATCTGGGAAGCGCCCAATTGTGATGTTCCAACGCCAACCCCAACACCACCACCATCCACCTATCGTCCAAGCACGACATCCACTGCCAAACCGACAGCAACGCCAACGACAACACCGACGCAAACGATCGAGCCAAGTGAAACACCGATGGCCACTGCCACAGTAAATTCGACACCCGTGGCAACCGAGACCCCTCAAAAACAAAAAGAAACGAACTTTATGACGATCTTTATCTTCGCTTTAGGCGGAATCGGTTTAGTTGCATTGGCGGTTATCGGATTCATCATCCTTCGCAATAGAAGCGAACGCTAAATCGCTTCACACCAAAAAAAAAACAAGGCAGACATGGTTCACACATGTCCGCCTTGTTTTTCATCTGGTCATATATTCGTTTATGACATTTCAAAATATCGAAGTATCCAAGCGATCCCTTTCGCCAAACGCAATTCGTTGTCAACGAAATGATTCCCGGGATTGAGTTCAAAAATGGTTTCGATCCCCTGATCGTGGTAGAACCGATTCAACTGTTCAGTATTGTTTTGGGTTCTCTGAAAGAATGGATTTTTCGTTTGGCTTTCTTTGTCTCCTAGCGAAAAATAGATGGCTTTGACAGAAGGTGAAATGGTATGACCATTCACATACTCCATCCATCGTGGAAACCACAATGAACCCGAAGCACAAACGATCCCGGAAAACCGATCACATTGATAGCCACTGTATAAAGCAAACAATCCAGCCAAAGAATAACCAGCGATGATGGTGGTCGAACCATCTGGGATCACTTCATCCATAATACACATCATCTTTTGGAAATATGCATCGGCTTGACCACCGCAATCGGTATCATTTTTGAATAAACGTGGTGCAAACCATGGTGAAAGATCATCGTTCCAGTTTAAAACATCCAGACAAATCAGTTCAAATGGTTGGGTATACATGGTTTTGATCATATTGAAGATGGTGGCTCCATCTTTTAAAACCGTGTTGACGATCACGTATGGACCACGTTGTGGTCCATACGTTTTGATTTGGATTCCTTCGATTTCAATCATTGGTTCCAATGGTTTTTTCATTTATTGGATGGTTTTACCATCATTGAATGCTTTACCCACTACTGGTCCGATCAGTCGATACGTATTGGTGGAACAATCAAAGATAATGGGTTTGAGTTTGTCATAATCCACCTTACCATCCGTCAATACACGCTCATCTGCAACCATGGACTCGATATTTCCGACCAATATCCCGGTATCATCGTTATAATCGAATACACTGCATTCCAAGGTAACGGGATATTCTTCAATGATCGGTGCATTGACCACAGTACTGGGATGGACATGACAACCGGCCTTTTCGATCTTGTTGACGTTAAAGCCGGATTCGATGCCGAAATAATCGGAGATGACCAATGTATCTACCGTGCCAAATGCTACCGTGAAGGCGTTGGTCTTTTTCAGATTTTCTGTGGTTTTGTGTTCGTCCAGATATAAGGTGATCTGACCATAATCACTTTGGATGCCCCATGCGGCATTCATCGCATTGGGAACACCGTTTTCATCATAGGTACCAATGATGAATACCCCTTCGGGACAGATGATGGAATGCTTGGGATCGAATGTTTGAACCATGACTAAACCTCCTTATTCGTGTGCATATAGTCATTCAATGATTCGAAATAACGGATATTGTTGAGCACCATATCCATGTAATGGTCCAACTCACCGCCGACTGTATAGTCCGCTTTCACATAGGCATTGAGCCGACCATCTGCATAGAGCTGACGGACCACATGTTCATCCTTGGAGTACACGCCGATACTGGTCCCACCATACTCTTTGATCAGTTTGAACACCGGTACATCTGTATACCCATCCGCGATATAGATCATCCGTTCAAACGGGATCGGTCGTTTTTCCTTTGGAGTATAGGCATTCAGATCCGCTTCATTGGAAATATCCAGTACTTGTTTATTGATACGAAAGATATATTGGGTCTTGGTGGTATAGTTGACCACATTGGCGGGCCAGATGGCTTGACCATGCTCATCATAGACATACGCACAGGCATAGATCTTTTTTAAATACGGCGCAATGGCACTGTAGGAAACCAACTCATATAATCCACTGGAAATGACATAGTGTTCGATGGTCAAACCAAGGGATTTTCCTTTGGAATTGATATGGTCGAACCATTGCGGC
This sequence comes from uncultured Erysipelotrichaceae bacterium, assembly GCA_944327105.1. GTDB lineage: Bacteria > Bacillota_I > Bacilli_A > Erysipelotrichales > Erysipelotrichaceae > CALVGN01. The sequence continues at coordinate 14,717 of CALVGN010000043.1, read as the reverse complement.
AGACCGTCAAAGAATTCGATGGATCGACCATAGCTTTCCCACATGTCCCGATTCAACGGTCTGCCGCATGCATCCGCTTCTTTCATCAGCATCAACATATAGGATAAAATCGGATCCATTCGATTCATTTCTGTCTGTTGGCCGACTTTAGACCAAAAATCGATGGCATTGGTATAACCAAGAGAAGCCAGTAATTGATACTCTTGCATGTCCCGTGGCGAGAGTGTTTTGTCAAAGTCATAGATCATCGCCACTTTTTTACCAGTATCCATGCTCAATGATCCTCTAATGCCAATAAATTCAATATCGCCTGCACATAGATCATCACTTGTGCTTTTAATTCGGATACCGGTACACTTTCATTGACGTCATGCAGGTTATAGGGGTAGTCATGGGGGAATGCACATCCAAATGCGACGACATTATTGATTTCCTTGGCATACGTTCCTCCACCGATCACCATCGGTTCACTTTCCGTATCCCCTGTAATATCCCGATAGGCTTTCAATAAGCTTTGGATAAAGGGAGAAGATGGATCATAGTATAAAGAGTGGACGGTATCGATGATATCGATGGTCACACCATGGCAACTGGCTTTAGCCAGCTTGTCCGCTACTTCGTTTGGATCACATTGAACCGGAACACGGATATCGATGGAGCCATGGATCAAACCATTTTCATCCATGGAAATCAACCCGTTATTCATGGTCAATTCACCATATTGGTCCCGACAATAAATACCACTGGTACTTCCATTGGTACTCATGCCAAAAACATCATGGTAAAACAATACGAATTCATCTTTACACCCACTGTGGTATAAACCATCCATCAAATAAGCGATGGCATTGATCCCAAGATGGGGTAAGGATGCATGGGCACTTTTACCAATGACTTCGATGGTCAAACCATCATCCAACGCACTTAACGTATAACTTACGGGTGCATCATCAAAATACTGCGTCAATGCTTTGATATCCAGATTGGCATCCGTGATGACCGCCTTGACTTTAAAGCATACCGCATTGGATACCGTTCCACCTTCAATGGATTTGATGGACGCACTTTTTCCAGCGAATGATGCCCCAACCATGCCTTTTTCTCCGAAAATCACCGGGAAATCACCATCCGGAGTAAATCCATAATCCACTGATCCGTACTTTTGGACATAATGGGTCAAACAACGGGATCCTTTTTCTTCATTGATGCCCATGATCAGACGGATCTTTTTGGTTAATGGGATCTCCATGTCGCGGATGACTTTCATTGCGGTCAATGCTGCAATGACCGCACCCTTGTCATCCGCGACACCTCGACCATAGACCACACCGTTTTCAATGGTCGTATCATAGGGATCTTTGTTCCATCCATCCCCTGCCGGTACCACATCGAGATGACCACAGATACCGATGGTCTTACCACCCATCCCCATTTCGATATAACCGGCATAATTATCCACATTGACACTGGTAAAACCATCCTGTTCCCCATATGTCAATACATGGTTCAAACACTGGGTACACGTGATCCCAAAGGGATTTTCATTATTATTGGGATCATATTCCGATACCGATGGGTAAGCCACCGTTTCCTTTAAACGAAACAATAGTTCATCCATATAATGATCCACATGGGATTCAATCAGTTTTTTATCCATATTTCCTCCTTGAGTGATGAATGGTGCAACCATAAAAACCAGAGTCATTCATCATCGTTCCATTGATTCAAATTATATCAAAATCCACCGTCATGGATTGAATCAACACTTTTAAATCGATTCGAAACAAAAACAACCGTCAGGGATCGTAATGATCCCTGACGGTATTCTTTAGAATTGTAAAACCACTGCACCTTGACGCAGTATCTTGGGTGAACCATCGACAAAAGAAACGATGGTACTGGCCACATTATCCTTACATGGTCCTTCCACGATATAGTCGATCCGACCATTCAGTCTTTCCTTGACTTGATCCACTGTAAAACATGCAGGTTCTCCAGATAAATTCGCACTGGTCAACCAACAAGGGCCAATACCCTTTAGACTTTCCAATAAATAGGGTTTATCGGGAACACGTACAGCTAACGTGGTATGACCATAATCTTTTTTGGCTTTACCAACGATGGTCAAACCACCGGGTAAATAATCATAAACCACATATAGATGGGATTGCGGCACTTCGATCAGATTCAACAGTTCTTCGACACTGGATACCACCATCGGTAATGGTTTATCTTCAGGTCGGTTTTTGATCTGTTTTAACACATACTCATTGTCGTTGGTTGCTTTTAAGATCAATCCATATACGGTATCCGTTGGCAAAGCCAACGGATATCCATGGTCTAACCATTGGTGAATGGTTTTGATTTCACTTTCCTTAACGATTTCCATAATGCATATTCACCCAAAGAATCCGATTCTTTCCATTGATATCTTTAAAACATTCAACCGTCGCATTGGGATTGATGGTTTGAACCAGTTCACTCAATGCTTCCTTTTGGTTATATCCCATTTCAAATAAAAGATGACCTTCGCCTTTGAGGATGGATTTAGCATCCATCAATACCGAGCGATAAAACTTCAACCCGTCGCTTCCACCAAACAATGCCACATGGGGTTCATAATCAATGACGCTGGATTCCATGGTCTCATCAGCTGGAATATACGGTGGATTGCATAGGATCATATCCACCTTAATACCATTTTCCATCAATGGTTTGGCCATATCCCCGCAATAAAACGATGCATCGACATGCAATGCCTTGGCATTGATCTTTGCCACTTCCAATGCATCATCACTGATGTCACTGGCAACCAGTTTCACGCGTGGTTCTTCCAACGCAACAGATAAACCAATGGCTCCGGAACCACATCCGATATCCGCCACATCAATGCTGGTATAACCATCGAAAACTGTATCGATGGTTTTTAGTGCATGCAATACCAACTCTTCCGTTTCCGGTCGAGGGATCAAAACCCTTGGATCCACTTTAAACCGATATCCATAAAATTCGGTATAACCCAGGATATAATCCAATGGTTCATTCTGTGCTAAACGTTTGCACCCTTGGTCGAACCACTCCACGATCTGTGGATCCGCTTCTCTTACATATTCGGCATAAAGATTGATCCCATGGTCTCGGCACAGATCATTCATCAATAACATGATTTCCTGATCGTTGGCATTTGTATGCGCCAAATCTTTGCGAGCTTGCTGTACCACTTGCTGATACGTTGGCATTATTGTTGTCCTTCCAATTTCTGACGCTGCTCTTCTTGCAAAAGACCATCGATGATGGCATCGAGTTTACCATCCATGATCCGATCCAATTGATTGATGGTCAGACCAATCCGATGATCGGTAACCCGATTCTGGGGATAATTATACGTTCTGATTTTTTCACTGCGATCCCCGGTACCGATCTTGCTGCGACGTGCCGCACCTTCTTTGGCTTCCTTTTCCGCCTTCATCTGTTCATAGACTCTGGCTTTGATCAAACGCAATGCGGTTTCCCGGTTTTCGATCTGGCTTCGACCATCCTGACAATTGACGGTGATGCCGGTGGGCACATGGACGATACGGACCGCGGAATCGGTTTTATTGATATGCTGCCCACCGGCACCCGAAGCGCGATGGGTTTCGATGGTCAAATCACTTTCGGGAATATCGAATTCTTCACTGTCCAGATCTTCCACGTTGGGATAGACCCAAACCGTAGCAGTGGAAGTGTGGATCCGTCCCTGAGATTCGGTTTTCGGAACACGCTGCACGCGATGGGTGCCACTTTCATATTTCAGATGATGGTAGACATCATTGCCTTTGATCAACGCCGAGATCAAAGCAAAGCCACCGGCTTCGCTTTCACTTTGTTCCAAGGGTTGGATCTTCCAGCCCATTTTCTCGGCATACATCGTATACATGCGATATAAGTCGCCGGCAAAGATATTGCCTTCATCACCGCCAGCGCCGCCACGGATTTCGATGATGGCATCACAATCGTCTTCCGGGTCTTTCGGGATCAATAAGACTTGAAGACGATCAAGGATCTCGGGGAGTTTGGAATCTGCTTCTTCGATTTCCATCTTGGCCATTTCTTTAAGTTCAGCATCATCTTCATTTAACATGGTTAAACCATCTTCTTTTTGGGATGCATACTTTTTATACAATTGATATTCATCCACGATTTGTTTCAAAGATGCCTGTTTTTTTGCCAAACGGGTCATCGTTTTGGGATCGGATAAGACTTCCGGGGACATCAATTGATCATTGATGGCATTATATTCATTTTCGATCTGTGCACATTTTTCAACAATGGGATTGGTTTCACTCATAATTCGGTTTCTCCTTTGATAATGATGGAAATGGTAGAACCATAGCATAGATGGTCAAACCATAGATAAAACCCTGATACGGATGATCAGGAATCAGAAATGATCGAACCATGCTAATGCTTGCTTAAGATAAACACATGCCATATGTTACAACACACGCCTGTTCATCTCAAGCATCCACGTGTCGCGATGGTTATATCATGGTTTCTCACCGGTCCACACCGCGCCGATCATACGAAGGTTAAACCAAGGATAACGGGAAGCCGGATCGTTTGCATGATACAGCAGTGATGAAGCGGACAGGTTATCCGCATCAAAGAATGCCACTAAGCCTCCATGATGATCGATCGTTGCAACCACACCATGATATATCGTATCGATAGTATTGAATTGCTCAAAAGAATCATAAAGAAGATCTGCAGGATCACTTGCTTTGATCAATTGAGTCGATTTTGGATCGATGAACATATTGTTCATTACATCGATCCAGTTTCCGGTTTGATTTTCAACGATAAGATGGTGGTTGACGTCGATTCCTACAATGGTTAAACCATCGTCATCGAATCGAAAACTTTCAATTTTTTTTAATGTTTCAGCGTCATAAGCTAAAACACGATGCGTCGTATCATCCCTGACCAGGGTATAGATGGTTTGACCATCCAGGAGTATATCCGATATCCAATAATCAGAATCCACACACGAACAATTTGCTCCGAGTGGAAACTGATCCATCACACACAGAACATCCACGACTGTACCATAGATGTTGCGCGTATCGCTCACCACGAATTGATTGGTGATATCATTGCCATCCGCGATATGGTATGAACCATCCACTTTACTGACGTTGCCATTATCCAGATCGATCAGAATGGTTTGACCACCGCCAAGAATGATCAGATGATCATCATTGATCTGACTCACCCATGCATCCCCTGCCTTATATTGACCAACATCGATCAATTGATGGTTTTGATCATACGTTTCGATGATCAACACATCCTGGGATAAATCATTGCTGGCATACACTAGCAGATAATCCGATAATTCAAGATGATTCTTAAAGGGAACATTGGTCAGATAAGCATGGTTGAGCATCAGCATAAAGGATACGGTGGTCAAACCATATAACGCACGTTTCATACCAAGATTATAATCGATTCCACTGGTTCAACCATCCTTCTTTTCCCTTTCATCCAGCAATCGATTGATACTGGTTTGATGGGTATAGATGCTGTGGTTGAAATTGAATGCATAGGCGATGATCACTCCAAAGGCGAAGAAAGGGACATTGGCAAAACCAAACGATTCCCCGACTAAAAACATCGGTGCGATCAATGTATTGGTTCCGGAAGCAAACACACAGATATAGCCCAACGCTGCACCAAATTCCACCGGAATATTCAATAACGATGCCAAAAATGCACCCAGGGTGGAACCAATGACAAATAATGGTGCCACTTCACCACCTTTTAACCCGATACCAAGACATAGACTGGTCAAACCAAATTTGAAGAGAAAATCAAACCAATATACTTCCCCACGAAATGCCGCATGTTCGAGATCTGTCGATAATCCGGCATAACGTCCGTTGGTCAATACCATGATGATAGCGATCACACATGCCATGATCACCATCATTTTTGTGGTATGACCATGGAATAAACGCGTCAAATGATCATGGATCCAATGGATGCTTCGACCAAACCATCCCCCGATCAAACCAAAGAGGATACTCATCAAAATGATATCGATCAGCATGGTCCAATCCATACCGGTGATGGTCAAACCATAGGTAAATGGATGCAATCCACACCATGATGCGACCATGGATGCAATAAATGCCGAAAACCCACAAGGGATCAATAACATGGTATCCACCATCCCCGATATCGCGATCTCTAGCACAAAAAACATCGCTGTCCAAGGGGTAAGGAACAAGCCAGCAAAGCCGGCAGCCATCGCACAATAGACCAATATCCGTTTATGCGTGATATTAAAGGATGAAATGGTCGAACCAATGTTCATCCCGATCAATCCACCCACTTGCACCGCGACCCCTTCGCGTCCAACTGAACCACCACATAGATGGGTCAGCCATGTGCTCACTACTGCCAATGGGATCAATATCAATGGAAGTTTTCGATCTTTGTAATGGTAAATATCGAACAATGCACCCATGACATCCATGGTGGATGCATGCGTATGCTGATAGATTTTCAAGATCAACCATCCAACTATTGGTAGTGCCAGCATCCATAAAACAGATAGGGTATTGATCCGAATGGTGGTAACCAACGTAATCCCATAGGAAAAAATGACTTCGATCAATGCCACCAAGACACTGGTCAAAACCACCAATAATCCCAAGATGAGCGTGGTTTTTATATCATTTACTTTCAATGGATTTCCATTCATTATGCTTACCTGCTATTTTTTTATGGACCGGACCATCCCCATGACCCCGCTGATCAATACCACTCCAAAGACGATACAAATCGCTTGGACGATCGTGTCCACGCCTTTGATCAATGCCCCATTGATCGTTCCATTGATCACTTCCAGCATCGTATAGTACAAACCACCCCCTGGAACCAATGGGATCAAGGCACAGATCAAAAAGGTAATGGTCGGGATACGAAACCGATGGGCCATGATATCGGAAAGTAAAGTGATCACACTGCTGGCCACAAACAAGGCCAGGTAAGTGGATGAAACCATCAACAGTGTTCCATACACGATCCCTCCGGATAACCCGACCAATGCGATCAATATCAATTGGGAATAGGGTACATTGAACAATAGCCCAAACGCTGCCGATGCCAACGCACTGCTCAGTGCCGTAATGATCATAATCCCACCCCCGATAAAAGCAACATGGTCAAACCAGACCCAGCTGCTATGGCAATGGCCACCATCAACGCTTCCCATAACCGGGTGATCCCGGACACGGGATCACCTGATACTGAATCCCGAATGGCATTGGTCATCGCTAAACCTGGAACCAATAGCATAATGGAAGAGATGATGACGATATCTGGATTTACTGGTAAAACCATTGCCATCAAATGCGCGAATAAAGTCGCAATGGAAGAACCAAGCATATTGGTAAAAAAAGAGGAAAAAGAAATGGTTGAAACCAAAGATACAGTGGTTTCAACCACCACACCCACGATTGCTGAAGCAAACGCATCAGCGATCGTTCCTTTAAAAAATAAACCAAACGCAAAACAACAAAGTAATGCGGCCAACATGCGGATGGTCAAACCATAGCCTTTCGCTTGATCGATTTCATCCAATCGCTGTTCAAAGATTTCAATAGGTAATGGATCACTGACGATTGATCGACTCAAAGCATTCACTTTTTCGATCTTATCCAGATTGGTTGAAGCCATATGCACCCGTTTGATGTTATGCAACAACCGATCATTGATCGTACTGTCGACTTTGAAGGATACGATCAATAACGTAGGGGTGGCATACGCATCACAACTGGTTGCACCATAAGCTTTAGCAAGGCGCATCATCGTATCTTCGACCCGGTGCGTTTCCGCACCGTTTTGAAGCAAGATGATGCCGGCCTTGGTGATGATACGCGCCAGTTCATCATAATTGACATGGGTCAAATCCATCCTGGTTTCCATGACTTTCAGTATACAATGGATTGGAGCGAAGGATGGTTAAAACCATGAATAAACGTCTTAATGAAATCATCGGACTGTATCATCTGTATCCCCTTGGTCTAACCAATGCATTGCATGACCAAACCAACATGAATCGTTTTGATATCCTGGATCAATGGTTAGACCATATCCATGAAATGGGATTTGATACGATCCAGATCGGACCCATGGCTCAATCCTTGAGCCATGGGTATGATACAGTGGATTATTTTCAACTGGATGGTCGACTTGGAAGTAACGCAGATTTTCGCAAATGGGTGGATAAAGCCCATGGTTATGGGATCAAGGTTATTTTAGATACCGTATTCAACCATGTTTCTCGAGAATTCTTTGCATTTAAAGATCTACTGGTGCATCGCGAGCACTCAAACTATGTTTGCTGGTTTAAGGATGTAAACTTTAATAATACAAATGCCCATCATGATCCATTCAGTTACCAGGGATGGCGAGGCATCGAGGATCTGGTGGATTTGAATCTAACCCATCCCGACGTCAAACACTATTTGTTCGAGGTCGCAAAATACTGGATCGAAACCTATGATATCGATGGGATGCGATTAGACAGTGCAGATGTGATGGACTTTCAATTCTTAAAGGAATTGAAAGCATGGTGCAACCAATGTAAGGATGGTTTTATCATGCTGGGTGAAGTGATCCATGGAGATTATGGTCATATCATCCAATCCAGTGAATTGGATACATTGACCAATTATGTCTTGCATAAAGCCATCTATTCTTCCCTTAACAGCCGTAATTATTTTGAACTCGCCCATAATCAGGATCGACTTTATGGTCCATATGGTCTATGTCGAAACATCCCATTGGTCACCTTTGCCGATAATCATGATGTCACACGGATCATTGACCAGCTCAATGATCCACGGGATCTGTTTAAGAAGAGCAGGCGGGAATTCTCGGTTACTTGTATCCGAGATGAAAGCATGTAAAATACAACTTTTCCATCTGCTAGGTGCTGCAAATAAATATAGGTAAATAATGTAATTTTCGGTGAACTTTGTTATACTATATGTATGGATAAATACACACACGCAAGGACCTGCGTATACAACATCAATTATCATATAATATGGTGCGTCAAATATCGTAGAAAAGTACTGACGCCCGAAATTAGTAACAGGTTATTTGAATTGGTCAGCCTGATTGCTGTTGAAAAGGGGTTTTCTGTAGCCGAATGCAAAGTTGGTGATACCGATCACGTACATTGCTTTGTGTCAGCTCCTCCAAAACTCTCGGTTACCCAAATTGTAAAGTACCTGAAAGGAATAAGTGGCAATTTGCTTCTCAAGGAATTCCCTGAAATCCGGAAATCATTATGGAAAGGCCAGCTTTGGAACGGTTCTTACTTCTGCGAAGCCATTGGCTCAACCTCAGAAGAAAATATTTTACAATATATTGAAAGGCAGAAAAATTGCCAACTATAAAAAAGTACGTAACAAATACACGTTCATTCCAACAGAATCAACAATCAGAAACTGTAATCCTGGTGGACATGTCAGGTATTACACACTGCATTTATTTAGTTAGAAGGGGCAGTCATATGGCAAGAGATTTTCTTACACAAAGAGGCAATACAGGGCCGACTGAACAACGTGCATACCGGTTTGAAGGCCGTCCAGATGCAGATCAAGAACAAAAACTTCGCCAGTTCATCGGTGCGGCACGCTTTCTATGGAATCGGATGCTGGCAGACTGGATAACCAGTTTTGAAGAAAAAGGTAAATCCGATCCGGTAAAGACGCCGGCCGCCTATAAAAAAGAGTCGGGTTTAGAGTGGCTCAACGACATGGATTCTTTATGCCTAGCTAACGTGCAACTTCGATTTATCCAAGCGATCAATGGATTCTTTGACGGTGAAACCAACTATCCGAAGTTCAAAAAGAAGCATTCCTGTAAAGATTCCTACACAACAAATCTTGCAAACAGAGAAAACCCGAATCTATTTTTAGACGGATGCCTGTTGAAGTTGCCAAAAATAAAGAACCCAATCAAACTCCGACTGCACCGGAAGATTCGACCTGGTGGAATCCTGAAAAATTGCACCGTGACGCATGAACCAAACGGAAAATGGTACTTCTCTCTGGTTTTCGAATATCCCAAAATAGAAGTTCCTAAAACAGCGAAGGAGAAAGACCACAGTGAAATCAAGGCTATCGGACTCGATATGTCCCTTCCGGAACTGTATGTTGACTCTGATGGTAATACACCTTCATACCCAAAACCATATCGAAAGATAGCTATCAAAATTGCACGCGAACAGCGCCGTCTTTCACAGATGGAGCCGGGTTCCAATAATTATAAAAAACAAAAGATCCGAATCGCGAAACTGCATGCGAAAGCCAAGCATCAGCGGACCGATTTCCTGCATAAGCAGTCCCATGCCCTGACAACACAGTATGATTTGATATGCATTGAGGATCTTGATATGGCAGCAATCAAAAGGTCGCTCTCTTTTGGAAAATCTGCCAGTGATAACGGTTGGGGAATGTTCACTCGCATGTTGGACTATAAAGCTGACTGGTACGGTTGCACCATTATCCGCACAAGTCGTTGGTTCCCGTCCAGTAAAACATGTTGCGCTTGCGGGCATGTACATAAAGAATTGAAGTTATCTGACCGACAATTCGTCTGCCCCCAATGCGGAAATGCGATGGCACGCGATCATCAGGCGGCAGTCAATATTCTGAACGAAGGGATGCGACTCTATCTGAAGAACTGTTCTGAAGCGGCATAACTAGCCGTAATATAAACCGGTGGGACACCGGGGTTAGCCTGTTGAACTACGGGGCGCATGGCCAAAACTATGCCATAATATGTCACCCGGCCAAGCAGGAATAAAAGATGGCCTTTATGACTACTGTCAAAAAGGCTGGAAGCTCGGTTACTTGTAGCCGAGTGGTTCACTGTGTATACCTATATTTTTACCGCTTATGGTATTCCCAGTGTCTACTATGGCAGTGAATTTGGCATCCATGGAAAGAAAATGCCGGGCAGTGATGACTCACTGCGCCCGGCATTGGACTTGAATGAATGGTTGAATCTGGATATTTCGATTTATGAGCATATATTGAAATTACTGGACATTCGCAAAAAGCATATGGATGCCTTCAGTGGAACCAGTAGGACAGTGGTTTTGACCAATACCGTATTTGGTTATATCCGTCAGGGAAATCATCGACGTGTTTTGACCATCATGAGCTGTGCTGAACAGAACGAAGTGGTTCAGATCAATTTGGATAATGCGCAATCCATAGATTTTCTGATGAATGAAATGAATTATGAATGGGCTAATAATACTTTGACCGTAACCATTCCTCCACATGCTTCCACTATTATCAAAATCATCTGATCACCGATGATTTAACCATCGATTTAATTGGGTCAAAACTTTCTGCTGGATATCCAGAGCTGTCTGTTTGGCCCATTTTTCGTTTAATCCAACTATTTTTGCAACACTTAGAAGCTGATTGAGTCCAGGGTGATCTCCTACTCCATCAATGGTCGTGGCATGTTCTCCCCCTATCGAATTACTATAAGTCAGATCATATGCTGGACTAAGCGTATAGCGGTTTTGCCTTTCATCATAAAGAAAAGCAAAATTTTTGGAATGATCATCGCGATTATGAGCAAAGACATTAAAGCACATACGGCGATACATTTCTTCGCTTTCCCGGATATCCCGTGTAAGCAAAGCGATGACTTTGAATATATCTAGATAATCCAGACTTGGGATGCGATGCGACGTTTCCAATAGACCTGCCAATGAAATCATATGTATTTTTTGGTTGTTTTTGCGGTCAAATCGTTTGACCGCAAAATAACCATCACACCAGTTACTGGGCAATAACTGAAATGGTGGTACGTTAATACCACAGGCTTGAGCACATTGCATGTATTGGTATTCCATTAATCCGTTAATTCGATCGTGCAATGCCGTCGGAAACTTCACAATCCATAATGCTCGTTCCATAAATATATTGGCTTTCGGTTGTGCGCCACCACAACTTCCTGAACTATAAAACAACTCATCCAGATGTTTGCAGACATCCTTTTGATACAACGTTGTACTTTCCATTGCCAGATTATCAAGCGATAACGCAGTCCACGGTTTAACCAAATTAAAGCGTGGCCGATACTCAAGACCACCTAGACCATTATGATCAATCCAGCCAAAGCGATAAAGCTTGTTACATGAGTCCACATCATTGCCGTCGGCTTTGAGTTTAAGATCAGTCAATAAGTGACCCCACCCATCCGATAAGCTATCCGCAAAAACACCAAACAAGCCATCAAAAGTAAACGGATTTTTAGGAATGAATATTTCCGGTTTCAACGGAAGCGAAAACGGACTGATTGAAAAGCCGGATTCAATCCAATCAGAGTCATATTGAAACGACACCTGTTGCGACGTCGTTAGTTTTAAATGACCAACAACTTGATTTTGATAATAGACTTCGACCGTATTGATATCTCTCATCCTAACCACCCTTCATTAATCTTGATTTACAATTTGCACGCATATCCATAGCCTATCCAAAATCAATGGCAGTTGAAATCTTGACATGCAAAATTTTCACGTAAAATAAGCAAGCTTACATAGGACAAAAAGACGAATAAAGTCGACGTGGTTCAAGCTAGTCAAAAAGTATGCAATCGTTAAATAGGATCGTTTGGATTATCGAATCGTCTTGTTACGCCGATGGATAAAAAATAAAGATACCACCATGATCAATGTTTCGCTGATCGGCATGGCCAATAAGACGCCATTAAGTTTAAAGATCAATGGTAAAACCACCAATAAGATGGATGAAACCACAATGGATCTTGATACAGCAATCAGCATGGCGCCTTTATTGGCCATGGTGGATTGCAGATAGTATGTTGCCAATACATTGATTCCCAAACCAAGATATAACAGTGAATAGAGTCGAAAAATCCTTGGTGTCAGTTCAACGATCGATGGTGTCACCATCGTAAACAGGGATACGATCTGTACCGGGAGTAACTCAGATATAAGGATGAACGTCCCACTCATAGTAATGATAGTCACCATGGCAAATTTATAAATCACCATGATTCGATTTAGTTTCTTTGCACCATAGTTGGCCGATAACAAAGGCTGGACCGCCTGTCCGACACCGGAAAACAATGCCTGAAACAAAACAGCGATGGTGCTAAGTACCCCATAGACACTTAAAGCATCCACCCCTCCATAACGTAAAATCTGATTATTCATCAATACGGCCAATACGACGGTACCAAGATCTAAAATGGACGAACCAAATCCAGTAGTGATGATCTTTTTGATCATCATCCATGGATGGTGTGGTTTGACCAAACGTAATGTGCACATTTCCCGATTAAAGAAGTGAGAAATAAGTATCAGGGTCTGCAATACGGTGCCAAGCACCGTTGCCAATGCTGCCCCAAACATACCCATATCCAGTGGAAAGCAGAAGAACCAGTCTCCAAATACATTCAGACATCCACCAATGATCACAGCTTTCATCGCCAATGACGGTGCCCCGTCATTGCGAATGAATGCCGCTAGAAATGAAGAAAAGGTAAATGCAGGAATACCCAGGATGATCAGATTACCGTATTCCATGGCATACGGCAGTGTGGAGGAATCCGAACCGAATAATGTAAAGATCTGTTTGCTCAACGGAAAACAGATAATCCATAAAAGAAGGGTGATGATACTCATCATGACAAAGGCTACAGTAAAGTATTCATTGCCTTTGGTCTGATCACCTTCTGCCTTGGTATGGGTACACAATACCGATCCGCCAATACCGCAAAGTATGGCAAAAACTGCTGTTACACCGAACAAGGGATTAATGGCAGCAATGGCTGCCGTACCCAACGGTCCAACCGATTGACCAATGGCGATTGTATCCACAAAACTGTAGATGGATACCACCACCGCACTACCCAAGGATGCAATAAGAAAGCGTCGATAGAGTTGTGAAATGTCTGCAGTCAGAAAATTCATATCCCCTCCACTTGAAAACGCCGCAATTGTCCGGCGTTTTCTTTCATTATTACGAAGGGTATTCTATCGGATAGAAATTTAAAGTCAACGGTTTCACTGACACTTGAAACGTAGCAATCGATAAAATCTGGCTCTTCGTGACAACGAATGAGTTTGAGGCTTCTTAAAATGTTCGACTCTTGCAGTGAATAATAGTAAAAAGATTCATGATATGGCAAATTATTTAGGTCACAAAAAATAAGAAGCCACTCATGAACCTTTTACATTGTATCAAATCAACCCTGAAACTAGGTAATTATGTTATCAAATCAATTGATTTGGAAAAGGAACATACCGTAAATCAGAAACCTTACCGGGAATTCACATTTATCTAGAACCACGAAAAAACGCTGTCTATACATGCCCTGTCTGCGGTAAAAGAGTACCAAAATATGATACTCAATATGAATCTAGAAAGTGGCGTGTTATGGATATATTGGGACACGTTACATACGTCCATGCTCCGCTACCTAGACTACATTGTTCACAACACGGTATCATTACTGCTTCAGTTCTCTGGGCTGTCCATAACTCGAAATTTAGTGAAGATTTCGAGTTTTATGTTGCATGGTTGGCTTGTTATCTTACAAAGACAGCTGCTGCAACATTGGCCTTAGTAGATTGGCATACGGTGGGTGCAATTCTTAGTCGC
>CALVGN010000042.1 GCA_944327105.1 uncultured Erysipelotrichaceae bacterium | reverse complement strand
AATATATATGCAACAAAAAGCCTGCCATTGGCTGGCAGGCTTGAATACCATCATACTTTTGGATTGATCAGTTCCATCAATACTACACCGGCATAATGGCCGTTGACATAGCGGCATTGGTGGTAGGCACCACACTGGGTAAACCCAAGTTTTTCATAGACTTTGATGGCTTTATCATTGTCATCCATGACTTCTAGATGGATGCAATGGATCCGTAAATAATCAAATGCATGGTTGATCATCAGTTTCATGGCTTCACTACCATAGCCGTGGCCACGATAAGGTTCGGCAATATAGATGCCCATCGTACAGGAAATGCTATAGGGATCGATGTTGAACAATGAGATCTGTCCGATAAATTCATCACTTGCTTGGGTATAAATGCTCAATTGGGCTGGGCCGGAAGCAAAACGATCGAGCAATTGATCGGTGGCAGCATCGGTGAATACACGGGTATAGAATCCGTTGTTGAAGGCGATGTCGCGGTCTTCGGAAAGCCACTTAGCCATCAACGGGGATTCAGTGGTCTTGTCCATCGGTGAAAGATAGATCGTATCACCGTTAATTTTACGGTAATGCAAGGTTTAATCCTCCTTTCTTGGGTTGAATAATTTTTCCTGGGAAATGACATGGCGTTTTTCAAAATAATCCACATCCAATTGGTTCAGATCCACCAATGGTTCATCCGCGATTGCCTGTAGGATCTCATCTTCCAAACTATTCAACTTCGCCTTGTCTTGATCACTTAAATGGTTGGGGATAAACGGTGGATTACACTCTCTGTAAAAGATCGGTTCGAAATCCGGGAATACTTTGAAATCGCCATTCACGATATAACCCGGTAGGCCATAGTGGTTTTCATCATGGATCAATTGGGATTTCAATTGATCCTTGATGGTGGCATGACCATCGGGATCCGTTTCTAATAAGTTGGTGGTTTCATAGGGATCTATGGTTAGATCAAATAATTCTTCCCTGGCCCCACCATAGTAATAATTGTATTTGAATCGTTTACTGACACAACTGATCCATCGTCTGGCACCATGATTATGTTCAATAAACAGATGATCGCTGGTTAGACCACTATGGATCAAAGAATGTCCATACAATTCATGCTTGGGGTAGGGGATAGTGGCGATATCCAAAAAAGTCGGGAAAAGATCATTTAATGATACCAGTTGATCATTGATGGTCCCACCATGGAAATGATCATGGTGGTAGATGATCATGGGGATATGGGCACTGCCCTCATAGGGTAAAAACTTCTGATACGTGCCCATATCCCCCATCATCTCACCATGATCCGAGGTAAAGACGATCAATGTATTGTCCATTTGATGGGTTTGCACCAACGCATCCAATATCCTTCCGATTTGATGATCGACAAATGAAATGGATGCATAATAGGCTTTCTTGGCCCGCATCAACACTTCCATATTGGCGTGATCCCCCATATTGGCATTTTCTTTGGCTAATGTAGAAATGGATGTTATGGATTCGATCGGGGATGGGATGGTCACATCATCGTATAAATGGGCATAGGATGAGGGGACATCAAACGGTGGGTGGGGGGCAATAAATCCAGCCCAGAGCAGGAATGGTCGATCTTGACAATGATTTTTCAGATAATCGATGGTCCGATCAGCTACCCAAGTCGAACCATGATGGGCTTCATCCACTAAGGACTGCTGGGGTTGCATATACAGCAAATGACGCACACCATGGATGCTTTGGATATGACCATAGCCTTCTTTTTTCAAATACATGGCATATTCGTCATCTTCCAAATACCGTGGCAATTCATCCATGGCTTGTAAATGGTTGAAACCATTATGATTCCGTGCCGGTTGAAAGTGCATCTTTCCGATCGCCATCGTATCGTATCCCGCATCCGCCAATAAACGAGGGAATGTAGGTAGATCATAGGGAACGGTATGGGAATCATCAAAATAATTATCATCAAAGGTATGATAGCGACAACCGACCCCACATAAAAGATTGTGTCGAGCTGGGATACAGACTGGATTGGGAGAATAGGCACGGGTGAATAGGGTACCCATGGTGGCTAATTTATCCAGATTCGGTGTGATCATGTGGTCATACCCCGCCGCAGCGATGGTATCAAAGCGTTGCTGATCGGTGGTGATCAACAGGATATTCGATGGTTTGGACATAATTGAAAACTCCTTGGTTCAACCATAACACAAATTGATTTTTAGGAGATACGAGTAAATCGAGAAAACTTGGAAAGCAGATAAATGGCGATGATGCCACCTAGGGTGATCAATGAAACCATATCGAAAAATGATAATGCCATGAACCGATCCATGATATCCACTTCCTCACTCATGGTGGTTTCATTGACTGGGGTAATGGTGGTTTCAACCAATTCTTGTTTGGACGCATCGGCACTGCCGATGATCTGACCATTGAGCAATACGTTTACCTTTGCACTTGCACTATCCACACTGTTGATATCCGTTATCTGATACTCACAGGTGATGGTGGACTCATCCGTAGAAAAGGGTAAAAGGATATTCAATGCATTGTCCATCGAAAAGCGGATATCATGATCGATCCCATTACTATCCGTGATGGTCACATCCCGAACCCCGATGGTAGAAGGATCGATGACTACCGTCTTATAATTGGAAAACGCATAATCCATCATCTTGGTAAAATCGGTATATCGGGAATCGGCATCCGGTTCAGCCAATACGACCATGACCACTTCCAAATTGTTATAGCGGGCCAATGCAACGGAAGTATACCCCGCCTCCGGGGTATATCCGTTTTTGCCCGCTTCAACCCGTTCATCATAGAATTCGGTGTTTTTGACCATATTGAATCCGGTGGCAAAAACACGATTCTGTGGTTGTTTATTCGTCGTATCCGCGGTATAGGATACCGTGGACATGATTTCTCTGGCTTTATCGTTGGATGCCAATGCACGCATGACCAATGCCATATCCCGTGCAGTCGTATAGTGGTTTTCATCATGCAATCCATTGGCATTGGCAAAATGCGTATTGGTACACCCCAGATCTGAAGCTGTGGTATTCATCAATTCTGCAAAAGTGGTCAAATCACCACTGATTCCACTTCCCAATACATTGGCCGCATCATTAGCACTTTGCAGCATCATCGCATATTCGAGATCCTTGACGGATATGGTTTCACCATAGTCGATCGCAATATGCGATGCAGAGCGTGGCACCGTGTCGATATCTTCATTGCTACTGGTCAGCATGGTCGTATCATCCAAATGATTCAATGCCAGATACAATGTCATGATCTTGGTGATACTGGCCGGGTATTGCTTGGAATCCGCATTCTTTTCATACAGTACGCTGCCACTTTTGACATCCATCACGATGGCACTGGCAGCATGCAAGGATAACGCATCTCCACTTTCATTGCTCTGTTGCGTCGACTCTGGCGTATTGGTTTCTTCTGCAACGAGGTAAGTCAAAGGTGAAATCAAGAATAACAATGTGGTCAAACCACATAACCATTTTTTCTTCATCTCTAAAAGTATAAATGAAAACCATGGGAATCCCATGGTTTTTGAAATAATCGACGGATCGATCATGTATTGGTCAATCGTTCATAATTTTTTTCCAAAATTAATGAATATCGCGCATTGAGCATATGAATATAAAACGTTTTTTGAATTTGTGAAATCACTGGTATTTCTTGAATCATCGCTTCAATTCCATCTATATCAATCCTTGGAAACAGACGAATTAACGCATCATTACACTGCGAAAAATCTCCCTCTTGAAAAAAACGAAAATAATTGAGTCGTTTACCGTTTTGTGTCAAGGATGAAGTCGGGATATCATAAACGCGACGATTGGTTTCAAATTTCGAGTCCATGATCTTCTGCATGTTTTCTTCGTCAACCTGAGAAAATAAAGCACTGCCGCAATCAAAAACCGGAGCTAATTCGATCGAATCGTTTACTGAATCATACAAAAATCCCCAATTCCCATTGTGTCTATCCCAATTGCCGATCAAAGCATCAATTACGAACATTTCCCAAAACCGTTGTTCAATTAAAACTGGGTCCATACCCTGTTGATGCTGGATCGTATACAACACTTCATTCAGATCCGTGCCATAGCCACTCCTGCTCGACTCAATCATTTGGTTCTTTAAGGACCCAAAGTCCTGTAATACCTTGCCATCATGCGTAAAATCTTGACATGCGACAACTAGCTTCTTCTTATGATTCACCATAAAATAACCAAGAATCGTTTTTTGAACAGGAATACCGACCATCTTAAAAATATGACATCCTATGTATTCACACACCACATTATTGGAATATTCCATATCTCTATTTTTGTCTGCTTCTGATGGAAACTTGAGCATATAAATCTGGCCGTCATAAACCACAGATATTTTGTTGCCATTTGCACCACCATACGTTTTGTGACGTCTCTGACAATTCGAAAAATCGACTAACTCCATACTCATTCTCCTTGATACTACAAATATCGATGCCTTAGCCACCATGCAAACTTCGAGTCAACAGCACCACAGTTTTCAACAGCATTGATGCTACTACTCAATTCATCAAGTACAGCATCCCACTCATGATCATCAAGCCCACTCGCTCTTACCGCTTTTGATTTATACCAGTTACCGATCGAGATCCGTAAAAATAGTGGTAATTCATCTTCACTTGGTGTTTTGTGCTTGTCAAAAATTTTGAGTGGATCTTCTCCGCAAAGGTAAAGTTGTTCCATCGTTATGTTCAGTGTCTTTGCAATCTTATATGCCGTATCAAAATGACAATTTTCGATTTTGGTTTTCTCTGAAAATAAATCGGAAATAGTTGATTGCGCAATTCCGGTTTGTTTTGCGAGCTGATATTTTGAAAGATTGCATTGCGCCAATAATGAGTCCAACGTCATACTTTTTCCTCTCTTTTATTATATCGGAACTCCGAACCAATATATGCATCAAATTAGCTAATCATCATCGATGTAAGATGAACCCATCTTATTTTGAAACCTTGTTTGTTGAATTTTAAGGTGTCTTTTCGTCTCAAATTCGTCGTTATTATCGATCACTCTATATCCATGATTGACGATTTATGTATACCAAAACAAAAGGTGGCTATGCCACCTTGGTCAAATCATCATAAGTGATCAATTCGATGTTGTTTTCCTTGATCCACTCTTTCATCCACTTGGATACCATCATTTGATGATCCTTGACTCTTTCCAGACTCAATGTGGTCAAACCAAGCAGATCACTGTCTACAAATCCTGGATGACCACCGATCATCACATATTCGCTATGTTCAAGATATTCATGCACACGTTGCACTTTACCTAATGGATCTTTATTCAGCTGTGCCATTGGATCAAATACTTTCTTGGCATTTAACGGTGAAACATCATCCAAATCATGTGGCGTCTTGAATCCCAGTTTTTTCTGGATATCCATGCTGAATACCACACCGGTTTCTTCGCTGAGCGTACGGATCGCTTTAAGATAATTTTCCGGCATGATGGAATGCGGATGCAGATATCCCGGTTTCTTTCCGACCAACAGCAGAAAACGTTCATATTGTGCTTTCAATTCACGATACACCTGATCAAACGGGAATTGTGCATCTCGTCCGGCTTCGCTTTGCCAACGCGCGTCTTTCTGACGAGCACCACTGCGAATGAATTCCCCATTTTCGTCCACTAGATTCGGAATATCTTTCGGATCGGACACGGGTTTGCCGGAAACGATATTAAAGTCGATCCCAAAGCAAGCGCGATCATTATTGCGGATATACGCCGCTGCCATGATGGCATCAGGCATATTGGTAAACAATCCGGTATTGCGCAATACACCATGTTCGATCGCGTCGATGATGCCATAGGTCACCGCCTTGGTAAAACCAAAATCATCCCCTTGAGTCAATAATTTCATATTCAACCTCCACTTGTTATCGTATACGACAATCATAGCCCTTTGGACCTTCTTCGTGTGTATTGCATTTCTCCCCTGTATTAGTGAAATACAAAAAAGCCTATGGTTGAAACCATAGGCGAATGACCTGGCAACGTGCTATTTTTGCGATAAGCTATCGTCGCCGAAGAAGTGCTTAACTGCTGTGTTCGGGATGGGAACAGGTGTGACCACTTCTCTATCGTCACCAGATCATTTCAGGAAAAATCATT
>CALVGN010000041.1 GCA_944327105.1 uncultured Erysipelotrichaceae bacterium | reverse complement strand
CATTTATCAAAACAGAACGGCGATACTTAGGGCACCACACTACATGGTATTTACAGGAATAGACAACATTATGATTTGATTTGTATTTCATACCAACATTATATAATAAATATCAATATATTGGATTGTTCTAAGAGCAATTTATTGAAAAACTTTGAAAATCGCCTTATATCCCCATTGCTAAAGCAAGGGGCTTTACGGCGAATTTGGTAAGATCGAAAAAACACTGGCAGCGTCAGTCGAAGCCAAAACAGCGCCGCAAAGCATTCCTTCAAGCAAACTCATCTGCAAAATGAAATAACAAAACACGCCGACCATAAAAGCCGTCAAGATGGTACCTAAGCTGCTCAGGATTATGGCTCTGAAAGCGACTGGTTTCGCCATCTCAAAACTCGTCTCGAAACCACCCGTGAACATGATCACGATAAGCGCAATCGAACTGATCGTCTGGGCAAAGTAATAATTATCGAATTGGATCTTAAAGATACCATCACTCCCCATCAGCATCCCCAGGACAATAAAAAGCAAAAGTGACGGTACACCCAATCGACTCGATAATTTCTTCAAAAGTGAGCATGCCAGTAAGACGATGGCAACAAATAAGATAACTTGTGTCACAAAACCTCTTTTCTATTGCCAGGATATCCAAATGTCGCCTACCAACAAAAGACAGTTTGTGGCAATGATCGCGATTGAGCCGATTTGCCAATCAACAAGATCGAACCATCAAAACAGCAAATAAATGCATGATCGGAACATGGAAGTGATCACTCATCGATGATCAAATCACGTTGCCGCAACAATTATTTCTGATCAATACAAATTTTAATGGTGAATATGCATCAGATAGGGATTGGTTTTCCACTGTTGGTCCATGGTTGAATCAGGGCCATGCCCCGGGCAGATGATGGTCGAACCATCAAACATTGCGAATCGTTTCAACGAATTGCGCAGATCCATCCCATTGCCAAGGGGCAAATCATCTCGCCCGATGGAATCATCAAATAAAACATCCCCGGTAAACAGATACTGTCCGATATGATAAACCAAAGACCCCGGGGAGTGTCCGGGCATATGATAAATATCGATATCCATCCCTTGCCAATGGATCGTCCCTTCCGATAGATCCGTTAAAATCAAGGGATCGATGCGAATTTGATTATGATTACCAAATAACGGCGGATCCCCCGCAGCCAGACCATGATCAGCCGCATTAAGATAAATCGGCACATCCGCATATTTGCGATGCAATGGCATCAATCCCGTAAAGTGATCGTAATGACCATGGGTCAGAAAAATCATATCCACGCTCAACGGCGATAAAGTCGATTGGATACGACCATCCGTACATGAGGGATCGATGATCAACGCATGTTGGTTTTGCGTAATGATATAGGTGTTGTTGTCACTCGCGGCATTATTGATACATTTGACTTCCATAATCTTTTTCCTTTTGATGTTTCCATTTTAACGTAAAAAGCAAAGCGAATCGAATCAGACCTAACGCAAACAAAAGAAAAGACGACCACTGTCGTCTTGATTCTTATTTCTTTTCTTTATGCAACGTTTTCTTGCGGCACACCGGGCAATATTTCTGGGTTTCCAGCTTTTCGGTATGCTTTTTCTTGTTGCGGGTGGAAATGTAATTTTCTTCACCGCAAACCGAGCACTTCAACGTGATATTATCTCTAGGCATAATCCACCTCCAATTTCAATGCCCATAAATCATACGCAATTCACGATGCAAATGCAATAAAAATCGTGAACAAAGCGGGATGGTTCCACCCCGCTTTGCTTGTCGAATACACAAGGATCAATCGTTGCGTTTGACTTTTTCGACCAATTTTTCCTGCAAGAATGCCGGTACCGGTTCATAACGATCGAATTCGATCGTATAATCCCCACGACCTTGAGCGATCGAGCGTAATTCGATGGCATAATTGTTCATTTCTGCCATTGGAACTTGAGCATGGATCACGGTCAAGCCGTCCGTATTGGTTCCCATATCGACGATCATGCCGCGTTTTTTATTCAAATCGGCAATGATGTCTCCGGTATAACTTTCCGGAACCTGGACTTCAACATTTCCGATCGGTTCAAGCAAAATCGGATTGGCTTGCGGCATGGCATTGTTATACGCAAGCCGGGCTGCCGCTTTGAATGCGATGTCCTTGGAATCGACTTCATGGTAAGAACCATCGATCAATGTGGCTTTGACTCCCACTACTTTGTATCCAGCCAATACACCCTTGTTCATGCACTCACGCAATCCGGCTTCGACAGCTGGGAAGTATTGTTTTGGAACGGCACCACCGAATACTTTTTCTTCAAATACCATGTCTTCGCAATCCCATGGTTCAAATGTCACCACGACATCTCCATACTGTCCGGCGCCACCCGTCTGTTTTTTATGTTTGCCTTGCGCCGTGACGGTTTTGGTGATCGTTTCGCGGTATTGCGTCAATGGGTCGCTGGTCGTGACTTCCACCTTGAATTTGCTTTTGAGCTTTTTCAAGATCAGATCGATATGCTGTTCACCCACACCATACAGCAACTGCTGTCCGGTTTCTTTATTGAGCACCACTTTCAGACTCATGTCTTCCTGAACCATCCGGTTCAATGCGGTACTCATCTTGTCTTCATCACTTTTGGTTTTCGGTGCAATGGCCTTGGCCAACATCGGTTTGGGGAACTCCACCGGTGGATAATGGACACTGCTACCTTTGGCACACAGAGTGTCATTGGTAAATGTATTGTTTAATTTGACCACGACACCGATATCACCGGTAAACAGTTTGCCAACCGCCATCTGGACTTTGCCGCGTAATGCATACACCTGCATGATCGGCTCTTCCGTATCGGTCAAAGGATTGTAAACGACGCTGCCGCTGGCCAACACACCGGTTTTGACTTTCAGATAACTGATGCGACCGACATACGGGTCGATGATGGTTTTGAAAATCTGTGCTGTAACAATCTCGTCTTCACTGGTTTTCAATGCCACTGGTTGATCATGATCATCTAATGCTTCGATGCTGCCCAACTCTTCATAAGCCGGGAAGTATTCACGCAAAAGATCCAACAAGCGGTAGATTCCGGTTTGCTGCAGCGCACTGCCACTGAATACCGGCTCGATCTCACCATTGGCCACACCAAAGGAAAGTCCCTGGACCAGTTCTTCATCACTGAATTCTTCACCGGAGAAGAATTTTTCCATCAGCACATCATCGCTCATCGCGATCGCTTCGGCGATCTGGTTGTAATATTCTTCGACCGTATCCGCCATATCTGCCGGCACTTCCTTTGCATTTTCGGCATCATCGTAATACCAGGCTTTGCGTCGCAGAATATTGACAGAACCGACCACTTTATGATCATTGATGATCGGCATTTCAAACGGGATCACGCTTTTTCCGAATGTTTCGTGCAATGCAGCATATGTTTTATCAAAACTGGCTGTGGGATCATCCATTTTGTTGATAAAGAAGATCGTCGGCAAACCGCGTTTGCGCGCATCTCGAACGGCTCGCTCGGTTCCGCTTTGGATCCCCGCTTTGCCATCGACCACGACCAATACGTTATCCCCCACGCTTAACCCGGCCATACGATCTGCGGCATAATCCAGATATCCCGGCGTGTCGATGAAATTGATCTTGACGCCTTTCCATTCCACTGGTGCCAGGCAACAGTAGCAGCTGGTTTGCCGTTCGATGCAATCGGTATCAAAATCGCATACCGTATTGCCTTTGGCAACGGAACCCATCGATGGAATGGTTTGGGTATAGGCAAGAATGGATTCGATCAGACTGGTCTTGCCGGCGCCATTGTGGCCAAGCAATGTGACATTGCGGATATCTTTTGCATGATAGTCTTTCATTAAGCCAACCATCCTTTCAACTGATCCACACATTCACTGCGGGCATAATGGATCGCCGTGACACCGTTATTATCGGCAATGGTCTTATCTGCCCCCATTTCGACCAGATACTTGACCATATCCGGGTCACCCGCATATGCGGCACGCATCAATGCGGTGCAGCCGCGGCAATCTTTGGCATTGATGTTGGCACCATGGGCCATCAGCACATCGACCATATCTTTGCGCACGGTGGTCACAGCCTCCATCAGGCAAGTACGGCCAAGTGAATCGGCACAATTGACATCACCACCGCGTTCGATGAGAAATTCCACGACTTTGACGTGGCCTAAAAATGCAGCACGCAGCAAAGCTGTACGACCGTTGTTGTCACGGGCATTGACGTTCGCACCGGCATCCAGCAGCATGCGACAGATTTCCAATTCTCCTTTTTTGGCCGCACCCATCAATGCGGTCTTGCCGTTTTTATCTACGGCATTGACGTTGGCTCCGCTAGTAATTAAAAAGCGTACGACATCCTGATGACCGCGTTTGGCCGTACGCATAAGCGCGCTGCGACCTTCCGCATTGGTCATGTTGACGTCGACGCCTTTTTTGACAGCAGCCTGGACGGTATCCAATTCGCCATGTGCGGCACCGTCCCAGAACATCTTCTCATCCAAATTCATGATGTTGTTCCTCCTTTGTATCACGTTTTTGATGCCTTCATTATAACGTGAATTTAACATTGGGAAGCAATGTTGTCATGAAAATGATGAAAGAAAATGTAAGAGTTTACATTGAATAAAATCAGTCAATGTTGTTCAGCCGTTCAACAGCTTCGTTTGTACCGATAAAGACGATATTATCGCCCTTTTCGATCACGGTAGTCGCATCCAGCAGAATGGACAGGCGGCCTTCTACTCCTTTTTTGATGCCGATGATGTTGACGCCATAGCGATTGCGCAGATCCAGTTCGATGATGGATTTGCCGATCCAGCTGGCAGGTGCGACGAGTTCAGCCAGCAATGTATTGGGATCTAATTCAACGATATCGGCCAGATTGGAACTGGACAGTAATTTGGCGATCCGTTTTCCACTTTCCTTTTCCGGCTGGATGACTCGATCCACCCCTAATTTGGTCAATACCGTCGCATATTTGCGGTTTTTAGCCTTGGCAATGATATATGGGACACCGAGTTCCTTTAAATTCAACACACCGAGGATGGACTGTTCCAGATGACTGCCGGTGGCGACCACCGCACAATCCACATCTTCGATACCTAAGTCCTGCAATTGACTCAAATCGGTAAAATCAGCCTGTACGGCTTCGCAGATGTCCGCCAATCGTTCCACACAGGAACCATCCATGTCCACAGCGATGACATCGCAACCTCTTTGAGATAAATGGGTGGCAATGGTCGAACCAAAGATGCCTAAACCAAGAATACAGAATTTTTCGCGTTTCATAAGATTTCCTTTCTTTGGTTGAATACTATCAACCGATCAATACGTCCGCTTGCGGGAAATGACGTTCCGTTCGTTTCCCGTTCGTGGTAAACATGCTGCACATGATGGTGATCGGACCACAACGTCCAAATAACATCAACGCGATGATCACGATCTTGCCGACATCACTTAATCCCGGTGAGACGTTCAAACTCAATCCAACCGTAGCGATCGCCGAGATGCATTCATATACGATCTCCATCAATGATAACGATGGTTCACTGACTAGCATGATGGCCACACCAACAAATAGAAACATCACATAATACGCCAGGATCATGAATGCATGTAAAAATGTTTTTCTGGAAATGCGACGACGAAACAAGTTCACATCGGCATCTTCATCATGCATCAAACCGATCATGGTCAGAATCAATACCACGGCACTGGTGGTCTTGATACCACCCGCTGTACCGCCGGGTGAGCCACCGATCAGCATCCACAGACACATCAACAATTGGGATAATGGATGGGTCGATGCCATATCGATGGTACTGAAACCGGCAGTACGCAATGTCACGGAAGTAAAGAATGCCGGATAGATTTTTTCAAATGGGTTCAATTGTCCCAATGTGGCTGGGTTATCAAATTCAATGATATAGAAAAGGATCGTGCCACCAACGATCAAAATGGTGGTCGCAATAATGACGATCTTGGTATGGATCGACAGTTTTCGTACCATCTGCTTGATGCCACGAAAGCCCTGACGGGCACAGGCAAAGAAATGATCACATAAATCAAACCAGACGCTGAATCCCAATCCACCCATGATGATCAATGCGGCGATCACGATGTTGATCAACGGATTGGTGACAAAACCAATCAATGATGTGGGCGCAAAATTATCCAAACCAGCGTTACAGAAAGCACTGACTGCCGTAAAAATACTATTGAATATACCTTGAGGGACTCCAAAACGCGGAATGAAATCGATCATCAACAGCAATGCCCCACATCCTTCAAAAATAAACGTATATTTGAAAATCCGACGGACATATTTCGGAATCTCACGCAATGAGCGGGTATTGAGGGAGTCGTGCATCAGTTTCTTTTCTCCCTGAAACAATCGCTCCTTCATCATGGTCATGAAAAATACGATCAATGTCATCAATCCAAGTCCACCGACCTGCATCAGCCAGATGATCACACATTGACCAAACAAGGTGTAGTGGTCCACGATGGCATAGGGGACCAAGCCGGTCACACAGGTTGCGGAGGTGGCCACGAACAGATGATCGATGAATCGTACGCCATCAACTTGGTTGGACCATGGTAAAGCGAGCATACAGGCTCCGGTAAATACCACAAAAACGAAACTGAGTACGACCAAACGTGTCGTACCGAGTTTTCGCATGATTTGAATTCGTCGACTACGCATACTTCTACTTCATTCTCCGATATTTCTTCTTGATGTGTGATTCGACCATGTTTTTCATGGAAGCTTCGTTTTTCTTTGAAAAACGGATCGTTACATTCTGATTGGATACTCTGCCTTTTTTATCCACCGTGTTGAATAACAGCACCAAATCACATTCCTTGTCTTTGGATTGGATATCATACGCCGATACCGCATTCCATGGGATTTTGGTGGAATTGGCATAGATGCCTTCCGGTGCGATGCCTTCGTTGAGTGCTCCGAACAATCCACATACCACAGCACAAGATAAATTTCGGATCGTTTCATTGATGGTCGGACCAAACCAGCTAAAGATAAACAATATCCCAGCCAAGATCCACATGATGATGCGCAATACCGTATTCCATTTGGCATACAGTTTCACGAAACGGATCTGACCGTATAAAAGGTATGCGATAAAAATACCGATACCCAGATAGACAATAAACAATATATCCATGAAAACTCCTTAATAACCCAATGATTCATTGATCAGGATCACTTTGATGCGTCGGTTCATCCCCTGCTCGATCTTCAGATACTTCTGACACAGACAGTTTGGATCATACTGGCAACACCCTTTAACACAGGGACAGACAACATTGAGCCGTTTGGCGTTAAGTGGTGCGGCGATGGTTTTGATCCGTTGCAATGCGGCAGTATCATCATCCACCAGCTTATTGATCCCGCTCACGACCAATACCTGTTTGGGACCATACGCTATCGCCGCAACGCGGTTGCCGGTACGATCCATAAAATGAAGGGAACCGGATCGGGTCAATGCATTGCAACTGGTCAGATATGTATCGCACGTCAATGCCGCCTTGAACACTTCATCCCCCTTTTGGGCGTAGCGATCCAGATATTTTCCCATGAACCATGTTTCCAGCCAATTCTGGATGCCACATTGCTGCAAGGTAACGGATCCGCCGATCGATGTAGTGGAACCTTTGGGGATCAACGCTTTGACCAAAGCCAGTGCATCGGCTTTTGAATCACAATAATAAAAGCCAAATGAACGCGAACGGTACAATTGACTCAACTCTTCTATGGGCATGACGCTATTGTTACACAAACCATTAAAAAATCAACACCCATAATCACGATTATGATATGGTTTGAACCATAAAAAAGAAGTGTGTCGATTTGACACACTTCATAGCGAATCGATTAATCATCGATGGTAAAACCATAATCATCCTCGCCATTGACATGGATGGTAATGGTATGACCACTGCAATCCGATGCAATCATCATTTTAGCAATCGGCGTTTCGATATGATCCTGGATGTACCGTTTCATTGGTCGTGCCCCAAATACGGCATCCTGACCACACGCACCGATCATCGTGGTCACATCTTTGTCCCAATCCAGTTTCACATCCGCACGCGCCATCCGATAGGCCAACTGCTGCAGGAATTTGACGGCAATTTGAGCGCATACTGTTTCATTTAACGCATTGAATACGACGATCTCATCGATTCGATTGACAAACTCAGGACGGAAATAATTCTGTACCGCATTGCGATAATGCGCTTCTCGCGTGGTTGGATCACTTTCAAACGCATATTCACTACCAAGGTTACTGGTCATAATGATGATCGTATTGGCAAAGTTGACCGTTACACCTTTGCCATCCGTGATCCGCCCATCATCAAGCACCTGAAGCAATACGTTGAACACATCGGGATGAGCTTTTTCAACTTCATCGAGCAATACGATACTGTACGGATGACGCCGCACGGCTTCGGTCAGCTGACCACCTTGCTCATAGCCGACGTATCCCGGAGGGGCACCGATCAAACGAGAGACGGAATGTTTTTCCATATACTCGCTCATATCGATACGCACCATAGCATTTTCATCATCGAACAGCTGCTCGGCCAACGCTTTGGCAACTTCGGTCTTACCGACTCCGGTAGGACCCAGAAATAGGAAACTGCCCAATGGCCGATTGTCATCCTGGATCCCGGCTTTGCTGCGCAAAATCACGTCCGATACCAATTCAACGGCATGATCCTGGCCTTTGACCCTTTCCTTTAACGCATCCGATAAATGCAGCAATTTTTCCCGATCGCTTGCCATCAGCTTGCTGATTTCGATATGGGTCCAGCGGCTGATCACACCGGCGATCAACTCTGCATCGACATCTTCCTTGAGCAGCTTGCTTTCACCGGAAGCTTTGGATTCACTGTCGATCTGAGATTTCAATTGCGGAATGATCGAATACTGGATCCGTGCTGCCTTTTCATAATCCGCTGCATTGGTGGCCTGGGTATAATCCAGATTGGCCTGATCGAGATCATGTTTGAGCTTTTTGATATGTTCAACATGATCTTTTTCCTTTTTCCATTGATCCATCTGGGCGATCTGCTGTTCTTTCAAAGAAGCCAGTTTCTGCTGGATCTCACTTAAACGCTGCGCACTCTTGTCATCATCTTCTTTTTTCAGTGCAGTTTCTTCGATCTGCAGCTGCATGATCTCTCGATTGAGTTCATCCAAGCTGACCGGCATGGAATCCAGTTGCACACGGATGGATGCACAGGCTTCATCGACACAATCGATAGCTTTATCCGGCAGATAACGGTCATTGATATACCGATCGCTTAATGTGGCTGCAGCGACCAAGGCGTCATCTTTGATATGCACGCCATGGAACGATTCGAAGCGATCTTTCAGTCCTCGCAAAATGGAAATGGTATCTTCCACACTAGGCTCTTCGACCATGACTTTCTGGAAGCGACGTTCCAATGCCGCATCTTTTTCGATGTATTGCATGTATTCGTTGAACGTGGTGGCACCAATGCAATGCAATTGGCCTCGCGCCAGCATGGGTTTGAGCAAGTTGGCGGCATCCATTGCGCCATCGGTTTTACCAGCCCCGATCAGATTATGGATCTCATCGATGAACAAAATGATATTCCCATTGGATGCATCGACTTGTTTCAACACCCCTTTGAGCCGTTCCTCGAATTCACCGCGATATTTGGCACCGGCGATCAATGATCCCAAATCCAATTCGATAAGCTGCTTGCGTTTTAAGTTAAACGGGACATCTCCCTTCATGATCCGCCAAGCCAATCCTTCGACAATGGCGGTTTTACCGACACCCGGTTCACCGATCAGCACCGGGTTGTTTTTGGTCTTACGGGATAAGATTTCGATCACTCTGCGGATTTCTTCATCGCGCCCGATGACCGGATCGACTTTCCCACTTTTGACTTCTTCGACCAGATCTCGGCCATATTTGCTTAATGCATCGATTTGATTTTCTCCCTGGGCATC
Organism: uncultured Erysipelotrichaceae bacterium; assembly: GCA_944327105.1. GTDB lineage: Bacteria > Bacillota_I > Bacilli_A > Erysipelotrichales > Erysipelotrichaceae > CALVGN01. Next base: position 28,535 of record CALVGN010000041.1, on the reverse strand, counting down.
ATGGATATTCATGCCATTGCGCCGTTGGTTTTCAATGGAAAGCAGTGTTTTCGTATCCGGGACGAGCCCTTTAAGGTGATTCATCGCATTGTCCGATTCGATCGATAAAGCAGCAATCGCAAATAAAACACAGCCCAAATATTGATCATTGAAGCGTTTCATGTAGGTTTCTGCTTTATTCAAGGCTTCAATGACATTTCGAGAATAATTCAGGGAACTGCCGGGTGCTTTAGGCAGTCGATCGACTTCCTGCTTGCAGATCGAGGCGATCTGTGAAGGATCGACATTGGCTTTTTCCCAAAATGTCGTCATGGTCGCATCATCCGCCAAATACGTCATCAGATGTGCCAGTTCGATATTGGGGTTTCCATTGGTGTTCGCCCATTGGGCACCTTTTTCCAATACCTGTTGTAATGAAGATGTGCATTGTTCTAAATTCATATTTTTAATCTCCTTTCCTTCACTGCATCTATTTTAGCACTCTTTTGTTTAGAGTGCTAAAATTTTGATCAAAGATGAGGCCGCATGATACGGCCTATCTTTAGCTATGGTTAAACGATGGCGGGTTTACGCCTTGAAACTGCGTTTGAAGCGTTCGAATGGATTATCGGCTTTTTTATTGGCTCGATCCCGTAAGCGTTCATACAGTTCCTTTTCTTCGCGTCCCAGTTTGGTGGGGACTTCCACGCGGACTTTGACATATTGATCGCCAACGGCCGAATTGCGGATGGATTTGACCCCTTTGCCTTTTAGTCGCAACACCTGACCGGGTTGGGTCCCACTTGGGATATCCATGGTCACATCACCATATACGGTGGGCACTTCCACGCGTGTTCCCAATGTGGCATCCAAGGCGCTGATGGGGATCTCGACATAAATGTCGTTTCCATCGCGACGGAAATTTTTATCTTCCCGCACGTTGATCTCGATATAAAGATCGCCGTTGTCACCGCCATTGGCTCCACGTTCGCCTTTACCGGCCACACGCAATTGCTGGCCGCTCATGATCCCCGCTGGGATCTTCAGGTCCACAGATTCATGTTTGCGGGTATATCCGGCGCCATGGCACACATGGCAGTTATGCGCGATGGTTTTGCCTTTGCCACCGCAGGTTGGACAGACCGTTTCGCTTTGCATCATGCCAAATGGGGTATTGGTCTGACGGACCACTCGCCCACGTCCGCCACAGGTGGGACAGGTTTTGATATCGGAAGGACTTTCGGCACCGGAACCATGGCAGTGTTCACAGACATGATCCACATCTAAATTGATGGTCTTGGTGCAACCAAAAATGCTTTCCTTGAAATCAATGGTCATGCTCATGGCCCGATCGGCACCACGGCTTGGACCGTCATACCCACGTGAGCTGCGCCGATTGCCAAACCCACCAAAGCCACCAAAGCCTGAGCCAAAAAACGAACCGAAAATATCATTGAGGTCATCGCTGGAAAATCCATTGCCAAACCCGCTGAACCCACCGGCATTGCCATCCACGCCAGCAAAGCCGAATTGGTCATAATTGGCTTTTTTCTGCGGATCGGAAAGCACTTCATACGCTTCGTTGATTTCCTTGAATTTTTCTTCCGCATCGGCTGCCTTATTGACATCCGGATGGTATTTTTTAGCTAGAGCACGGTAGGCTTTTTTGATATCCTGCTCACTTGCTGACTTGCTTAGTCCCAATACTTCATAATAGTCGCGCTTGTTGTTGCTCATCGATCGACCGCGCTCCTTTCCTTTAATTCAGATTCAATTTGGTTTTAAACCCATCGATCCCATCATCGCCGCTGATACGGATTCGGGAAAGATGGTACAGATCATCACCGGTGGATACGGGACCATATTCGGTGGTAAAGGCCATTTTGATCCCCGATGCTTTCAAGATTTCAACGGCATGTTCATTGACATCGCCAAATGGATAACAATAGACAAATCCATTATCGACATAGGCCATGGATCGTTGTGTATCAGCCACGCCTTCATCAAAATCCACACATTGCAGCCTTCCACCATGTCCCATTCCGCTGCAACCGCCCTGGTGCATGAGAAAACCATGGCTTTGCAATTCGATGCCACTTTGGGCCATCTCGGTAAATTCATAGGGGCGCGGATCAGCAAACCAGCCGCAGATCAAAAACAAAGTGGCATTGACACCGGCATCTTTGATCAATGGATAGGCCAGTCGATAAACCGACTCATCCCCGTCATCGATGGTCAAAACCATCGAACGATCAGGTATCTGAGCACTGCCATTTAAGTAATGATACAGTTCCTGCATCGTCAAAAGTGTGACATCATTGGCTTTTAATGCATCCAGCTGGCCTTGAAAATCCACGATGGACACATCATTGCCATCCGTTGGGGTTTCCATGGTCGGATCATAGAAGAAATGATACATCAATACTTCCACTTGATCCGGATTGTTCAACTGCGGCTTGCCATTTGAGACATCCACATCATCGATATCCACATACACCAGATTATTTTGGAAATAAAATCCGATCCGTGCATCGTCCCAACTGACCACTTCGACTTCCATCGGTTCAACCACGGTATAACAATGGTGATCAAAAAAATCATAAAGCCAGGCATCTTTATGGATGGTGGCGTGAACGCCCATTGGAATCAAATGCGGCTCATTGAGCAGCCAGGATGTATCTTCAACAATACCCGAAGCATCCGTTTTGATATACCAACGGGTATTTTCCAATTGCTGATAGATGGTTGGACCATTACGGTATCCGTTTTGAGCCAGTGTCACCACCGTATCCGGCTCGATCGTCGCCACTAACGACTGTTGATCATCATAAACCAATATCGGTTCACTGGCTTTGATCCGCCAATAGGAAAGCAATTGATCCGACGATACCGGTGCACTTGTCGTCACTTCACTTTCCATAACATCAGAAGCAGTGGGAACTTCGTTCCCACTGCATCCGCTGACCCCAAGCAGCAGTGCCAGCACTGCTGCCGGTTTATTTATTTTCGGTAAAATCCGCATCCACGACATTGTCGTTGCCACCGGTAGATGCATTGGAGCTGGCATTGGTCGAATCACCCTGTTGTGCCTGTTGCTGGTACATGGCCGCACTCATGGCCTGTGCCGCTTTTTCCAATTCATCCAGTTTGTTCTTTAACGTGGCCATATCGTTGTCATCCAAGGCTTTCTGCAATTCATCCCGCAGCGTCTTGACCTGCGCTTTCTGATTTTCATCCACCTTGATGTCCTTGTTTTCCAATGTCTGATCGATCTGATCGATAAATGCCATTGCCTTGTTACGGGTCTCGGCATCTTCCTTACGTTGATCATCGGCGGCCTTATTGGCTTCGGCTTCCTTGACCATGCGATCGATCTCTTCCTCACTTAGACCAGAAGAATTCTGGATGGTGATGGATTGTTTCTTGCCGGTACCTTTATCCACGGCAGAAACATTGACGATACCATTGACGTCGATGTCGAAGGTGACTTCGATCTGCGGCACACCGCGGCGAGCCGGTGCGATACCGGTCAATTGAAAATTGCCCAGTGTCTTATTATCGGCAGCCATGGGCCGCTCACCTTGCAGCACATGGATATCCACAGCAGGTTGGTTGTCCGCAGCGGTGGAGAAGATCTGACTCTTGCTGGTCGGGATCGTGGTGTTGCGCGGGATCAATACCGTCATCACCCCGCCCATGGTTTCAATACCCAGACTCAATGGGGTAACATCGAGCAATAAAACATCTTTGACATCACCGGCAATGACACCGCCTTGGATCGCAGCACCCATAGCGACCACTTCATCCGGGTTGACGCTCTTATTGGGTTCTTTGCCCATTTCATTGCGGACAAGATCCTGAACGGCCGGGATACGGGTCGAACCACCGACCAACAAGACTTGATCGATATCCTCTTTGCTCAATTTGGCATCAGAGAGTGCCTGACGCATCGGCTGCAGGCAACGGTCGACCAATGGTTTGGTCATACTGTTGAATTGCGCACGGGTCAATTTCATGTCCAGATGCAGCGGACCGGAAGCACCGGCGGAAATAAACGGCAAGCTGATGTTGGTTTCAACCATACTGGACAGATCCTTTTTGGCTTTTTCCGCTGCTTCCTTCATGCGCTGCAATGCCATTTTATCTTTGGTCAGATCCACACCGTTTTCTTTTCTGAACTGTTCGGCCATCCATTCGACGATGCTGTTATCGAAATCATCACCGCCCAATTTGTTATCACCGGCTGTGGCCAGCACTTCGAACGTTCCATCAGCCAGATCCAAAATGGAAACATCGAATGTACCACCGCCAAGGTCAAAGACCATGACCCGCTGTTCTTTATCGGTTTTATCGATACCAAATGCCAATGCGGCAGCTGTGGGTTCATTGATGATGCGTTCCACATTCAATCCGGCGATCTTTCCGGCGTCTTTGGTAGCCTGACGTTGGGCATCGTTGAAGTAAGCCGGTACGGTAATGACCGCACGGTCGACTTTTTCGCCCAGATAGCCTTCGGCATATTCTTTCATGTATTGCAAGATCATCGCACTGATTTCCTGCGGGGTATATTCCTTGCCGTCCAGACTCACCTTTTCATTGGTTCCCATTTTACGTTTGATACTGATAACAGAATCCGGGTTGGTGATGACTTGACGTTTGGCGGCATCACCGACGATCTTTTCGTGGTTTTTGAACGCGACCACACTTGGTGTGGTGCGGTTGCCTTCTGGATTGGTGATGACTTTGACATCCTTGCCTTCCATCACGGCAACACAGGAATTGGTTGTACCTAAATCAATACCGATAATTTTACTCATAATTTTTTACTCCCTTCATTGATTTTTTCATATGGTTCATTTCATTTATTCGCTGACTTTGACCAACGCTGCACGAAGCAAGCGATCTTTGAGCATATAGCCTTTTTGCAGCACTTCAATCACGATATTGGACTCGACCCCTTCTTTCTTTTCGCTCATCAGTGATTGGGCGTGATTGGGATCGAATGGTTTGTTCAGGCAGTCGATTTCTTCGACTCCTTCTTTGGATAATGCATTTTTCAGCTGGTTGTAAATCATTTCCATGCCTTTGTGCATGGCCTGGGTATGTTCATCCACCGGTTGGGCCAATGCGCGTTCCAGATTGTCCAATACCGGCAGGATTTCGCTAGCAAAACCCTGGGCACGATATTTGAGGGTATTGGCGGCTTCGGCGTTGAGTCGTTTTTTCAGATTGTCCGCATCGGCATAGGCACGGGCAACATCATTTTTCATGCTGTCCAGCTGAACTTGCAGGTCATTGACGGCTTGCTGAAGCTTTTCGATGCGTGCATCACTGTCATTGTTTTTTTTAGGATCGCAACCATCATTGTTTTCCTGTTGCGATGTGTCGACTTGGGATACATCTTCTTTTGTCGCATCGGTAGCGGTTTTTACATCGCTCGCTTCACTTTGGGATGCATCGACCTTTTCTTCTTGGATATCACTTGCATTTTCGTTCATGGGATCACTCCTTTTCATTTGGTGCCGAAATACTGTTCCATTTTTTCGGCGATATAGTCCAGCATGGAAATGATGGCATCATAATTCATGCGGGTCGGTCCGACCACCATCAATCGGGCATCTTCATTGTTGACTTTAAACGATGTCGAAGCGATGGCCATATTGTCCATCCACATCAATTCGGAACTGGTTCCGGTCTTCAACGCCATAGGGGCGTTGGCTTTTAGACGATTCAATGTGCTTTGATCTTTCAATGTGGAAACGATCTCCCGCAATTGATTGACATCATTGAATTCAGGCTGATACATCAGATTCTCGGTTCCGGTAAAGTTGACGCGATCGGTGGTGAATTTCATAAAGGCAGCGACAAATGCTTTGTAAAGCATGTCTGCTTTGCCAAACTGATCCACCAGGATCGGTTTGATCTCTTCCATCTTTTCGACCAATTCATCCAATGGTGTACCTTTGAGTCGATCATTGAGCAGTTCGCAGCATTTCTGCAGATCATCCATATCCAATGAATCATTGAAGGTGAATGTCCGATTTTCCGTATGCCCTAGATCGGTGATGAACACCACGATCGCCGTGGTATCACTCATGGGAAAAAGACGGATGTGACTGAGACACTGACGGGAACTGTCCGGACCAAGGGAACCGGTGGTCAGATTAGTCATATTGGCCAACACGCGGCAACTTTCATCCATGGCATCTTCAAAAGACAATGTGCGATCGATGAAGATATTGTCCAGCATCAGTTCCATCTTGGCATCCAATTTGGTTTCTAACAGATTTTCACAATAGAAACGATAGCCTTTGGTGGATGGGATCCGTCCGCTGGAGGTATGCGTCTTTTCCAGATAACCTTCATTTTCCAATGCCTGCATGTCATTGCGGATGGTGGCCGAAGAATATGGCAGATGATATTTGGTCATCAGGGTTTTGGAGCCGACTGGTTCAGCGGTCTGAATGAATTCTTCAACCGTAGATTTCAAGATTTCGATCTGACGTTTCGTCAACATTCGTTTGATCGCCTCCTTTCTGGCACTTAACCCTTTGGCCTGCTAATATGATACCACCAGTGTTAGCACTGTCAATAGTGGAGTGCTAAAACTTTTCACAGAATTTTAAGGATGGTAAGGATTATCGATTGAAGATGGTCCAACCATCTTTATAATGATGATGAAAGAAGGAAAAAACGATGGAAATACATACAATTGCATTCATCGGTACCGGTGTCATGGGTGCACCGATGGCCAAACATTTCTCCCATCATTACACGGTCAATGTCTATAACCGTACCCTATCCAAAGCCAAAGCGATCGAAAGTGGATCGATCCGTGTTTGTGAATCGATTTCACGATGCATCGAGGATGCGGATGTGATCTGCACGATGGTGGGATATCCAGCCGATGTACAGGAAGTCTATGCTCAAATATTCAATGGTCAAACCAATGCCAAAGTAGCCATTGATTTTACCACCTCATCCCCTGATCTAGCTCAAACCCTGTATACGCGCGGAGCGAGCAAAGGTATCTCAGTATTGGATGCACCGGTCTCCGGAGGAGATATCGGAGCCCAAAATGCGACATTAACGATCATGGTGGGCGGTGATCGAACCACCTTTGATGCCATGATCCCATTATTCGATATTCTCGGCAAAGCCAAGACGTATTGTGGTCCTTGCGGAAGCGGTCAACACATGAAAGCAATCAATCAGATCTTAGTTGCCGGCAATATTGCCGCCACCTGTGAAGCCATGAAGTATGCCAAAGATCATGAGATCGACTTTGATACGATGTTGCAGGCTGTCGGAGGTGGTGCCGCAGGCAGCTGGCAGTTATCCAACAATGGTTTAAAGATCGATAGGCATGATGATCGACCTGGTTTTTACATCAAGCATTTCATCAAGGATATGCATATCGTTTTGGATAATACCAAAACCCAATTGCCCATATTGGAACAGGTATTGACCATGTATGAATATTTGGCAGACCAGGGCAAACAGGATCTGGGTACCCAGGCATTGATGCAATGGTATGACCAAAAACATTAAGACCAAACAAAAAGCGGATGGTTCCGCTTTTTGTTTGGCTGATCAATCCAATAGATCCGATAAAAAGGAAAACTGACAGTCCAAACCATAATCGGTCATGGTCAAACCATCCCGATCATAATCAATGTATCCTTTGATTTTGCATTGCTTCAATCGCGTGTGATACCGTTGATAAAAATCATCATGAAACACGTCATTGTAGACTTTAAAATCAAAACGTTGCTTCAACCGGGTATTCATCATGATGTAATCATTGCGTATATCATCAAGGGTTTCTTCGATCATCATCCATTCGACATTGCCTTTAAGATACGGCATCAGATGATCACAATGATCATAGCGATGGTTCAACCACTTTCCACTGGATCCATAACCTAATCCGATAAAATCATCATAATGCCAGTAGTGCAGATTATGAAGACTGGGTTGGTTTTTCGTGAAATTACTGATCTCATAGCGAGTATACCCACATTGGTGCAACCATTGGATCCCCTGCTTCATCATATCCGCCATCAATTCATCATCGACCGGTTTGACATGGTTTTTACCCCAGATCGAGTTTTCTTCCAAGGAGAGTGCATACATCGAAATATGCGGTACATCCAGATCCATCACATGCTTCATGGTAGCCTGCCACTTTTCCATGGTGGAATCCGGTAATCCATAGATCAGATCCACATTGATATTGGTCAAACCATGCGCTTTCGCTCGATTTATGCCATGCTTGACGGTTTGATAGTTGCTTTTACGTCGCATGGCCATTAATTGATTGAAATCATCACTTTCCAGGCCGATGGAAAGTCGATTGAATCCCAATCGAAGGATACCATCGATCCATTGATCATCAATATCTTCACTATTCGCTTCGATGGTCGCTTCCTTTACAGTGAAAAGATAGGGTTTCAACCATCCCATGATGATGGTCAATTCATCCATCGTTAACACGGAAGGCGTTCCCCCGCCCAAATACAATGTATCAAAGTAACATTGACCCAGAATATCCTGTTTACTGTCGATCTCCTGTTTTAATGCATCCATCCACATCAACCGCAGCCGATCATCATTGACGACCCGTTTGAAATCACAATACGCGCAGATATTGCGGCAAAATGGGACATGCAGATACAGTCCTGTTTTACGAATCGGCATACAATTTCACACATTCGATGGCTTTTTTCCATCGGGCAATGATCCGATCCGCCTGTTCCATGGAACGTTTTGGTTTGAATACAAAGGGATCCAGTTGCAGTTGATCCAAGGATGCAATGGAATCAAACATCCCACTTTCAAGGCCAGATAGAAACGCCACACCGCGGATGGTGCTTTCCACACTGCCATAACGGATCAAACGGGATTGAGAAATATCGGCTTGCATCTGCATCAATACATCATTGCCGGTGGCACCACCATCCACCATGATGCGATCTAACGGATGATCCAGATCCAGTCGCATGGCGGCAATCACATCCTGCATCTGGCAAGCGATCGCTTCCAGCGTGGCATAGGCAATATGGGCTTTATTTGAATGACGGTTCAAACCAAGGATCATCCCTTTGGCATTGGGATGCCAATAGGGAGCACCCAGACCGGTAAATGCCGGGATCACGACCACGCCATCACTGTCCGTTACAGTCGTGGCCAATGATTGACTTTGTGCAGCCGAATCGATGATGCCCAATTCATCCCTTAGCCATTGCACTGCGGCCCCGGCAACAAAAACGGAACCTTCCAATACATAATCCATGGTCGAACCATAGGATACTCCGATACTGGTCAATAAACCATGGGTGGAAGTGACGATCTTATCTTTGGTATTGGCCAATAAAAATCCACCCGTCCCATAGGTGACCTTGACCGAACCATAGTCAAAGCAACGATCACCAAATAAAGCGGATTGTTGATCCCCCAGTACCGCATTGATTTGAATGGTTGAACCATGGATATCCGCAACACCATAATCATCTCCACTTTTCAATACATTGGGCAATATATGCATCGGAATATCAAACAATGCGCATAATTCTTCATCCCATTGGCAGGTATGGATGTTAAATAGCATCGTCCGGGATGCATTGGATCGATCCGTCGCAAATACGTGTCCTTTGGTAAACCGATAGATCAACCATGTATCCACCGTTCCAAAATGCAAGTGACCATCATCAGCCATTTTGCGTAAATTCGGATACGTATCGAATAACCACATCAATTTGGTGGCAGAAAAATACGGATCAATGATCAAACCCGTTTTTTTAGTGATCCAGTTGGTATAACCCTGGCGGATCAATCCGTTGCAGATGCCTTCCGACTGGCGGGATTGCCAGACGATGGCATCATGAAGCGGATTGCCCGCATCATCAAAGATCACCGTGGTTTCCCGTTGATTGGTTATCCCCATGGAAACGATATCTTTACTGGTCAAGCCATTGGATCCCAATAGTGTATCGATGCATTGGCATTGTTTGGTATAAATTTCCATTGCATCCTGTTCGATCCAATCGGTATGAGTGACTTTAAGCGTCAATGGATACGCTACGATATCTTTGATTTGACCCTGTTCATCCACTAAAGCAGCGCGTACGCTGGTCGTACCACTGTCAAGCGCCAATATATATCCCATTATCTTACCTCCAACACCACTGGTGCATGATCACTACCCATCCATGAATCATAGATATGACTGTCGATGACTTGATCCATCAAACGGTTGGAAACTAACCAATAATCGATCCGCCATCCAACATTACGTTCTCTGGCCTTGAAACGATAGCTCCACCAGGAATAACGGATCGTATCGGGATATAGATGACGGAATGTATCGATGAACCCACCCTGCAGCAACTTGGTAAAATCATAGCGCTCTTCATCGGTGAATCCGGCATTGCGATGATTGGTATCCGGATTTTTGATATCGATGGTTTGATGTGCCACATTCATATCTCCGCACACGATCAGTGGCTTTTGTTGATCCAGTTTTTGCAGATATTGTAGAAAACACGCATCCCAATGCTGACGGTAATCCAACCGTTTCAATTCATTCTGACTGTTGGGAACATAGACATTGACCAGATAAAACTGTGGATATTCCAATGTTAATACCCGTCCTTCATCATCGTTGAGCGTGGTCAGACCATAGTATACCGATACCGGTGCTTGCTTGGTCAAAACCATCGTTCCACTGTACCCTTTTTTAACTGCACTGTGCACATAGCAATGGTAGTGATCATACCCTAAACTGGGGATTTGATCCGGTTGTGCCTTAGTTTCCTGCAATGCAATGATGTCAAAGTCTTCACTGTGCAGCAAGGCATCCACCCCTTTGTTCAAAGCGGCACGGATGCCGTTGACATTCCATGAGATCAGTTTCATTTCGCGTCCCTCTCGATGTTGATTTCGCTCAAATCATACCACAAGCCATGCAATGTTTGTTAGAATGAAACCAGAAGGAGACGTAATGATGAATCGACGAGGTGCCGGTATTGCATTGATCGCGATCGCTGCGTTTTTATGGGCAGTGGGAGTTATTTTACATGCACTTGATCCCAATTCAATGGATCCGACCATGGCCAATGCGCTGGCAGTAGTGGCGTTGATCGGAGCATGCATTTATCTTTATCTTGGTGAAAAGAATGATCCGCGCTGAACAGAAAACTTGGTTTAAACCAATCATCGCGATGATTTTGATCATCGCTTTTGTCATTCTTGGATGGCGGTTTTTCTATTTCCAGCACAAAAGTGCCGATAATTTACCCCATCTTGAGAATCTGACCATCGATGATCTGGATGATTTGATCGGCTATCAGCCAGGTACATTGCGCAATATATGGGGTGATCCGCACCAAATACGTGATGATACGATCATTTATGATTTGTCCAATGATCAATCATTGGTTCTGACCATCCAATTTGATCGCGTTTGCGATGCCACGATTCAAATCGAATAAACCAAGCCGGACGATTGCTACCAATCGTCCGGCTATTACGTATATTTTGACCACGGATCATTGATCATCATTCATGCTTAAGATCGCCATGAATGCTTCCTGCGGGATCTCCACGCTTCCGACGGCCTTCATCCGTTTCTTACCTTCTTTTTGTTTTTCCAGCAGTTTTTTCTTTCGGCTGATGTCTCCACCATAGCATTTGGCCAATACGTTTTTACGCAATGATTTGATGTTCGTTCGCGCAATGACTTTATTGTTGATGGCTGCCTGTACCGGGATTTCAAACTGCTGTTTGGGAATCAGCTCTTTTAATTTCTGGGTGATGGCATTACCACGGGTATATGCAAAATCACGATGAACGATGAAACTCAATGCATCGATCAACTCCCCATTGAGCAAGATATCCACCTTGACCAGATCACTTTTGGTATAACCATTCAAGTTATAATCCAAAGACGCATACCCTTTCGTCGAACTTTTCAACCGATCGAAGAAATCAAAAATGATCTCTGCCAGCGGAATGTCATACACCAGATCACTGCGTTCATTATCCACCACTTTCAAATCGATATAAGTGCCCCGCTTGCTCTGTGCCAGTTCCATGACCGCCCCGATATAATTGTTGGGAACGATGATACTGGCTCTGACCAGCGGCTCTTCGATGTGATCGATCTCATTATTGGGCGGCAGCATCGCCGGATTATCGATCGAAAGCATCGTATGATCTGTTTTATAGACATGATAAATGACACTGGGTGCCGTCGCGATCAATGTTAAATCAAACTCGCGTTCCAGTCGCTCCTGGACCACATCCATATGCAACAGTCCCAAAAAGCCGCATCGAAATCCAAATCCCAACGCTTGGGAATTTTCGGCTTCAAAGTGCAGCGATGCATCATTGAGCTGCAGTTTTTCCAACGCCTCCCGTAAATCATTGTATTTATCGGCATCCGTTGGATAAAGACCGCAATACACCATCGGATTCATATGCCGATAGCCCGGAAGTGCAGACGCCGCAGGGTTGTTTTGCAACGTGATCGTATCACCGACATGGATATCGGAAATGGATTTGATCGTAGCCGCTACCCAGCCGACCTCGCCGCATTGAAGCATCTTTTTTTTGACCTCACGTGGGTTTTTGACACCCACTTCATAAACGGTATATTTGCCACCGGTCTGCATGAATTCGATCGCATCATTGACCTTGATCGATCCCTGTTTGACACAGATATTGCAGATGACGCCTCGATATTCATCGTAATAGGAATCAAATACCAACGCTTCCAATGGCGCATTGGGATCGCCTTGAGGTGCGGGGATCTTTTCTACGATCGCTTCCAATACCTGATCGACATTTAAACCGGTCTTGGCGGAAATGCAGGGTGCATCAAAACAATCGATGCCCAAAACATCTTCGATCTCTTGTTTGACTTTATCCACATCGGCACTGGGCAGATCCACCTTATTGATGACTGGAATGATTTCTAAATCGTTTTCCAATGCCAGATAGACATTGGCTAACGTCTGGGCTTCGATGCCCTGGGTGGCATCGACGACCAAGACGGCTCCTTCGCAAGCGGCTAAGGAGCGAGAGACTTCATAAGTGAAGTCGACATGACCCGGGGTATCGATCAGATTAAAGATATAATCTTCACCATTTTTAGCATGGTAACTCAGTTGAACGGCATTGAGTTTGATGGTTATACCACGTTCACGCTCTAACGACATATTATCCAGGATCTGATCCTGCATTTCGCGCTTAGAAACCGTATCCGTCAATTCGAGGATACGGTCGGCTAGCGTGGATTTACCATGGTCGATATGGGCAATAATTGAAAAATTACGAATATGGGATTGGTTCATAGGTTATGGTTTTAATCAAAATACGTGGTATTGGCTTTATTGGCAATACCATTGAAGAAACTGGTTCCGTCCAGACGGGATTTACCTTCCATCTGACAGCTGTAGACATGGATAAAACCACCGTTGGCACTGATCTTGAAATGATCATGGCATTTGATGGCCTGACCACAGGGATGATCATGGTCACATACTTCCTTACCGATACGATGGAATTTGACTTTCTTACCACCAAAAGTGGTATAGGGTGCAGGATTGTCGATCAAAGCGCGCATATGGTTGTATAGCACATCAATGGGTTCATCATGGAAACTGACATTTTCCGTTTCCTTTTTGATGGTAAAAGCCAACGTTTTCTTGGTTTCATCCTGCGCGATCGCTTCCAATTGACCTTGAAGGTACAAAGGGATATCCCGATGGATGATAGTCTTGCAGGCTGCCATCATTTTCACGCATAAATCATCATAGGTATCATCGGGATCGATGATGACTTTTTCCGTTGAATACATGGCGCCAGCATCCATTTTATCCACCATGGCCATCAATGTCATACCGGTGATGGTTTGACCATCCATGATCGCCCGCTGGATCGGGGCGCCACCGCGATATTTAGGCAACAAGGAACCATGCAAGTTGATGCAACCATATTGGGGATATTCAAGCAACGCCGTTGGAACTTTCTGACCATAGGCACAGGTGATCACCAATTGGGGATCATACGCCAGCAATTGATCATACTGTTCCATGATCGATTCTGGTTGAACCACCGGGATCCCATGGTCCAACGCCATTTGCTTGACTGGTGTAGGCTGGAGTGTTTTCTTGCGCCCAACCGGTTTATCCGGTTGAGAAACCACTGCAACGATGGTATAACCATCCTCAATCAATGCACTTAACGGTGCCGTTGCAAATACAGGTGTTCCCATAAACGCGATCCGTATCGTCTTGATATCCATAACATCCACCCTTTCCTTATTCAATGCACACCTATTCTAAACTAAATTGGTCCAATCTCAAACAACGAGAAAATACTTGCAACGACCAGTACTTTTTGATAACATAACGTGGCAAAAGTGAGTGGAGGTAAAGCAATGGCAAATATCAAATCCAATTTGAAGAGATCCATGACCAACGAAAAGACCCGCATGGCTCACCTGTCTCAGCGCAGTGAACTCAAGACCGCAATCAAAAACGTCTTGAACGCCGTTGATAAAAAAGACAAGGAAGCTGCTGTCAAAGCGTTTGATCTCGCCAATCAGAAACTGGATAAAGCCGTGGTTGACCACGTGAAACATAAAAACTATGTCGCACGTCAGAAATCACGCCTGGCAAAAGCTGTCAACAGCATCGAAGCTTAATGCGTGTATAGAAAACTTAAAAATGATCGGATCTTTCCGATCATTTTTTATTATTGTCCGTCAGTTTCTTGTGTTTGCATTTGTTTTTGATTCGATATGCATCATTTCAAACCAATGGTCTAACCATTGCATTTGCTGTCGTATCCTTGCCTTTTTCTGTTCATCTTTGACCTTGGTGATCAAATCCAGTGCTCCTTCGTATAAATGGCGATAGTACAGTTGCGTGGTCCCATCATTGCGTTGCATCAGTTTTGGACCCAAATAGCGAATGGATGGATCCAATGGATATATACAGGGCTGTGTCGTAAATGAGATCGCGACATAATCGTGCTCTTCATAACAACAGCGTTCATCATCGATGGTATAACCATGGTCCATGATCCAGTTGCGTATCGTCCAGGGATCTTTATTGGCAGAAACGATGATCTGCTTCAAACCATCCAGTTTCTTTGGATAAGCGTTCAGTATATCGATGATGGTATGGGCTCCCATGCCGGCAATGACGATGGTCTCGACATCGTTTGGAAGATGGGTCAAACCATCGGATAATCGGGTAAACACATGATGATTCAAACCATATTGTTCAATGGAGCGTTTTGCTGCATTAAGCGGTCCCGGTGCCACATCCATGGCATATGCACAAACGCACTTGTGCGATTGCACAAGTGCGCATGCCAGATAACCATGGTCCGCACCGACATCCGCCATGATGGAACATGGTCGAACCATCTCCATGATCATGTTCAGTCGAATGCTCAGTTTGATCATTTGATATTCTCTTTATCCACAAAATCACGCAATCGTTTACTGCGCGTTGGATGTTTCAGTTTGCGCAATGCTTTCGCTTCGATCTGACGGATGCGCTCACGTGTGACATTGAACTCCCGTCCGACTTCTTCCAACGTACGGGTGCGTCCATCATCGAGTCCAAAGCGCAGACGCAATACCTTTTCTTCCCGTTCGGTCAAACCGGAAAGTACTTCATTGATCTCATCGCGTAACAATTGATTATTGGCAAATTGTTCGGGAGATACGGCTTCTTTGTCTTCGATGAAATCTCCCAGATGGCTGTCGTCTTCTTCACCCACCGGGGTTTCCAATGAGACCGGTTCCAACGCGATCCGTTGGATCTCGACCACTTTTTCCGGAGAGATGCCATCCATTTCGGCAGCAATTTCTGCCGGAGAAGGATCACGTCCGAGTTTTTGGACCAGTTGGCGTTGAACACGGGTCAATTTATTGATGGTTTCGACCATATGCACCGGGATACGGATCGTTCTGGCCTGATCGGCAATGGCACGGGTGATGGCCTGACGGATCCACCAGGTAGCATAAGTTGAAAATTTGAATCCTTTGGTGTAATCAAATTTATCGACCGCTTTGACCAAACCCATATTTCCTTCTTGGATCAGATCCAAAAACTGCATGCCACGGCCAACATATTTTTTGGCGATGGATACGACCAGACGAAGATTGGCACTGATCAATTCCTGCTTAGCCAGTTCATCCCCGGCTTCGATCCGCTTGGCGATCTCCAATTCATCCTTGGCTTTCAATAAGGGGACTTTACCGATCTCTTTCAGATACATCTTCACGCCATCATTGACGCGTGCTGCTGTGGCTTCTTGGCTTTCTTCACGATTGCTTTGATACTCGCGCAACTTCGCTGCCTTGGCTTTATCATCTACTTCAGTGGCAACGACGTTGGTTTGAACCACCGGTTTGGTTTCGTCATCATTATCCCCATCATCAGTTGCGATCGCATCATCGATGGAAGCATCGAAATCCAACGCATCATCGCTTCCCACTTCGACATCAATGTCTTCATCTGCATCATCGAGGAATTCATCGAGTGAATCATCCACGACTTCGATGTCGTTGTCACGAAACCAGCTGTACAATTCATCACTGGCTGTATCATCCAGATCCAGATGAGTCAACGAATCGGTGATCTCATTTTGCATCAGATGACCGTTGATCGAGGCAACGCGTTTGTACTCTTCTTTGAGTTCATCTAACGTCTTGTATTGCTTGGTACGGCCAACTTTGACAAAGGATTCGATCTTGGCTGAACCCGGCTTTTCAGTGGTTGAACCATCTCGGTTATTCGCTTCCGATTTGCTTTCCGTTTCTTTTTTGGTTTTTGCACTCGTTTTCGTTTTGTCAGTGGTTTTCTTTTTCGATGGTTTGACCACTGCTTCTGCCGGTTTGGCTTCCGCTTTGGTTTCGACCACAACGGCTTCAATTGGTTCTACCACAGCAGTTTCTGCTTTTTTCTTGCCACGGCTGCTTTTCTTTTTCGGTTTGGGTTGTTCGCTCATCTGCGGTTTACTTTGCGCCAGTGCCTGTTCCTGTTTCTCCATCAACGTCTCCTGCAATGAAGCATTCTTCTGCTTCATGGCTTCAATCTTGGCTTTTTTTTCGGTTTTTGTGGTTTTAGTGTCGCTCACGATTGGCCTCCTTGATTGAATTAATGTCCTGATACAGAGATGAGATCTGCTTTTCCAACGCTTTTTTCGCATTGGGATCGATCTCATTGGATAATTCCCGTCGCAATGACGCAATATGTTGACGTTTGATTTCGATGTCCAACTGGACGCACGCCGCTTCGAGAACCTGCTTATTATACGATGTACCCAATGATACGTCAAAGGCGATTTGGCTCAATAACGCACGTTGGGTGTCATTTTCACAATGGTCCATGATCTGGTTGATATTTACCAGTTCTCCTTTGCGGCATTGATTCAAAATCAATGCCGCGATCCGGGAGTATTTCGGATCGGGAAGAAAGTTCAATTTTTCAGTATACAGCGCCTGGGCTTTAAGATCCATCAACATCTGAGAAATGATCACCGATTGGATGCGTTCCATCCGGGTGGGAATGGTTTTAACCACCGGTGAAGCATTCGAACCATTTGCAGCCTTACCAGGTTGAATCGCGCTAGAAGCAATCGAAGCGTTGCGTGTGGTTTCAACCATCTGCGATAGATCAAATCCACTGTCACTTTCCAAGCGTTTGGTAAATGCCTGTCGATCCAATGGATCGCTTGACGCTTTTATATGGGGAAGCATGGCGTTGACGAAATCCTTGCGTGCACTGTATTGGTTCAAATCATACTGTCCCTTGATATAACCATAGACAAATTCCAACCATGTTTGGGTCGAAGTCGCCAATGCCGCCAGTGCATCTTTGCCCTTTTGCATGTAGATCTCATCCGGATCTAATTGAGTGGGATTATTCAATACCGATAAACGCATGCCCATACTAAGGGCCATGTTACCGGCTTTATAGATCGCATTCTGCCCGGCTCTATCCCCATCATATGCCAAAATCAGATGGTTGGATAATGCACGGATGATATTCAACTGATCTTTGGTACACGCCGTACCCAAAGTACAGACCACATTTTCGATCCCAGCCTTCCAAAATGCAATGACATCCATCACGCCTTCGACCAGGATGATGCCCCCCTGTTTGCGCGCGGCATCTTTGGCACGGGAACTGTTATAAACCAATTCCCCTTTTTTAAAGACCGGTGTTTCCGAGGTATTGATGTATTTGCGGTCATTGTCAGGATCCATACTCCGTGCCGTAAACCCGATGGTTTGACCATGGATATTATCGATCGGGAAAATCAATCGTCGACTGAAGACATCCTTGAGTTTGCCATCATAACCGCGCGTGGAAATGTTGGCCCCCACCAGCACGGTTTCCTCGACCCCTTTTTTGCTTAAAAAAGTACTGACTTGATCGTCACTGGCATCATAGCCGATCTTAAATGTTGAAATCACATCGGCATTGATATCCCGTTTATCCAAATAACTCAGCAATGACGGATCTCTGGTCTGCCGTAATTCAAAATTGCACAACTCACTCATTTGATCCAATGCGGATAATGCGTTGACGATCCGTGGATCTGCCGGTGGTTTGTTGCCATTATCCGTGGTATCCACATGGATCCCGACGAGTTCACCGACTTTAGCAACAGCGGCAGCAAAACCGATTTTTTCATAATGTTGTACGAATGTGAATACATTGCCGCCTTCGCCGCAGACAAAACATTTGTAGATCTGTTTGGCTTCATTGATGGACATGGAAGGATCATGGTCATCATGAAATGGACAGACAGCTACATAATTTTTTCCCTTTTTTGAAACGGGAATATAGTGGCCGATGACATCGACGATGTTGGCCTTGGAACGAATGGCATCAATGGTTTTGGGATCGATCATTTCGATAATGTCATGCTTTCTTGGATGGTTTCAACCAACGCATCAATAGGGACACGATGCTGTTGCATACTGTCCCGTTCACGAATGGTCACACACTGATCATCCAGTGAATCAAAATCAAATGTGACACAATACGGCGTACCGATGGCATCCTGACGGCGATAGCGTTTGCCGATACTGCCGGCTTCATCATATTCCACATTGAAATGCTCGGCTAATTTTGCATATACTGCTGTGGCTGGCTCACTCAATTTTTTGGTCAACGGACACACGCAGGCTTTGATCGGTGCGATCAAAGGATGCAGATGCATCACCACCCGGGTATCATTTTCCAGCTGCTGCTGTTCATAAGCGTCAGCGGCAAGCATCAAAAACAACCGTTCCACACCAACGGAAGGTTCGATGCAATACGGGATGTATTTTTCATTGGTGGTCGGATCAAGGTATTCCAACGATTCACCACTGGCTTCCATGTGTCGTTTCAAATCATAATCGGTGCGATCGGCAATGCCCCAGACCTCACCCCATCCAAACGGGAACAGATATTCGATATCCGTTGTGGCTTTGGAATAGAATGCCAGTTCTTTGGGATCATGATCGCGGTAGCGCAGATGTTCGGGTTTGACACCTAATTGTTCGACGAAGTCGATGCACATCTTTTTCCAGTAATCAAACCATTCCAGATCTTTTCCCGGTTCACAGAAAAATTCCAGTTCCATCTGCTCGAATTCACGGGTCCTGAATATGAAATTTCCCGGAGTGATCTCATTTCGGAATGATTTTCCGATCTGACCGATACCGAAAGGAACTTTTTTACGGGATGTGCGTTGCACATTTTTGAAGTTGACGAAAATGCCCTGTGCGGTTTCGGGGCGAAGATAGACAACGCTTTTGCTGTCTTCCAACGTGCCGATGAATGTTTTGAACATCAGGTTGAAATTGCGGGCATTGGTCCACTCATGCTTGCCACACTTGGGACAGACCATGGACGCATCGGCAAGGATTTCATCCATTTCCGCCGGGCTCATGCCTTCGGGATTGATCTTGCCATTGCTGATCTGTTCGATCAGCTGATCGGCACGATAGCGGGATTTGCAGCTTTTGCAATCGACCATGGCATCGGAAAAACCGGAAACATGGCCGGTCGCCTGCCAGACAGAGGGATTCATGATAATGGCGGAATCCAGACCGACATTATAAGGGGATGTCTGAATGAAACGGTGCCACCAGGCATTTTTGATATTCTGCTTCATGGCGGCGCCTAATGGACCGAAATCCCAGGCGTTGGATAAACCGCCGTAGATTTCACTGCCGCTGTAAACAAATCCATAGGATTTGAGATGATTGACCAATGTGTTCATATCCACTTGACTCATAGAGGTGCTCCTTTATTTAAATCGGATATATTGTACATGATTTGACCAATGATGGCATGGTCATTATCGTGGTTTGATCTTTCATTCAAACAATTCGACAAACTGACGGGTGGCCACATCAATCAACCCTTTGTCGCTTAAGCGTAAGCGATAAGATACCGGCAAACCGAGCGTCGCCAACGACATGATGTTGTTGTGGTGATGATAGCCCAACTGTTCCATGGCTTGGCGGACATTGGCCAGTTGATCTGCGATCGTATCGATGGACGCATCGGAAACGATGCCGCCAATGGGCAATGGCATGGATGCAATCAAAGTTTGATTGGCGATCACGGCAAAGCCACCCTGCATGTCGATCACGGTATTGACGGCCTGAGCCATGTCCGTTGCATTGGTTCCCAATACCAATAAATTGTGATGATCATGGGCCAATGATGTGGCCACGGCACCCGAAGTTTTAAATGCATTTTTGACTAGACCGAATGCATAATGACCGTCATTGCCATGGCGTTCGATACAACAGAGCAACGATAATCCGGCACTTTGATAATCGACGATCCCATCATGGACATCCAATGGTATTTTTTCCCATTGAGTGGCATTGGTCGAATCATTGATGACAATGACATTGGCATTGACGTGGTGCGTACCGGGGTCAACTTGAAGTAGAAATTGAGAAGGATCCATCAAATCATGATGGATAGAATGACGAAATTTGGAGTCGACGGATACGGTGGGAATCCTTGGATAGATTCCTTTGGATGGTTCGACCATCAGCATTCCGTTTTTGACCACACTGTGAACTTTCCACGTTTTTAAATCATCCAACAGGATGAAATCGGCTTTCAAACCGGATGCAATGGCACCGCGATCGATAAAATGCATGCGTCTGGCCGGGGTATATGTTGCACAATAAATCGCGGTTTCGATCGGCATTCCCGCTTGCACGGCTTTTAATATCACACCATCCAGATGATGGCATTGCAAACGATCCACGGATACATCATCCGTGACCAATGCAACATATTCTTCGTAATGATGCGATAAAATGGTCTGGATATTCTCCGGCGTGATCACTTTTTCCTGAATTTCCAGAAACATGTTGTTTTCTACTTTTTCAACGATCGATTCCGGTGTCTGCAACGTATGGTCGGCGTTGATGCCACTGGCCATAAATGCTGCCAGATCATTGCCGGATACACTGGGACAATGAGCTTCCAATGGCATATCGGGACGCATGGTTTTGACTGTATGGATGATTTTTTGGATCGTGGTCGAACCGGATGGATCGATGACATCAAAATAATTCATCACTTCGCCCAAACAGCGGATTTTTGGATGGTTGAGCAATTGGGCGACATCGTTTTCATCAATGGCTGCACCACTGGTTTCATAGTCGAATGAAGTGGATGGCACACAACTGGGGATCCCATAGTAAACATCCATGACAGTCGGCATGTCCAAATATAAATGGATCCCGTCTAAACCGAATACATTGGCAATTTCGTGGGGATCGGCAACGACAGTGGTCACACCATATTCCAATACTTTGGCAGAAAACGGCCCGGGTAGTGTCATGCTGGATTCGATATGCATATGGATATCGATCAATCCGGGAACCATATATCGATTTTTACCATCGATCACCTTGGTCGAACCATCGATTTCCAATTGATGGATATCCGTGACAAATCGGAAAAAATGATCATTTTCGATCGCTACTGCACCATGAACGAACCGTTTTGAAAACGTTCGAAAAACATTGACATTATTGATGACCCACATACTTATCCCCTTTTATGGATTTATTTTATCATGCGATGATTGGACCACTCGTTTATAATATCCATGAATTCAATAATCATCTGTTAAAGGAGAATACCATGATCACTCGTACGCATACCCGTCCCGTTACCGTCGGAAATCTGACCATCGGTGGTGCCGACCAAATCATCATACAATCCATGACCAACACCCGTACAAAAGACGTCGAAGCGACATTAAAGCAGATCAACCGGCTCAAAGCCGCCGGTTGTCAATTGGTACGTATGGCCATATTGGACGAAGAAGACGCCAAAGCCGTCGCCAAAATCAAAGCATCTTCCCCACTACCATTGGTAGCGGATATTCATTTCAACCCCAATAACGCCTTGACGGCTATTGAAAATGGTATTGATAAGATCCGTCTGAATCCGGGAAATTTGCCATTGAATTCCGTCCAGACCATAGCGGATGCAGCCAAAAAACGCCATATCCCGATCCGCATCGGCATCAATTCCGGTTCTTTGGAAAAAGATTTACTGGCAAAATATGGTAAACCCACTGCCCAAGCCATGATCGAATCCGCATGGCATCATGTGGATATATTGCGTCAGTGTGATTTTGAAGATATCGTTTTATCATTTAAAAGTTCAGACGTTGGTTTGACCATTGAAAGTTATGAACTCGCGGCCAATACGTTCCCCTATCCGTTGCATCTGGGTGTAACGGAAGCGGGAACGTTGCTTGGCAGCGCCATCAAAAGTTGTGCTGCACTGGGAACTTTGATCCATGAAGGTATTGGTGATACCATCCGTGTTTCAGTATCGGCCGATCCGGTAGAAGAAATGAAAGTGGCAAAACCATTGCTATCCGCATTTGGTTTATACACGGGTGTGGTCAATTTGATCGCCTGTCCAACCTGTGGTCGTATCCAGTATGATATGTTGCCCATCGTCAATGAAATCGAAGATTACGTCAATACCATCAATGCGGATATCACCGTAGCCATTATGGGTTGTCCCGTCAATGGACCGCAAGAAGCATCCCGTGCGGATATCGGCGTTGCCGGTGGCAAAGACAGTGCATTGTTATTCAAACATGGTCAAATCATCGAAACCATTCCTCAGGATCAAATCGTGGTGCGTTTAAAAAGTGAAATCGATGCATTGGTTGCATCCAAACAATCGAATTGATCGAATCTACCATCTAAAACATAAACTTAAAGGCCGGCTAAGCCGGCCTTTATGCTATTGCATCGACGTATTTCGGATCAATTCGTAAATCAGATCCACGAACACCTTTTGATCCGCATAAAATCGATCGATCAGTGTACTGATCCCTTTACAGATAAAGATCCCTTCAAGCGAAGCCGCATTTTCATTCCGAGCCACTACTTTTAAATGGTCCTGACCATCGATATAAATCAGAATATCATCGGATGAGATCATCGGATTATCGGCAATGTTTTCAAATACCGCCTCATCTTCCGCTCGGATTAACCCTCATTGATCGTATGCAATAAATGATCGATCCAATTGTTGCGGGCATTCAACCCATACCGGATCACTTCTTTGATGGATTCATCGATCCATCCCACACTGTTTGGTGTGACATAGTTGAGCAGAATCGAATCGATCTGTGAATTTGAAACGTCAATATATCCGATAGTGGATTCACTGATACCGCCTTGCTTTGGAATAGAAGAAATCTCGAATCCATCATTTGTCCTAAGACTTGCGATATCCGGAAAACCAGTGTTGTGGATGATGGATCATCGCTGCTACAGCCACAAAGAAAAACACTCAGTGATAAAACCAAAATTAATTTTTTCATTATCATCGTCCTTATGTCAATATTTTAACATATGCTGATTAAAAAAAGTCTCGACGTGTCGAGACTTTATAATTGATGCTTATTGATTGATGGACGGGGTTTTGTCCTTGACCAGCACATCATGCGCCCCACCTTCCACAATGGACGTGGCACTGACCAATGTCAGCACGGCTTTTTGCTGCAATTGTTGGATCGAGGTCGCCCCACAGTTGCACATCGTGCTTTTGACTTTATATAACGTCTGTGTGACATTATCTTTCAAACTACCGGCATATGGGACGTAGGAATCCACGCCTTCTTCAAACGCCAGTTTGCCTTTGCCGCCTAAATCATAACGTTGCCAGTTGCGGGCGCGATTGCTGCCTTCGCCCCAGTATTCCTTCATGAAAGTGCCGTTGACCATCACTTTATTGGTCGGAGCTTCTTCAAAACGGGAGAAATAACGGCCTAACATCACAAAATCAGCACCCATGGCTAACGCCAGGGTAATGTGATAATCATAAACGATACCGCCATCCGAACAGATCGGAACATAAATACCGGTTTCCTTGAAGTATTCGTCTCTGGCTTGAGCCACCTCGATCACGGCTGTGGCTTGACCACGGCCGATTCCTTTGGTTTCACGAGTGATGCAGATGGAACCACCACCGATACCGATTTTGACAAAGTCAGCACCGGCTTCAGCGAGAAAACGGAATCCTTTGGCATCGACCACATTTCCTGCACCGACTTTGACATCGTCACCATAGTGGTCCCGGATCCATTTCAATGTATTGGCTTGCCAACACGAATAGCCTTCGGAGGAATCGATGCATAAACAATCCACGCCGGCATCCACTAATGCTGGTACACGATCCGCATAATCACGGGTATTGATCCCCGCACCGACCAAAAAACGTTTTTCTTGATCCAATGATTCCAGTGGATATTCTTTATGGGCATCATAATCTTTGCGGAAGACCAGATACTGCAAATGATTGTGGTCATCCACCACCGGCAATGAATTGAGCTTGTGATCCCAGATCAGATCATTGCAACGGGTCAAATCATCTTCCAGATTGCCATAGATCAGATCTTTGAATGGTGTCATGAAGTTTTCGACTTTTTCATCCAGACTCATGCGTGAGACACGATAATCCCTTCCGGTGACCATCCCGACCAAGATCCCATGCGGATCTCCATCCACAGTGACCGGCATGGTGGAATGTCCGGTTTTTTCCAAAAGATCCAATACATCTTTCAATGTCTGATCAGGACGCAATGTGGAATCGGATACGACAAAGCCGGCCTTTTCACTTTTGACCCGACGTACCATGGCAGCCTGGCTTTCGATGGATTGAGAACCATAAATGAAACTGAGTCCGCCTTCTTTGGCTAATGCCACAGCCAGACGTGGTCCGGAAACTGCCTGCATGATGGCAGAAACCATCGGGATATTCAAACTCAATGCCGGTTGTTCACCCTGTTTGAATTTGACCAATGGTGTTTTTAAAGAAACATTATCTGGAATGCAGGATTCATCGGTATAACCCGGAATGAGCAGATATTCGCTGAACGTATGCGACGGTTCATTTAAAAAAATTGCCATAACTCCCCCTTTGATTTGTTTTATTCTATTCGAAAACCCTTCATTGTCAAATGCTAAATGGTATAATCATTCGGTATTTATAAAAAAATAAAGAAAGGCAGAGAGCCCATGAAATTAAGTCAGAGTTTCTTTTATACCCTGCGTGAAGATGTCAAAGATGAAGAAAGCGTTTCCGGCAATCTTCTGGTCAGAGCGGGATTCATCAAAAAAAGCAGTGCCGGTGTCTATATGATGATGCCATTGGGGTATCGGGTCCAGGAGAAGATCATCCAGATCATTCGTGAAGAAATGGATGCCACCGGTGCCCAGGAACTGCGCATGCCCTCCCTTATTCCGGAAGACGTCTACGTCGCCAGCGGAAGACGGGAAGGCTTTGGCAGTTCCATGTTCGCATTGAAAGATCGCAACAATAAGAATTATGTCCTTGGTCCGACCCATGAAGAATTATTTGCCATGGCAGCACAGATGAAGATCAAGTCCTACAAAGACATGCCATTTAATCTGTATCAGTTCCAGACGAAATACCGTGATGAGCCCAGACCACGCTTTGGTTTGATCCGTGTACGTGAATTCACCATGAAAGATGCATATTCCTTCGATGTGGATGAAGCCGGATTGGATGTGGCGTATCAGAAAATGTTTGATGCGTATAAGAAGGCCTTTGACCGTATGGGGATCGATTATCGCATCGTTCGAGCCGATACCGGGATCATGGGTGGATTGCTTTCCGAGGAATTCCAGGCCATCACCCCCATCGGTGAAGATACAGTGGTTTATTGCCCGCATTGTGATTTCTCTTCCAATCGGGAAGTGGCATCATGTGTGGATGATCTGGACCATGTTGTCAATGAAGATCCGTTCGCTAAGGAGTTGGTCTATACACCCGATGCCAGAACCATTGAGGAAGTCTGTGATTATTTGCATCAAGAATCCACTCGATTTGTGAAAACACTGATCTATTTAGTGGATGAAAAACCTGTGGCTGTGATGGTTCGTGGGGATCGAGAAGTCAATGAAACGAAATTACAGAAATTATATGGTGCGACCACCGTTGAACTGGCCCCTGCTGCTATCGTCGAAGATGTGACCCATGCCAAAGTCGGCTTTGCCGGACCCATTGGTTTGACCATCGATATCGTTATGGATCATGAAATCACCCATATGGTCAACTTTATCGTTGGTGCCAACCAGGATGATCACCATTATATCCATGTCAATTTATCGGATTTTACCCCCACGCACGTTGCGGATATCCGTTTCATCGTTGAAGGCGATAAATGTCCAAAATGCGGAGCACCAGTATCCTTCTCCAAAGGCATCGAGATCGGCAACACGTTCAAACTGGGAACCAAGTATTCCAAAGCCATGAATCTGTATTATACCGATGAAAACAATACATTACAGCCGGTTTGGATGGGCAGTTATGGGATCGGTCCGGGACGATGCATGGGTGCCATCGTGGAACAAAATCACGATGAACATGGCATCATTTGGCCCAAAAACATTGCACCCTATACCGTAGCCATCGTATTGATCAACAATAAAGATGAAACGGCAATCGATGCTGCCAAAGCTCTTTATGATACCCTATATGCCAATGGAATCGACTGCATCCTGGATGATCGCAATGAGCGTGCTGGTGTCAAATTCAAGGATATGGATCTGATCGGTATCCCGTATCGCATCACCATCGGAAAAGGCATTCGTAACGGTATGGTGGAATTCAAACGCAGAAATGAAAGTGACCACATGGATATCGCATTAGATGATGTGGTTGCAACCATCAAAAACGAGCTATAGCTCGTTTTTGCTATGATTTAGAAAGATGAAGCATTTATGATCAATCCAACACAATATCAACCATTATTATCCGTCAATGAAACGCAGGAAGCGATCCGCATCATCCGGGATAAATTTCAAAAAGAACTGGGGAAACAATTGAATCTTACCCGCGTTTCCGCACCTTTGTTTTTACCAACCGGAAGTGGATTGAACGATGATTTGAATGGTATTGAACGCAAAGTCAGTTTTGACGCCAAAGCGATCGAAGCGACGAATCTGGAAGTGGTACAGTCTCTGGCCAAATGGAAACGATATGCATTGGCGAAATATGGTTACACCATGCATAAAGGTTTATTTACCAACATGAATGCCATCCGACGGGATGAAGCCATAGATAATCTGCACAGCATCTATGTGGATCAATGGGATTGGGAAAAGGTCATTTCTGAAAATGATCGAACCACTGAATTCCTCAAAGCTACCGTCAACACCATCTATAAAGTGATCAAACACATGGAACATGAAGTGTGGTACGTCTATCCCCATGCTGTTTATCCGATTCCCGATGAATTGACCTTCATCGATTCCCAGGATCTGTTGGATCGCTATCCGGATCTGGATGGTAAACAACGTGAAAATAAGATCTGCAAACAATACGGTGCTGTCTTCATTTTGCGTATCGGTGCACCATTATCCAATGGAAAACCACATGATGGTCGCGCACCCGACTATGATGACTGGCAACTCAATGGTGATCTTTTGATTTGGTATGAACCGTTGCAATGTGCGATCGAATTGTCCAGCATGGGCATTCGCGTCAATGCCGACAGCATTGCCCATCAATGCAAGATCGCTGGTGTGAATGAACGGCTGCAATTGCCGTATCATCAAAGCATCCTCCATCATCAATTGCCGTATTCGATCGGTGGTGGGATCGGTCAATCCCGATTATGCATGCTGTTGCTGCAAAAGATTCACATTGGTGAAGTCCAAGCCAGTGTATGGGATCAAAAAACTCTGGATCTGGCAAAGCGATTGAATATCCCTTTACTGTGATCGATTCAAATGCGTCATCGAAGTTGGATGACGTATTTTTTTTGGTTGAACCATAATAAAAAATCCCATGGTCGAACCATGGGATCAATGGACCTGGCAACGTGCTATTTTTGCGATAAGCTATCGTCGCCGAAGAAGTGCTTAACTGCTGTGTTCGGGATGGGAACAGGTGTGACCACTTCTCTATCGTCACCAGATCATTTCAGGAAAAATCATT
>CALVGN010000040.1 GCA_944327105.1 uncultured Erysipelotrichaceae bacterium | reverse complement strand
AATGATTTTTCCTGAAATGATCTGGTGACGATAGAGAAGTGGTCACACCTGTTCCCATCCCGAACACAGCAGTTAAGCACTTCTTCGGCGACGATAGCGTTATTGCAAAAATAGCACGTTGCCAGGTTCGATTGAAAGCATCTGATGATTGAAACATCAGATGCTTTTTTCATTTTCGAAGGCTTAGGTATCTTCTTGAAAAGAATATCCCAATTAAAACGACTCGAGGAGCTGGTGAATTCTACTAAAAAACCGATGCGGAGGGATGCATCGGTTTTTGTTTCATGCAATGTTTATTCTTGGCTGATGATCGGTTCAGGGGTAGCTGTGGTTTCATTTTGCATTTCAACCAAAGGTACACTGACATCCACCAGATTGGAGTCATCGCGGATCACAGTCAATTCGATGGTATCACCGATCGATTTGCCTTGGATGATCCCACGTAAATCGGCAAAGCTGGAAATGGTCTGATCATCAGCAGCGACAATCACATCACCTTCCTGTAATCCGGCAGCCTGAGCTTTGGAATTGCTGGAGAATCCAGCGACAACCAGTGCTGAACTGCCGTTATAGTAGTTCAGTGTCTGGATGGTCACACCAAGAGCCGGTCTACCCGTGACGTAACCATTGGTCATCAAATCTTTTGCAATATCCATGACATTATTGATCGGTAACGCAAATCCGATACCTTCCGCATCACTTTCACCACTTTTAGCGTTGACGATGCCGATCAGATTTCCCTGTGCGTCAAACAATCCACCACCGGAATTTCCCGGAGAAACCGAAGCGTTGGTTTGAATCACCGTCAGATTCTGAGAATCGATGGTGATATTTCGGCTGGTAGCGGAAATAATCCCATCGGTGACGGATCCGCCCAATGTACCCAATGGATTACCGATCGCCACGACCGTTTCACCAACAACGATCGTATCGCTGTCCCCAAGTGTTGCCGGGGTCAAACCATTGGCATCAATCTTGATGACCGCCACATCACTTTGATCATCTGTTCCAATCAATGTGGCATTATAACTGGTTCCATCATCCAAGGTTACCGTGATCGTACTGGCTCCTTCGATCACATGGTTGTTGGTCAAAATGTAACCATCCTCGCTGATGATCACACCACTGCCGGCACCATCGATGACATAGTTACCGATAAATGTGGCATTTTGGACAGCTTCGGTACGGATCTCGACCACACTGGGTTTGCATTTAGCAGCAATTTGTTCGATCGTAAGATCATTGCTAGTCGTATTGATGGCGGTCGTATCTGTAGTCGTATTGGTATCATCCATGATATTTTGCTGGATCACTACACGGTTTTTCCCACTGGTGTTGTCATAGATCATGCCACCGACATAACCACTGCCCATACAGCCGGCCAGCAATGCAACGACCAGCAGGGTGTTGCGAAGCCCATGTTTTTTTTTTGGGGTTTCACTAACCGTAGCCTGGGGTTTAACATCAATCACTGTTTGATTTGAGTCCAGGTTTGGATTGGTTGGACCATCTGAAGCATGTGGTATATTGTCATTAAAATTCTGATTTTCACTCATATTCTTTTCTTCCTTTCTTTCTGCTTGTCAGTCTAGGGGTCATCTTTGTTACAAATTTGGTTTTCATGTAAAAACTTTGTGAAAACCACCCTTCATTGATACAATGATGTCAACATTTTGTGAGCATGACGGTAAAGTGACGCATCCTGTTAAAAAGCATGGTTGAACCATTGCGATAACGATTATAATAAATTTCAGCTATGAAAGTATTGCTCTATTTCGAAAACGAAAAACAGATTTCCAATTCCGGCATTGGCCGTGCGCTTTCACATCAATTGAAAGCCTGTGCCCTTGCCGGAATTGAAACCACCATCGATCCAGATTGTGAAGATTACGATATCCTGCACATCAATACCATTGGTATCAACAGTAATGCCATGGTCAAAAAAGCCCGCAGTTTAGGAAAAAAAGTGATCTATCACGCCCATTCCACCGAAGAAGATTTCCGTAATTCTTTTGTATTGAGCAATCAAGTCGCTCCGATTTATAAAATTTATATTTCCAATTTGTATTCTTCTGCGGATTATATACTCACCCCCACGCCATACAGTAAATCATTATTGGAAAATTATGGCATCACCGTACCGATCCAAGCGATTTCCAACGGAATCGATCTGAATACGTTTGCCGATGATCCTCAAAAACGCTATGCATTTCGCAAGTATTTCAATCTGGATCCATATGAACATGTCATCATGAGCGTGGGATGGTTTTTCGAACGGAAAGGTATACTGGATTTTATCGAGGTTGCCAGAGCCATGCCGCAATATAAGTTCATCTGGTTTGGCCAATTGCCCAATCTGACCACACCGACGCATATCCGCGATGCGGTAGATAATGCCCCGGACAATGTGATCTTTCCAGGGTATGTGAAGGGTCCGATCATTCAAGGTGCCTACCACAGTGCAGATGTGTTTTTCTTCCCCAGTTATGAGGAAACCGAAGGGATCGTGGTATTGGAAGCGTTTGCTTCCAAGGCACAGGTATTGGTACGCGATATCGGCGTGTATCAAGGATGGTTGAACCATGGTATCAATTGTTACAAAGGTCATACCAATGATGAATTTGTTGAAACCATCGACAAACTCATTCGCCATCAATTACCCGATACCCGCAATGGCGGCTACCACAGTGCGGTCGAACGTCGCTTGGAAAATATCGGTGCTCAATTGAAAGATGTTTATACTCGTGTGCTGGCAATGCCGCTGCGTGATAAAGCAGCCTTTAAGGAAAGCCAAGACTAAACCAATAGAGCATCTGTGTTGCGGATGCTCTTTCTTTTTCGGTATAGTATTGCCATGGATTTATCTATTTGGATTGCAGTCTTTATTCCGTTTATCGGCACCAGCATCGGTGCTTTGCTGTTATTTGTTTTTCGCAATGGATTTTCTAAACTGGCGGAAGCGATCTTACTTGGATTTGCTGCTGGAGTCATGGTAGCAGCCAGCGTATGGTCATTGTTGATCCCGGCCATGGATGCTGTAACGGATATGGGCAAACTTGCGTTTCTTCCGGCTACGATCGGTTTATTAAGCGGTTTTGCTTTTTTATTGCTCATCGATTCGCTTTTGCCCCATATGCATGTAGAAACACAAGAAGAAGAAGGATTGAAATGTCAACTTTCGGCAACGATGAAGATGGTATTTGCCGTGATCATCCACAACATTCCGGAAGGGATGGCTGTTGGTGTGACCATTGCCGCATTGCTGGCAAATACCCCGTCTTTATCTATGGCTGCCGTACTTTCACTCACCGTCGGGATCGCTATTCAAAACATTCCAGAAGGTGCCATTGTATCGTTACCGTTGAAGGTATCGAGCGGCTCAACAGCCAAAGCGATTGGTTATGGTTTATTCAGCGGGATCGTTGAACCCATCGCCGCTTTGATCACCATTCGTTTTTCCATGGTTTTGACCAATCTATTGCCGTATTTTCTATCCTTTGCCGCCGGTGCCATGCTGTATGTTGTCGTTGAAGAAATGATTCCGCAAAGCCAATCCACGAATCACCATTCCAATTTGCCCACGATCGGCTTTGCGGTTGGTTTTGCCATCATGATGATCTTGGATATCGCGTTGTCGTGATACTTTCATTTTTCACGATGGCATACCTGTTGTAAAATGTTGGTGTATGAAAACACTGCGTTCCTTATTTTCAAAACCATGGTTTTCGATATCGATCGCCATTGCCTTTACCTTGCTGGTATTGTATTTGGTTTTCAAAGACAACTACGTCCAGATCATCGAAATGATCCAAACCATCCATCCGATCTGGTTTTTGATCCTGATGGCTTTGGCAATGAGTTATCATCTTTTCATTGGATGGAATCTTAAGATCCTTGTCAATGCCCGTCATATCAAATATTCGATGGTGGATGGTTTTATCAATGCATTGATTGCTTCATTCGGTCATGGAGTGACACCCAGTGCTTCCGGGGGACAGGTGTTTCAGATGTATGTCTTCCGTCGACAGAAAGTCAATGCAGCCGATGCAGCGGGTGCATTATGGGCGGATTTTATCATTTATCAAATCACCATGGTGGTCGTGGTTTTTCTATTGATCGTTCTGCGCTTCAATTATTTCCGATCGAATTTTTCCAATTTGTTTTTGGTCGTATTACTCGGCTTTGTAGTCAATTCAGCCGTTATTTTGGTCCTATTGGTCGGTGTGAAAAGCAAACGGATCTACAATGCCATCACACATGGTGTGATCAACCTTCTGGTCAAACTGCATATCCTCAAAAACGGACAAAACGCATTGGACAATCTCAATCTTCAGTTGAACAGTTTCAAGGAATGCGCTGATGAATTCTGTAATCAGCCGATCATCATCGCCAAATGTGTCGCCTTACAAGTCGCACGATTGCTTTTATATTATGCGATTCCGTTTTTTGTTTATTTATCCATGGATATCCGTCCGATCGTGGACACCAGTGGTGCGATGCTGTTATTGGATTGTATCTGCCTGACGGCATATGTTTCCATGATTAATGCCTTTATTCCCATTCCCGGTGCGAGTGGAGGA
Organism: uncultured Erysipelotrichaceae bacterium; assembly: GCA_944327105.1. Taxonomy (GTDB): domain Bacteria; phylum Bacillota_I; class Bacilli_A; order Erysipelotrichales; family Erysipelotrichaceae; genus CALVGN01. The sequence goes on along the minus strand of CALVGN010000040.1, from coordinate 70,638 downwards.
ACGGAAGCGATTTTCGTGTTGATGTTTTCCACTCTGTTCGGTAATGTGCAGGCGGGTGCGATCATGGCATTATGGCGGTTGTTTACTTATTATTTGATCATGGTCATCGGTGCATTGACGTTTATTCTGTTCAAACATTTTTATCACCGCGGGGATGATCTGATCGATCCGACACTTGAGGAGAAATTATGAAGATAGCTTGTTTTTCTGATACATATATCCCGGAACTCAATGGTGTGGCCACCAGTATCTCCATATTGGTCGATCAATTGCGTTCTCATGGTCATACGGTTTATGTAGTCACGACCAAACCCTCATTGCCTTATGATGAAGATCCTTTTGTGATCCGTTTGGAAGGTATCGAACTGAAATTTTTATATGGATATACGTTGACCAGCCCGATCCATCCGGATGTGATCAAACGAATCGAAGCATTGGATCTGGATCTGATCCATTGCCATACTGAGTTTTCTGTCGGATTGCTAGCGCATAAATGTGCCAATTTGCTCCATATTCCACTCGTATCCACGTATCATACCGTCTATGAAGACTATACCCATTATTTAAATTTATTGGATATCAAGACCGTGGACGAGGTCGGTAGGAAAGTGGTCGCTGTTGCCAGCAAGGCTTTTTTGCGCAAAAGTATGAGCGTGATCGCTCCCAGTGAAAAAACACGGGATCTTTTGTTACGTTATGGCGTCAAAGCACCGATCCATATCATTCCGACTGGATTGGATCTTGATCGGTTTTCACGATTTCATATGGATCCTACCAGAGTGGATGCATTGAAAGCTTCTTATGGTTTGACCGATGAAAAAATCATTCTTTATGTTGGTCGCATCGCCGAGGAAAAATCACTTGATGTAGTCATCGATGCGTTTGCTAAATCCATCAAGACTCATTCAAACTATCGTCTATTGATCGTTGGTAAAGGACCGGGTGAAAAAGATATCCTTAAACAAATCGAAACCCTGGCTTTGGATGATCGGATCATCTATTGTGGCCCCAAACCCCGCAATGAAGTCCCGGATTACTACCATATGGCGGATTTATTCGTTTCTGCTTCCCTATCGGAGACTCAAGGGGTGACTTTCATCGAAGCTTTGGCTTCTCAAACCCCGATCATGGCACGTCATGATGAAGTACTCGACGGCTTATTGCTGGAAGGCGAAACCGGATATTTCTTTGAAGATGGAAATGATTTTGCCCATGCATTGGATCAATTCGAATCGCTAAGCGAAGCCCAACATGATGCCATGCGTGCCAAATGTCTAGAAGTCACGCAACCATACAGTCAGGAAATCTTTTATTCACGTGTGATCGAAGTCTACACGGATGCGATCGACCGCTATTTGGATTGCTACATATTGCGCACGATCAAGACCAAAGGCGAGTGTGTACTCTGTCAGTTTGAAAGCCACAGTGGGGATCAACGTGAAATTTTGATCACGCTGGAAGATTACATGGAAAAGGGGTTACGCAAAGGCGGTGTGTTCACCGATGCGGAATTGGATGATCTTTCTGAAAACGAAGCCGAGGCCAAAGCCTATCGTTCCGTATTGAAATTTTTAAGCAATAAAGATCGTACGGTCAAGGAAACCTATGATTATCTGGTCGAAAAAAGTGGATTGTCCATCGGACCGATCAATGCATTGGTCGATAAATTGCAGGCGAAAGGCTATTTAGACGACAAGAAGTTTGTGGTTAATGCCATTTATTCCATGCAGGCAAAACTCTTTGGACGTGAAAAGATCAAAAAGACACTCAAACAACGAGGTATTTCCGCTGATTTGATCAATATGTATCTTAACGATGATGAGGATGATGAATTCAGCAAGGCACTATCCTATTCTCGACGTGTACAGTTTACCAATATGGAATATTTGTCAGCCAAAGGCATGGCCAAAAAACTCTACAATCGCCTGTTATCCAACGGATTCAGCAAAGAGATCGCAACGCGTGTGGTTGAAACCATGGATTTTTCCAATGAAATGATCAAAGAAGGCAATGTTTGTGCCAAGGTCGCCGAAAAAGGCCGTAAACTGTATAAGAACAAATATTCCGGTTCTGCATTGCGCAATCGGGTGTTCAACTATTGCTTGCATCAAGGTTTTGATTATGAAGACATCTATGCAGCGATTGACAACATGGAGTGGAAAGATGAACAAGATTAATACATTGATGGATGGTTCCCATGGAACCGATGCTTATTTGATCAATAATGTCACCACTGGTGTCACTAATAAAGGTAGCAAGTATCTTTCCGTTGTCGTGGAAGACGATACGGGAACCATGGATGCGAAATTCTGGAATGTGGATGAAACCGATCGTGCCATCGTCATTAAAGGTAATGTCATTGAAATCGATTATGATATCAATCGCTACAATAACGCCTTGCAAATGCGCATCAATGCTGTGCGTGCGTTGGACCAACGTAGTGTGGATTTGAGTCAATATGTGCAAAAATCACCGATCGCTACGGATGAATTGAAAAAAACCATTCGTGCTGCCTATGAACAGATCCAAGATCCCGTGTATCATCAACTGGTGGAAGCGATCTTCAAACGCGCCGGAACCGATTTCTTTTCGCATCCCGCGGCCAGTCGCAATCATCACAATTTCTACGGTGGTTTAGCCACACACGTATCCGGGATGATCAAATTGGCCAATGCCATCTGTGATATTTATCCCCAATTGGATCGGGATCTATTGATATCCGGAGTGTTATGCCACGATATCGGTAAACTGTATGAATTGGATTCCCCCATTGCTACACAATATACTGCGGAAGGAAATCTATGCGGTCATATCTCCATCATGCATGGGTTATTGATGGAAATCGCGGATCAATGTGGAGTTGGGGATCAAGAGCAGACATTATTGTTGCGACATTTGATCCTTTCCCATCATGGGCAATATGAGTATGGTTCACCGGTACGGCCCCAATTGATGGAAGCAGAAATTTTGTATTATATCGATAACATCGATGCCAAGATGGATATGATGACGTCCTTATTGTCAAAAACGGAAGCAGGGACGTTTAGTGAACGGATGTTTGCACTGGATAATCGACGCTTCTATAAACCAAAATCTAAAAGTGAAGATGAAATTAACTAAAGTTTTGATCCATGCCATGGTTTTGACCATGGCATGTGCATGTGCGACCACTGATGGTTCGATCAGTTACACTGTGGAAAGTGAACCGACGCTTGATCCCGATGTGTTGCAGCAATCTCAATCGGTTTATCCGACGACTACAGAATTTATTGGTGAAGCGTGGTACGACCAACATCAAGTCTTTTCGATCAATGAATTGTCGCCCCATGCATCCATGGAATACTACGATTCATTGGATGATGCGATCTTAGCTAGTGATACGGTATTGGATGAGATCGATCAATCGATCTCATCCCGATATATCGACCTCAATGGATCGTGGTCTTTTTACTATGTCGATCGACCAACTGATCGGCTTCGTGGTTATACGGGTTCGTCTATCACGTCCTATACGGAAAACTGGGACACGATTGGATGGGATACATTGACGGTTCCCCATTGTGTGCAAACCGAAAAAGGTGATGATGGGGAATTTGTTTATCAAGCGCCATTGTATATCAACAATACGTATCCATGGTTGAATACGGAAACCATTCAATATGGGGGCGACGGGTTGCCCGTCGCTGCTACATCACAAAATGGAGTGGGGCATTATAAACGGGAATTCATCGTTGATTCTTATGATCCCAACCAGCACTATATCCTTCATTTTGATGGTGTCGCCAGTGCATTTTATGTGTATATCAATGGGCAATGCATCGGATACAGTGAAGATTCCTATGGCCCCAGTGATTTTGATATTACTCCGTATATTCATCAAGGGAGTAATACCATTGCGTTGGAAGTGTATCAATATGCAGATGGCAGTTATCTGGAAAATCAGGATATGATCCGCTTGTTTGGCATATTCCGGGATGTATCCATTATCCAGATGGGATCGAGCAGTGTGTATGATATTGAAACCCATATTTCCTATGGTTCGTCCATTGATATGAAGGTGGATGTCACATTGTATGGCAGTGATGGTAAAAACCATGAATTGAAAGCTTATCTGGTGGATACCAATGGTCAAACCATCGCCAGTGCATCGGCTACTTATACCGCCAATGCTTCTATGGTTGAAACCACTTTATCCTTTGATGATCTACGCGTTCATTTATGGAATATCGATGAACCATATCTGTATCGATTGATCACAGTGGTAGATGATCAATCCCTTTACAATGTCATTCGTATCGGATTTCGAGAATTGACATGGGATGATTCGACCATTTATATCAATGGTCATGCCACCTTACTCAATGGTATCAATCGCCATGAAATGGATCCCGATCGGGGCAAAGCTTTGACTCACGAAACCATCATCCAGGATCTTCAATTGATCCGATCCTTGAATATCAACGCCATCCGTCTTTCCCATTATCCCAATGATCCTTTGACGTATGATTTGGCCGATGAATTGGGACTATTGCTTATTGATGAAGCCAATATCGAAAGCCATGGGGGAGCTGTGGAACTGGGTATCCCGGGCAATAATCCGGCGTATACGGATCAAATGATGCAACGCATTGACAATATGATCGAACGGGACATCAATCATCCGTCCATCATCATTTGGTCGTACGGCAATGAAAGTACCTATAGTGAATATGCATTGAATGATGATTATGGATTTTATGTGATCGCCAAACATGTATTAAAAAAAGACCCAACGCGACTTCGCATGTATGAGCGCGACAATCGCGTCGGAAAAACGCGTGAAACCAGTATGGTCGATATCGCCAGCAGCCAGTATCTATCCATTGATGAGATGGTTGAAATGAATGAAACCTATGATATTCCTTATGTTCAACAAGAATATGCCCATGCCATGGGCAATGGATTGGGCAATTTCAACGACTACATGGAAGCCATTGAAACACACGGGATTGCCGGCGGGTTCGTCTGGGATTTTGCGGATCAGTCGATCATCACGTGTCAAGAGGGTATCTGTTATTTCGGTAACGGGAGTGATTGGGGACAAGTGCTCAACGACGGAAATTTCTGCGGTAACGGGATCGTCAGTGCCGATCGGTCGTTGCAAAGCGAAGCACTGGAATTAAAGGCGGTATACAGTCCGATCGAAATCCAGATGGATGAAACCACCGTTACGTTGACCAATCATTATCCTACGCAATCATTAAACGGGATGATCTTGGAAATCATCACGATCCAGGATGGTACGACCATCCATACACAGCAATTTGAATTGGATTGTGCTGCCGGAAAGTCTTGTTCGTATACGATAACTCCTTATTCCGATGGTCATACTACGATCATCCAGGCATATGTTTACACAAAAGATGCCCCCCATTCGCAATGGATCGCTTTTGAACAACTGGAAGTGTCACGGACTCCGATCGAATTGAAATTATCGGCAGGAAATGTTGAAGTGGAACAAGGGGATGGAACCATTACCCTGAGTAGTGCAGATGGTTCAACCACTGTATCCTTTGATACGACCATAGGGATATTGACTACGTTTGATGTCAATGGTTCAACCATCTTTACGGACAGTGGATATCTTCAGTTATACCGTGCACCGATCGATAATGATCCATTATTGAATGTGGAATTGATCCAAAACGATTATCCCCATACGGTAGAGTATGGTTTAAACCATCAAGAGGATGGTTCGATCAGGATATCTTTTGATATCACATATACATCTTTGGATATATCTACGCATACCACTTATACATTCAATGGTTCGTCGTTATTGGTGGATACCACTATATCAACGGGTAAAACCACTACCAATGGTCCATTACCCCTGGTTGGAACCAAGTGGCATGTCGATCCATCCTATGATACCTATACCTATCAAGGCTATGGTCAATATGATCATTACACTGATCGTCGTCAAAGTGCCATTTATGGTACATACACGCAAACCATCGGTCAGTACCAACAAGTCTATCTGACACCGCAAACCAGTGAACATAAGCTCGATGTGGATCATCTTGCATTATCCGATGGTTCAACCATGATTTCCTTTACCATGGCCAATCCATTGGGATTTACTTATGAAACCAATGATCCATTGGATATTGCCAATGCTTCGCATTGGCATGAATTGATACCCAATGAAACCAACACATTGATCCTGGATGCTTTCATGCGAGGTGTGGGGAATGGATCGAATGGACCCCAGACATTGGATCAATATTGTGTCCAAGAGAATACCGATTATCATCTGCAGTATTTGATCGAAATCCAATAATCGTGATCAAATCACTTAACTATGGTTCAACCAAATAAAATCCAAGGCAAATGCCTTGGATTTTTATTATCGAGTCAATGTTTGCATCAATGCTTTCGTATCGACTTTGTTTTCACTGAATTCGATTTTGATCGTATCATCCTTTCCATACCGAGGGATCAAATGGACATGGAAATGCATCACACTTTGTCCGGCCACCGGATTGATGTTGGTCAAAATGTTCATCCCTTCGCAATGAAGTTTCTCTTTCAATAACTCACTGACCGTTTTAACCGTATGCATCACGGCATCGATGGTGGATTGATCGGCATCCCAGAAGTTATCCACATGCTTTTTTGGTACGACCAGGGTATGGCCATAGGTGGTTTGAGATAGATCCAGAAAAGCCATGGTCAGATCATCTTCATAGACTTTGTTGGTTGGAATATTTCCATTGATGATTTCGCAGAATACACACATAAATATCGTCCTTTCATGGTTAAGACCATTAAAAAAAGGGTATGACTTTTTGTCAATACCCTTGATTTATCTATTCAGTAGCCGTGGTTTCAACCACTTCACTCGGTACCGCTTGTTCTTCTGTTAAATAATCATTGTAATTGGTGCGTAAGGCATCCAAAATCATCTGATCATACACAAAGAATCCATTGGATTTGAGATAATACTGATCACTTTCTTCCGCAACAGCATTATTGCTTGCCAACTCTTCTAATACTTCATCTTTGAAATTGTTGGGATCAATATCTGCCAGATAGACCACATAGTAAGTCGGTGTACCATTGGAATCATCATAGACCGGTGTGGAATAACCCGGTTGGTTGGTTTGGATATAGGTACGCACCAGATTGGTCAGGGATGTATCTTCCGTGGTATACAACTGGGGTTCGGCTTCAGCGGTCAGATCATATTCATCGATAATGGTCTGCAAATCTTTTTCACCGCTGCTTAATGCTTCATAAGCGGCTTGAGCATCCTGTTGGGCTTGGGATGTGGTGGCCTCATCGCCTTCCGTGGTTTCATCACTTTCCGTATCGGATGTCGTTTCGACAAATGATAGGACCACCGCTTTGCGTGGGTTGTACTTTTCGATCATGGCATCCCAGTTGTCTTCGACATACTGTTTGGTCAATTCCGTGATCTGGATATTGGTCAAATAGGCATCCCGATACGCTTGTTCATCCGCAAAACCATAATAATTGATCATGGTCAAGAATGTTTCTTCACCATATAATTCTTTATCCGCAGCCACTCGCTCATCCACCGTGGCATTCATTTCATCCGTGACCGGGACCAATTGGTTGACCAGATCTGTTTCAGCCATGGCGATGATACCACTATCTAGATTCTGTAATTTCATGTATTCGTAGATATCCCCTTTGCTGATGGTGGTATCACCCACAGTAAAGAAGGGTTCAGTGGCATTGGAAACCGTGGTGGTCTGGTTGCTGGCGCAACCAGCAGACAATGTGATCAATGCACATAAGCTAATCGTGATTTTCTTATTCCGCATCGCTTGTTTCCTCACTTTCCACCGTTTCACTCGGGGTTTCGGTTTCAACCACTTCATCACTGGTAACATCATCCGCATTTTCGCTGGTATCATCCATGCTTTCTTCGATGATGAATGTATTTTCGATCAATTCCTTGATCTCATCATTGGCAAAGCTGACACCTTCATTTTCCGCAGCAGCCCATAACGCCTTGTAACCGATGGTGACATCATTGTTCAAAATGGTGTCTCTCAATCCACCATCAAGGATATCGACCATATCCGTGGATTCACATTTGATCAAATGCCATCCATATTCGGTCTTGACCCAATCCGTGGTCATTTCACCACTATTGAGTGCCAACGCTGCTTCCTTGAATGCTTCCACATATTCGGTATCGGTATTCATGGCACCTAAGAAACCACCATTGCTGGCACTGGAATCATCGGAATACGTGGCTGCTACCACCGCAAAGTCTTCACCATCATTGAGCGCATTTTCAATGTCTGTGACTTTTTGCATCTCTGCTTCGCTTGGATTATCCGGATCTTCCATCTTGACCAGGATATGGCTGACGGTACGTCCCTGTTTGCTTTGATAATCACTCATTTCACTGGTTGGATTGGCCAATAGATAGTCATCCATCAAATCGTTGTATTTTTCCATGCGGATGAAATAATCATCCAGATCATCCAGATCATCGTAACCCATACCCCGTAAGATATCGACGATGGTGGATTCATAATTGGAACCATAATTCTGCTGATAGTAGAGAATCACATTGTTGGCTTGGGCTTTGGCTTCTTCTTTCATCGTGCTATCGGCGTCTTTGTATTCGTCGACCACGGCATTGGTGAATGCATTCAATACGGCATTTTCACCGATGGAATCATAGTAGTAGTCATACACTTCATCTGCACTCTTGTCGATACCGGCGATACTGTAGACGATCTGCTTGCCATCAACGGTCTTGGTCGGTGTCTGATTGGACACCAGATGGACACTGTAGGCAATGATCACAACCAGAAAAAAAGCACCGGCAATGAATACAAAGGCATATTTTTTTAGAATGTCCTTCATCTTTTCCTCCTTAAAATTACGGTTAAAGATTATAACCAAATGGTCTTAAAAGTACAATGTTGCCGATGGTTTCACCAAATTATTCGTATCATTCACATCAAGATATACATTTGGTCAACCCAAAGAGAGTAATTTCATGGTTGCAACCATGGCAGTGTTATAATCATCAGGCATTCAATGATATTAAGGAGAAGTTATGAGCACGCTTGAAATCAAAGATTTAAGTGTATCCGTCAATGATAAACCCATTCTGTCCAATCTTTCCCTAACCGTCAACAGTGGGGAGATCCATGCCTTGATGGGACCCAATGGGAATGGAAAATCCACCTTGCTATCCACCATCATGGGCGATCCGGATTATACCGTGACCCATGGTTCGATCATGTTGGATGGAAAAGATGTACTGTCCATGAGTGTGGATCAGCGCAGCAAAGCCGGTATCTTTTTAGCCATGCAATATCCCATCGAGATCCCCGGTGTGACCAATTCCGATTTTCTCAAAGAAGCGATCAATGCCCGAAGGGAATCCCCGATCCGTTTATTTGAATTCTATCGGTTGATGGAAGGTGCCATCCATGATCTGAAAATGAAGCCGGATCTGGCCCATCGTTTTTTGAATCAAGGATTCAGCGGCGGGGAAAAGAAACGCAATGAGATCGTCCAGATGAAATTGTTGAAACCATCCATCGCGATGCTGGATGAAACCGATAGTGGGTTGGATGTGGATGCATTGAAACTCGTGGCGGACGCCATATTGGATCTTCACCAGACAGCCCCAATGGGGATGCTGGTGGTATCCCATTACAAGCGCTTTTATGATTATCTGCATCCCAGTCATGTCCATGTATTGATCAATGGTTCGATCATTTTAAGCGGTGAGAAGGATCTGATCGAACGAATCGACAGTGAAGGGTATGACTGGATCTATCGGCAATATGGCATCGATCCGTCCAATAATGGTAAAACCAGCAGTGGTTTATTGGGAACGTGTGCCACCAAAGGAGCATTCAATGGCAATCTGTAATCCCATCGTTATTTCCGGTGAAAACCATTTGAATGTGGTTGAACCATTGGTTTATTGGCAATTGAATGGTAACACCAACCTGGATGTGATGGTTCAACCCAATTCTCAGGTGACGCTGGTATTGGATTTGAATGCCTGTCGCTCCGTGCAATTTCATGCCATGGTCCAACCCGATTCAATATTGGACGTTGCCCTTGTTTCCATGAAGGATCAATCCATTGATCAGCACTATCGCATCACACTTCAAAATGGTGCCACCACGAATATCCGTTCATGTTTTCTTGGCAATGCCAAGAAAACGATGAAAATGGAAATCATCCACCATGGTCTTTCCACTGTATCCACTATGGAACACTATGGTCTGATCAATACAGCCAATGATTTTAAAATCGAAGCCATTGGTACGATCGAAAAAGAAGCGGACAATACGCAATGCCGACAGGCATTGCGTGCCCTCACTTTTTCCGATCATGACCATGTCACCATGGTTCCATCATTGTATATCGACAATTACAACTGTTCAGCTTCCCATTCCACCAGTATCGGTGCCATGAGTCCCAAACAGCTGTATTATCTGCAATCCCGTGGTTTGACCATGGAATCCATTACTTTATTGTTAGCCAAAGGGTATATCACTCCGGTATTGGAATTGATCCCGGAAGAAGAACTCAAAACACAATTGCGTGAAGAAATCGAAAAGGTGGTGATCGATGCATGTTTGACGAAACTGCAGTAAGAAGCCATTTCCCGATGATCCAAAATCATCCCGATCTGGTTTATTTGGATAATGCCGCCACGGCATTTAAAAGCGATCATATGATCCAGGTGGTCAATGACTTTTATTTACGTGGGACCAGCAATGTCCATCGTGGGGATTATGGGTTGAGCATCAAAGCCAGCAATGATTTTGACCATGTTCGGGATATCGTCAAAGATTTCATCCATGCGAAAAGCAGTAAAGAGATCGTTTTTACCAGTGGTGCTTCTCAAAGCTTGAATTGGATCGCATATTCCTATGGTTTGAACCATTTAAAAAAAGATGATGTGATCTTAACCACTGAAGCTGAACATGCATCCAATATCCTGCCATGGTTCAAAGTCTGTGAAGCCACCGGTGCAAAAATCGAATACATCCCCATGCAAAACGATGGTTCCATCCATATGGATGACTTTAAAAACGCCATGCATGATAAAGTCAAGATTTTTGCCATTGCCTATGTTTCCAACGTATTGGGCGTGGTCCAACCATTGAAACAAATGATCCAGATCGCCCATGAATATGGTGCCATCACTGTCATCGATGCCGCCCAGGCCGTTCCGCACATGCCAGTCGATGTGCGTGATCTTGATTGTGATTACCTGGCATTTAGCGGTCACAAACTCGGCGCCGCGGGCGGCAGTGGCGTGCTGTATGGCAAATATGACTTATTGGAAAACAATGATCCACCATTATACGGTGGTGGGTCCAATGCCCGATTTGATCTATGCGGCAATATCTTATTGAAACATGCCCCATTCAAATACGAAGCCGGTACCCCCAACGTGGAAGGGGTATTGTCGCTGGGTGCCGCTATCGAATTTTTACAAAGCATCGGCATGGAAAATATTTTTGAACATGAAAAGCAATTGAAACGCTATGCCGTGCAACGATTGCAACCACTTACGCATGTGCATTTATACAATGCCACCAGTGAAAGTGGTTTGATCACATTCAATGTGGATGGCATCTTTGCACAAGATGTGGCCTCGTATCTTAACCGACACAATATAGCCGTAAGAAGCGGCAATCATTGTGCCAAGATATTGGTCGAGATCATCGGCACCAGTGAAACGGTAAGAGCCAGCTGCTATTTGTACAATACCAAAGCTGATATCGATCGTTTAGTCGATGCACTAACGGATATCACATTGGAAAAATGCATCGAAGCTGCCATGGTATGACCATGTTGAGGAGGAAATATGTCAATATTCGATGATAAAGCCATTGCCCGTGATATCATCATGGACAATTATCAAAATCCCCATAATAAAAAAACATTAGATAAGGAAAATACCCAAAGCAAGCATATGGCATCGGATTCGTGCATCGATGATATTACCGTTTATATGCATTTTGAGGGTGAAACCATCGATGATGTATCGTTCAATGGTATTGGTTGTACCATCTCCACTGCGTCCACTTCCATTTTGACGGATTTGATCAAAGGTAAAACCAAACAGGAAGCCAAAACCATCATCCATAACTATATGGATATGTTGGATGAAAAACCGTATGATCCACATCTTTTACAAGAAGCGGTGATCTTCAAAGATATCAGCAAAAGTGCCAATCGTATCCATTGTGCCACCATCGGCTGGCGGGGTGCTGCGGCATTGTTAGGAGAAAAAATCGATGAGTAACAATCAACATGTCTATGATGGTGCGGACCATTATAAATATGGTTTCAGTGATGGAAACATTTCCGTATTCAATACGGGGATCGGGTTGAATGATGATGTGGTCAAAACCATCTCATCCTTAAAGCATGAACCAAAGTGGATGTTGGATTATCGATTGAAATCGTTGCATCATTTTATAAATCGCCCCTTACCATCCTTTGGTCCCAAACTCGATGATATCGATTTTGATGGATTTACGTATTTCAATCGTGCTGCCGATAAAGAAAGCGCCAATTGGGACGATGTTCCGGAAAAGATCAAAAATACGTTCGATACATTGGGGATCCCGCAAGCTGAACGCGATTTTCTAGCGGGTGTGACCACCCAATACGATTCGGAAGCCGTCTATCACAATATGTTGGATGAAGTGAAAGAAAAAGGCGTGATTTTTCTGGATACCGATTCCGCGTTGAAACAATATCCTGAATTGTTTCAAAAGTATTTTGGTACGTTAGTGCCCTATACCGATAACAAGTTCGCTGCACTCAATGGTGCAGTGTGGAGCGGTGGTTCATTCATTTATGTGCCCAAAGGGGTGACATTAGAAAAACCATTGCAAAGTTATTTCCGCATCAATTCCGCCAATATGGGCCAATTCGAACGTACGCTGATCATCGTGGATGATGATGCCCATGTCCATTATGTGGAAGGGTGCACCGCACCGATCTATTCCAAGGAAAGCTTACATGCGGCCGTGGTGGAAATATTTGTGGGCAAACATGCCAGCTGCCGCTATTCGACCATCCAAAACTGGAGTGACAACATCGTCAATTTGGTGACCAAACGCGCCAGTGTCGATGCGTATGGTTCCATGGAATGGATCGATGGCAATATCGGCAGTGCGATCAACATGAAATATCCGGCCTGTATCTTAAAAGGCGAGCACGCCAATGGATACTGTGTATCCATTGCCGTGGCCAGCCGCAAGCAGAAACAGGATGCCGGTGCCAAGATGATCCATCTGGCGCCGTATACCACTTCGACGATCATCTCCAAATCGGTGGCACGATTGGGTGGTGAGACTAATTACAGAGGGTATGTCAGCCATGGTCCCCATGCCGATCATGCGCGAAGCAAGGTGGAATGTGATACGTTGATTCTGGATGATATTTCCAGAAGTGATACCATCCCGACCAATATTTCGACCAATCAAACCAGTACGATCGAACATGAAGCCACCGTATCCAAGATCAGTGAAGATCAAATCTATTATCTGATGAGTCGTGGTTTGACTAGAGATCAGGCCACACAGATGATCATCATGGGATTCATTGAACCTTTCACTAAGGAATTGCCAATGGAATATGCCGTGGAACTCAACCAGTTGCTGAAACTGGATATGAGTGGATCAGTGGGATGATAAGATCAAATCAAAGCGTAGCATGATGCTGCGCTTTTAATGTGGGTAATCTATATGAAAACCAATTAAGAGTGGTATGACTGTTATAATGGTGTCATGAATGCATTGCAACAGTTAATGAAGAATGAATATATGCAACAGGTGGATTGTGATTATGCAAAATTTCATCAGAAAATCGCGATGACACACTATCCGATCAATGGGGTACGGATACCGAAACTTAGAGCATTGGCCAAAAAATATGGGGATGATTTGACCATTCTGGATGATTATGATTTTGCCACGTATGAAGATGTGATGCTCTATGGGATGATCCTGTTCTGTAAAAAGCGTGAAAAAAGTTTATGGTATCACCATTATGACATTTTGAACGATCACATCGATTCATGGGTGTATACCGATAGTATCTATAAAGGATATAAATGGTTTGAACCATGTTATTTTCAAGATCATCAAAATGATTTGAAAGGGAACGCACCCTTTCGGGTGCGTTCCTATCTCAATATCGCATTGGTGGCATCCAAATATATCGATCTTGATCTGTATTCGATGTTAACGGATGTGAAATGTGATGATTATTATGTCCAGATGATGGTGGCATGGTGTTTGCAGATTTTGATGGTACAGGATATGGTCAAGACCATTGCTTATATGAAAGATCACCCCTTTTCATCGACCATTGTCAAAATGACCATTGCAAAATGCAGGGATAGTTATGGTTTGACCAAGGACGATAAAACCTATATCAAACAGGAGTTGAGTCATGTATCGCAATGAAGTCGTGATTGCCAATGTTCCCTATGCCTTGAATCGACCCTATGATTACACCAGTGAGTTCCAGTTGGATTTTGGTATGTTGGTTTCGGTTTCCTTTGGTAAGACCATGACCTATGGGATCGTGATTTCCAGTACATGGATGGAAGAAAACACGGAAAATGCTTTAAAGCCGATCGATGGTTTGATCAATGCTTATTCTTTTTTAAGTGAGATCCAATATCAGCTTGCGTTGACCATGGCTTACCAAGGGTTTTGCTCGTTAGGAAAGATCTTGGTGCAAATGATCCCATCATTCTTAAGAGTGGAACAACCATATCGATCGTTATTGGTCCCTAAGATCCATATCGATCAAACGATCCTAAATCAAACCAAACTCAATGTGGCACAAACAGAGATCATTGAATGGTTGAACCATCATCATTGTGATGATTATCATCAACTCATTGATCTCTATTCATCGAATCGGATCAATACTTTGATCAAAAAGGGTGTGTTGGTCAAATCTTTTTCATTGCCACAAGTGGTCCAACCATCGTTTAAACATCCGTATCGTGCCAAGGATATTCCCCTCGATTCCAACTCAATCCTTTATAAGATGAATCTTTCGGAATTTATCCAAGGACCGTTACTGGATTGGTTGTATCGATCCATTCAAACCAATGAATCGGTAGTGATCATTGTTCCATCATTATTATCTGCTCAATTGATCCATCGTTGGCTTCAGTCACAGATCGATGTGGTGGATCTGTATGATCCCAGTTTATCCAATGCGCTCAAACGGATCAGTTATTATCGTTTTACCCATGGTCTAACCACGATTACGGTTGGAACCAAATCATTATTATTAGTCAAACCGGATGCATCCCGGATCATTATCCTGCAGGCCCATGATGGCTCATACCTGCAGGATAATGATCCCCGTATCCATGTGGATGAGGTGGTTGACACCATACGATCACTGCATCAAACCACTGTGATCTTGCAGACCTTGATCCCGCCTTTGTCGTTACAAGAAGATATAGATCAACATAAGATCCAAGTGATCGAGAAAGTGGAGGATGTGGAAGTTGGATTTATTGATACGAAAAAGCAATGTATCGATCATGAATTCGCACCGTTTACACTGAATCTTTTGGATCAGATGGTTTCCACCAAAAAACATTTGGTAATCTCCACGAGTCGGAAAGGATGGTATTACCAGGTACAGTGCGGGCATTGTCATCAATTTCTGGTTTGTCCATCCTGCAATCATCTGCTACACTCGACAGATCGGCCGAATGTTTATTACTGTGCAAATTGTGGTAAAACCATCCAACGTCAGCGTTGCAGCAAATGCCGTCATCAGCAATGGGTCTATCGTAAGCCGGGTGTGCAGGCGTTGAAAGAACAGTTATCCAAACGTTATCCTGAATTCCCCATTTTTGATTTGACCAATGATAGCCTTGATCCATTGTGTGTTATCGATTCATATGAACATTCCTCTTATGCAATATTGATCACGACCCATCGTATGCTTGGTCAGATCATTGTCCATGCCGATGGTTTGATCATGTTGCATGGAGACAGTGCTCTTTCCTATCGACAATTTCGCAATGATGAATGGGCCATGGCACAAGTGATGGATGCGGTTTATAATGTGGTCTTACCACACGATGATCCTAATCGTATCATCCAGCTGGATCATCCAGCGCATCCGTTGAATGAATATCTACAAAACCTGGATGTTCAGGGGTATACCCGTTATGAATTATCGTATCGACAGCAGATGGTCTTACCACCCTACAGTGCGGTCGCTCTGATCAAAACACCGATGCGTTATGGTTTGAATGCATTGCAACAATGCATTCAAACCAAACCAATGGATGGTCATGTGATCGGCCCAAGTGAATCCCAAAGCGATCAAACGTATCGTTTGATCGTTCGAACCAAGGATTTGACCAGTTTACAGGATTGGTTGAACCGTTGGTTCACTGAATTACCACAACGGATCAAAGGTGGGATCACCATTTCCATCGATCCCAATACCATGCCCAATGAGTGAAACCTATGAATATTCGTCAAACAGTCTATCAGTTATTGATCGATGTATTGATCGATCATCAATATGCCAATCTGGCGATGCGTAAAGCATTGAATACCTATGATGCTGCTACTCGGCATTTTGGCAGTGCCATGGTTTATGGCATATTGCGCCATTACAATCTATGCGTGCATTGGTTCAAACCCTATTTACACAAACCTGCCCGTAAAAAAGAAGAGATCCTATTGGTGATGGGTGTTTATCAACTCAAATACATGGATGTCAAACCCTATGTGGCCATCGATGAAACCGTCAAGCTAGCCAAGCCGGCTTATCGGGGTTTCATCAATGCCACACTGCGAAACGTATCCAAATTACAAACAATGCCGCCATTGCCGAGTGATCCCTTGGATCGGGCAATGATAGAAACCAGTTTACCCAAATGGTTATTGCAATTATGGTCTAGCCAGTATGGGAAAGAGAAAGCCATTGAACTCGCAAGCAATACGCTTCATGAAGCGAAAGTCTTTTTACGCTGGAATACATTGAAGATCGATCCATCATCTATCCGTGATCCGTTGGTCAAACCACTCAATGATCTTTGTTTTACCTATGATGGCAATATCATGGACAGTGCGTATTATCACCTTGGCCAATGTGTGATCCAGGATAAAAACAGTATGGCCATCGTCAATGCCATGGATCTAAAGCAGGATATGATCGTATTGGATGGTTGTGCTGCCCCAGGCAGCAAAACCAGTCAAATGGCCATGCTGATGCAGGATAGCGGTTCCATCACGGCGGTGGAATATCATCCGCATCGTGTGGAATTGTTAAAACAGACCCTGACTCGACTGGGTATTACCAATACCACTTGTGTGTGTGGTTCCCTGTTGGATCAACAGTATGCGGATCATACATTCGATCGGATCTTATTGGATGCACCCTGTTCAGGGTTAGGTGTGCTTTCCCGCAGGCCGGAAATGCGGTTTACATTGCAAAGCGCTACACTGGATGAACTGCAACAATTGCAATCGGATATGCTCGACCATGTGGCATCCTGGTTGAAACCACAGGGTCGATTGGTGTATTCCACTTGTACACTCAATAAAAAGGAAAATGAGAAACAAATCCAATCCTTTCTCAATCGTCATCCAAACTATCATCGATTGGTCGAAACCACCATATTCCCCGATTCAACCGACACCGATGGTTTCTACTATGCGGTTTTGACCACCGGATAACTTTTAAAAACCACCGTGGCCATAATATAATGAATCTATGTCAAAAAAGAGTATCTATGATCTAACCCACCAAGCAATGAAAGACCAATTCACCGCCTGGGGGTTTTCATCATTCAAAGCTGACCAGTTATTCAACTGGCTATATCGTAAAAAAATATCAGACTTTGATTTAATGTCCGATATGTCCAAAGCCCAGAAATCTCTGTTAAACGATACCTATGGTACGACCACTCTACATCTCGTCGAGCGTCAACAAAGCAAGGATGGGACCGTCAAATATCTGTTTGGCTTTGATGATGCCAAAGTGGAATGCGTACGCATGCACTATCACTTTGGCTATTCCGTCTGTATCTCTAGCCAAGTGGGTTGCAACATGGGATGCAAATTCTGTGCCTCCGGGTTATTGAAAAAACAGAGAGATCTGACTGCCGGAGAAATGGTCCAGCAGGTTTTATATGTTGCCAAAGAACTGGAACCACTCAATGAGCGGGTGAAAAACATCGTCATCATGGGCACTGGGGAACCTTTTGACAATTATGAAAATGTGATGGATTTCTGTGCCATCGTCAATCATCCCAAAGGATTGGAGATCGGTGCCCGTCATATCACCATTTCCACCTGTGGTATCGTTCCCAAGATCCGCCTTTTTGCCGATCAACACCATCAATACAATCTTGCCATTTCCCTGCATGCGCCCACCAATGCACTGCGGGATACGCTGATGCCTGTCAATCATGCCTATCCATTGGAGGAATTGATGGATGCTTTAAGTTACTATGCATCCAAAAACAATCGCAAGATCACCTTTGAATATATCCTTTTGCGTCACGTCAACGATACCGATGAGCATGCCATTGCTTTAGCGAAACTGGTGAAAGGCTTATGTGCCTATGTGAACCTGATCCCATATAACGCCGTGGACGAAAATGGATTTCAAGGTGTGGATATGGGCGTGGCTTTACGCTTTTACGATGTGTTGATGAAGCATGGGGTCAAAGCCACCCTGCGTGCACGCCATGGCGATGACATCGATGCGGCCTGCGGCCAGTTGCGTGCCAAGCGAGAAGGGGTGTTTCGATGAAGTGTTACGGTGTCACGGACAAAGGGCTTGTCCGCAAAGCCAATCAGGATTCCTACATCATCTCAGCCAATGCCTATGGCGATGTATTGGCCATCGTGGCCGATGGCATCGGCGGAGGCAAAGCCGGCGATGTGGCCAGCACGATGGCCACGGATTATATCGGGGATGCGTTCAGCAAATCCCCAAAATTCGATGATCTGACCAGCGCCATGACCTTTGTGCGATACCATGTTTCCCGCGCCAATTTCCAGATTTACAACAAAGCACAGAAATATGCCATTTACAAAGGGATGGGAACCACATTGACCGGTGTATTTATCGGTAGTGTCGGTACCTTTGTGATCAATATCGGTGATTCCCGTGTGTATGGTCTATACGATGATGCGACATTCGGTTGTCTGACGAATGATCATACCTGGGTGATGGATATGGTCCGTGCCGGTCAGCTGACGTTGGAAGAAGCGGCCAATCATCCCCGAAAAAATGTCATTACCAATGCACTTGGGGTGTGGAGCAATGTGCGAATGGACATGGAAGTGATCAATGAACCCATATCCACTTATCTGATCTGTTCCGACGGCCTATACGGCTATGTGCCCCAGCAGGCGATCGAAGACGTATTGAAAAACGATCAGGAATCCACCCAGTTCAAGCTTCGCCGCCTGCTGGCACTGGCCTTAAAAGCCGGCGGTTATGATAATGTCACGATCATATTGATCGAAAAAGAGAAAGGAGCATCCAATGGTAGCCAACAGTGAAATGATAGCCAATCGCTATGAAGTGATCAAATCCATCGGCCAAGGTGGAATGGCGGATGTCGTGCTGGCATTGGATACCGTGCTCAACCGTCAGGTCGCCATTAAACTGATGCGCGGGGATCTGCAAAATGATCCGGTCAATGTTTTGCGCTTTGAACGGGAAGCGAAGGCCGTTGCGGATCTGTCGCATCCCAATATCGTGGAAATCTACGATATCGGTACCTACAACAAACATCCGTATATGGTCATGGAATATGTCAAAGGCCATACATTGAAGGAATTGCTGCGTTTGCGCGGTGCCTTGGATGTGTCGGAAACGGTGGATATTGCCAAACAAATGGCATTGGCCATTGCGGCTGCGCATGCCAAAGGGATCATCCATCGGGATATCAAGAGCCAGAATATCATCATCAAGGATGATGGGACCGTCAAAGTGATGGATTTTGGCATTGCACTGACCAAGGACAGTCTGCAGCTGACTCAAACGGATTCCGTGATGGGATCAGTGCATTATCTGGCACCGGAATTGGCCAAAGGCGAGCCAGCCAGTGTGCAAAGCGACATTTATGCGATGGGCATCGTCATTTATGAAATGTTAGTGGGGGATGTTCCCTTTAAAGACGATACACCCGTGCATATTTGTCTCAAACATATCAAAGAACCGATGCCACGCGTGCGTGATTTCAATCCAGAAATTCCGCAAGCGTTGGAAAATATCGTGCTGTTGGCAACGGCGAAAAACAAGCATCAGCGTTACTCGGATTGCAAGCAGATGTATGATGCGTTATGTAAATGCCAGTCCGTCAAAGAACCACCGGTCAAATTTGCCCGGTTGACCAATGAAAACGATGAGCAACTGTTACGTGATCTCGGTGACAAGCAGTTTAAAGGGAGTTCTGATGCCTCACGCAACCGCAAGATCCCCAAAAAAGCAAGAAAGCGCAAAAAGAAATTATATGGTTGGATCATCGGTTGTATTGGTTTGGTAGGAATCATCTGTGCCATCGCATGGTTTGTCGGAAGTGGGATGGTCGAACCAGAACCCAAGATGGCGAGCGTTCCGCATGTGGTAGGGATGAATGTAGCGGAAGCACGTACCCTGCTGGATGAGCAACAGCTGATACTGGATAATGCAGATATCACGTATGAATTGACCGATGATGTGGCCAAAGGGAATATCATTTCCATTACACCTGCTGCCGATACGATATTGGATCCGGGAAGCCATGTACAGGTGGTGGTCAGCAGCGGGATCGGTGTGACCATGCCAGATTTTACGGGTTCCACCATTACGAGTGTGGATGAGTGGGCAAAACAATATCCCCATTTGTTTATATCCTATGTTCAGGAAGAAAATGACAGTGTGCAACCGGGCAGTGTGATCCGGCAGGAATTGATCGACCCGGGAACCCAATTTGATCCGGATACGGACAATGAATTGGTGATTTATTATCGAGCCAGTCTTTCCATCGTGGTCCCCAACTTGATCAACTGGAGTCTTGGGGATGCGGAGAATCATTTGAAGGAAATGGGTTTGACCACCGTCAATCAACCCTTGGATCCAACGACTTATTCCGCTGATGGCGGTCAAGAAGGTGGACCGATCCCATGGGTGGTGGTGGCCATGGATCCATCTCCTGGCGAAACATATACCCAAAGTGCAGGCAATCATATCACCCTGTACTATTATCCAGAGTAAAGGAGAGTTAGATGCGCGTATTACCCAGTGTTTTATCGATGGATTACAGTCAGATGAACCATCAGCTGGATTTATTGGAAAGCTGTGGCATCACCATGCTGCATTTTGATGTGATGGATGGTCACTTCGTGCCCAATCTAAGCTTTGGTGCGGACTTGTTAAAAGGATTTCAGAAACGATTCAAAGGGGAACTGGATGTGCATTTGATGGTGGATGATCCATTGATGTTTATTGATGCGTTTGCCAAAGCGGGTGCGGATTGGATCAGTTTTCATTTGGAAAGTTATCATTTTGATGAACGCAAGATCAATCAATGCATCGATTTGATCCATGATCATGGTCTGAAAGCTGGGATCGTGATCCGACCAACCACAGTGGTGGATGCACTGTTCAATTATCTGGATCAGGTGGAAATGGTCTTGTTGATGAGTGTTCAGCCGGGTTTTGGCGGACAAGCATTCATGCCGGAAACATTTGAGCGTATGGATCGATTGAAAGCGTATATCGACCAGCATGATCTGTCGATCGAGATCGAAGTGGATGGTGGGATCAATGCATCCTTGATCCAACCATTGGTCGATCATGGTATGACCATGGCTGTTGCCGGCTCTTCTGTTTTTAAAGGAGATATTGCCGCCAATGTGGCGGCATTGACCCATGGTTTCCACTAAATTGGCCATTGTGACGCCATTGGCAGATATGAACATGGTTTCAACCATAACGGATGATATTTTGGCTGTGGATGCCGGTGTATTGCAGGTATTGAACCACCCTCGTCTGATCGGTGCGATTGGTGATTTTGATAGTATGGATCAACACGATTATTCCATGGTTCGATCCATTCCTGTTCCATTGGTCAAACTGAATGTCAAAAAAGATATCACGGATCTGGATGCGGCATTGGCGTATGGTTTTGACCAGGGATATCAATGGGTAGATGTCTATGGTGCCATTGGCAAGCGCATCGATCATTCCTATGCCAATATCCTTTTACTTTCCCATTATGGCGATCATGTCCGTTATGTCATGGAGAATGGCGATATGGTGGTAAAGCAAACGGACATGGTATTACCATGTGATAATTATGATCGCTTCAGCTTATTTGCCATGCAGCAAAGCTGCATCAGCATCCAGGATGCGTTATATCCATTGGATCATCATCAATTGAATACCATGGATCCATTATGCATTTCCAATCAATGGCTCAACCATCGACCTGCCTTGATCTCGATCCACTACGGTAAACTATTAGTGATCCGTATCAAAGAAAATCCAATTTATCATAGCATTATGCAAAAAGGGGACAATTCCATATGAAATGTAAACAATGCGGCAGTGAATTCGAAAATGAAAACCAAATCTGTCCAAATTGCGGAACAGAGAATACCATCATCGAAAATAAATCCGAACCGAGCGATCCAGTCAATCCGGTAGATGAATCAACGCCTACTGTTGAAACCACACCAGTGGATGATTCAACCATCACTACCGATAATACGGAATCCACACCCAATGATGATTCGGGCATGATCGGCGCCGAAGTCGCCGATCAACTCAAAGAAAATGCCGAAAAAGCCCTTTCTCAGGCTGGAGCGGTGATTTCGGAAGGTGGCTCTAAAGTCTTAGACAGCATGAAAAAAGGCGGTGTTTCTTTTGTTCAGCTGATCAAATCACCGACCGTCGAACAGCATATCGATTTGATCAGCTGCTTATGGATGGTGTTGCTGGAATGGGTGATGATGACCCTGTTTTTTGCATTGATCGGAACCACGTTGATCAAGACATTGCTGACGTTGAATCAATTTGTCACCATGTCCAGTTTTGGCATGTATGCCATCGATCTGAAAATGGCCTGGTATGTACCGATCGTCTGTGGTTTGATCTTATTGATCGCCCATTATACCGTATTCCAACTGGCATTATTTATCGGTAAGCGGAAACTGTCATTGACCACCGTGATCGCGCACAGTTTAGTCCCTTCGTTGGCGTTAGGTCTGTGTGGGGTGTTGACATTGGTGTTATCGGTATTGAAACTGACTTCGATCTGGGCAATGATCCCGTTGGTATTATTATGGTTAAGCAGTACGATGATCGTGGTGGTGGATGATTTGAAGATCAGCCATTATTACATTCGGATCGTGGTGATGACCATCATCGGCTGTGTATTGATTGCCACTCTGTTGTATGCATTTTATGCCGTGATGGATGGGATCCATCTCAATATCAGCAGTTTGACAACGCCTGGAAGTATCAACTACGGTTCCGTGGTGGATGTTCTGGATGGTTTCTTCGAACGGTTTTAAAGTGATTTGACCATAAAAAAACGCATCGGATTTCATCGATGCGTTTTTTAGTTTATGATGCTTACGCTTTGGCAACGCTTTGTGCTTTCAACGTTCTCAGTGCGCGTGCAGAAATGCGAACCTTGGTGGGTTTCCCGTCCACCATGATCGTTGCTTTTTGTAAATTCACATTCCATTTGCGACGTGTGGCACGTAATGAGTGTGAACGTCTATTGCCGCTTAAGGCTTTCTTGCCGGTGATGGCACAAACTCTAGACACTTTACAAACCCTCCCTTCATCAAATGCTTGATTACTTTACCATGACTTAACGGCCATTGCAACCGATAATTTTGACCATTACTATGGCTTTCATGTGATTTTTACATGGTTTGACCAATGGATGATGGTGGTTTCAACCATCACGATACCGCTTATTTTTGCTTGCACAAACCCGTTTCATCGATATACTTTTACCATACTTTGTGATAATCTTTTAACTAGGTTTATGAAAGGGTGTGAACATGAGTAAACAGATTTATGCCGGACTGGAAGTGGCTGATCATGAAGTCCGCCTGATCGTCGGCGAATTTTACAATACCCGTTTGAATATACTAAAAGTTGAACGCGTGGACTGTGACGGTGTCAAAGCTGAGCGGATCAGCGATAAAACCGCAGTGAGCGAATCGATCAAGTTGGCGTTAGCCAACGTTGAAAAGAATTTGGGCATACCGGTCAAAAAGGTGATTCTTTCCATTCCCGGAGTGAATGTTTCCCGTGCGCATATCAAAGAAAAAGTGGCACTGAATTCCGTGAACAAGCAGGCAACGTATCATGATATCCGCCGAGCGATGAGCGCTGCAATGCGTCATGTCAACGTGCCGAAAAATTGTGAAATCGTGCAGGTCAGTTGTGTGAAATATTATTGCAATGGTATTTCCACCCGACGCTGTCCCATTGATGAAACACTGGATGATCTTTCCATTTTGATGGACGTCTATTTTGCAGATCGCAATTTCATGTATGATCTGGTCAGCAGCGTCGAAAATGCCGGCGTTTCGGTGATGTCCATTTTCTTAGATGGTTATGCCATCGGAAAAGAAGCGGCATTATTCGAGCAATCCATGGATAAATACATCATTTTGCTGGATGGTCAATACCATACTACCCGCTTATCTTTATTCTCCGATGGTCGTCTGGTCAATTTCATGACATTGCCATTGGGATTGGAATCGATGGTCGAGGCATTGGATCAGCGCTATCATCTGGGATCCAAAGCCGCAACCCGCTTGATCAAATATAATGTTCGGCTCAATGCGGAATTGCGCTCCAATCAAACTTGCTATGTCTGGGCGGATGGTGATACCACCCGTACCATCAGTGAAAAAGCGATTTTTGAATGCATCGAGACCCCATTGAAGCAATGGCTGGAGATGGTCAAAAAATCCATTGATCCGATCCTTTCCGCCGGAAAAGCGGTGGTGATCATCAGCAACGATATGGCTGAATTGCAAGGGATCAGTGATTGTCTGTCAGATACCGTGGTCAGCGAGGTCAAAACCTATGCGCCGGAAACGCTTGGAATTCGAAATCCGAGTTTGACAACGGCCGCGGGATTGTTCTATGCTTATAAAGATTTATTGGAAATCAACGGACGAAATGACGCCAGTGTCGATGTGAATACGTTCGCACGTCTGGTCGATATCCGTTCCGATGAGTTCAAGGAAATGACCATTACCAATAAGTTAAGAAATGCACTTCTACAGGGGAAGAAATAGTCAGGAGAGGACAAACATATGGCTGATTTAACCTACAATCAAATCGCTCGGATCAAAGTATTCGGCATCGGTGGCGCCGGATGCAATGCTGTCGCCCGCATGGTCCGTGAAGGCGTTCAGGGTGTGGATTTTTATGTGTGCAATACCGACATGCAGGTACTGGATGCCTCGCCATGCGGAAATAAATTAGTACTGGGAAAAGACGGACTGGGTGCCGGCGGAAATCCCGAAAACGGCCGCAAAGCCGCATTGGAAAGTGAAGAAGAAGTCCGCAAAGCCATGGAAGGCAGCGATATGATTTTCTTGACCTGCGGTTTAGGCGGCGGTACCGGAACCGGTGCGATTCCTGTATTTGCTAAAATCGCCAAAGAACTGGGTGCACTTACGGTAGCTATCGTTACCAAGCCGTTTACTTTTGAAGGCCGTCGACGCAAAAACAATGCCGAGACCGGTTTGAAAGAATTGCGCGAATATATCGATTCCTTGATCGTGATCAGCAACGATCGTCTGCTGGAAGTCATCGGACATATCCCGTTTGAACAGTCTTTCCAGGAAGCTGACAATATCCTGCGTCAGTCCGTACAGACCATTACCGATCTGATCGCCGTTCCGGCATTGATCAACCTGGATTTCGCCGATGTCAAGAGCATCATGGAAAACCAGGGCGAAGCCTTGATCGGCATTGGTATGGCTGAAGGTGAAAATAAGGCGACGGAAGCTGCAGCCCGTGCTATTTCTTCACCGTTGCTGGAAGGGGATGTGCGTGGTGCACACAATGCGATCGTCAATGTTACCGGTGGTTCGGGCATGACATTGTATGATTCCAGTGAAGTGATCGAATACATCCGTGAAGCTGCCGGTACGGAGATCGACATCATCTATGGTGTGGCCGTCAATGATAAGTTGGGTGATGCGATCATCGTTACCATCATTGCAACTGGATTTGATACACCGGAAGTGGTCGAAGAAGATGCTGCGGTGAGCAATCATGTTTCCTTTGAAGCGACCAGTGAACACGTGGATGAAAAAGAAAATGAGGATGATTCCAACATCCCGACCTTCTTCCGTCAGATCGACTGATCAATCCAACTGAAGGCGATGCATTGCATCGCCTTTTTTCGATGGTTAAACCATCGATGAAAATTGTTTCACAAACCCGTATAAATCCATCGTTTGCATTGGTCGTACCATTGCGTATACTGATACCAGAAGCTGTGAAGAGAATAGTAGCATCGTGAGTCGATCATCAGAGAGTTGTCGGTTGGTGCAAGACAAAGATCAAAAGCGATGTGAAGATGGCCTTGGAGCTTCAAAACTGAATCGTTAAGTTTTGACGTTATCCCGACGTTATACGGGAAGAGTATGATGGTACTCGGTGAGGAAACCGGCAGTGATGCAGTTTTAAAAGCAAAGGTGGTAACACGATACATTCGTCCTTTCGATAACAGTCGAAAGGTTTTTTATTTTTAAGGGTAAAAGGAGGTAAGGAATGATCGAACTGAATCATGTGACGAAAACGTTTGCAAGCAAAAGTGGCAATGTCCATGCGGTCAATGATGTATCACTCACCATTGATACCGGAACGATCTTTGGTTTGATCGGTTATTCGGGCGCGGGAAAAAGCACATTGATCCGCATGATCAATCTACTGGAAAAACCGGATCGTGGATCCGTGATGGTCGATGGGGAGGATCTGACCAAACTGCGTAATGTTGAATTGAGAAAGAAGCGGCAAAAGATCGGGATGATCTTTCAGCATTTCAATTTGATGGAAGCATTGACGATCCAGCAAAATGTGGCCTTTCCATTGCGAAAAAGTGGTCTGACCAAATCCCAGATCACTCAAAAAGTCAATGCGTTGCTTTCACTTGTGGAACTATCGGATAAAGCGGATAGTTATCCTAACCAGCTCAGCGGTGGTCAGAAACAACGGGTGGCCATTGCACGGGCATTGGCCAATGATCCGACCATACTCTTATGTGATGAAGCCACTTCGGCATTGGATCCGCAAACCACAGAAAGCATACTGGCATTATTAAAGAAATTACATGCATCCCTTGGTTTGACCATCGTATTAATCACCCATCAGATGAGTGTGATCAAAACCATCGCTAAAAAAGTAGCGATCATGGAAAACGGACGTATCGTGGAACAAGGAGATGTCTATGATATTTTCGCTTCTCCGAAGGCCCAGATCACTAAAAAATTTGTGGATTCCACTACGCAAATGGCATCGATCACATCCCTGATCGATGCCGGATATGAATTGATGCAATGTGATCCAAATGAGCAACTGATCCAACTGACCTATATCGCAGACAGTGCCGCTCAGGCATTGATTTCGAAGGTCTCTCGACAATTCGATGTGGATTGCAATATCGTTTTTGGGACGGTGGAAGTGATCGACGGTAAACCATTGGGTCAGTTGATCGTTAAAGTCAATGGGAAGAGTGCAGATATGGTTGAAGCCATTGATACGATCCGTCAAGCCAATGTGAAAGTGGAGGTGATCCGATCATGATCGAAACATGGTTTCCCCATATGTCCAATCCACGGATGATCGAAGAATTGCTGGGATGTACGGTCGATACCATCATCATGGTTTTGACCAGTGCATTGATCTCCTTTTTATTCGGTCTGATCGTGGGTGTGGTTTTGACCATTACCCGATCCGATGGATTGCATCCCAATAAACTGATCTTCAATATTTTGGATAAAACCATCAATATCCTGCGTTCCATTCCGTTTTTGATCTTGATCATGATCTTGATCCCGGCCACACGGTTGATCATGGGAACATCCATTGGTGTCAATGGTGCCATCTTCCCATTGGTCATCGGTACCATTCCCTTTTATGCCCGTCAGATCGAATCCGTACTGAGTGAAGTGGATCATGGTTTGATCGAAGCCAGTGAAGCCATGGGTTGTACCACTGTTGAAATCATCATCCACGTGATGCTACATGAATCCATTCCCAGTATCGTAAGGGTATCCATGATCACCATCGTCAATCTGATCGGTCTAACTGCCATGGCCGGCGCCGTGGGCGCCGGCGGGTTAGGTGATTTTGCCATCCGCTACGGGTATCAGAATTACCAGACGGATTCGTTATGGGTTTCGTTGGCTATGATTCTGTTATTGGTTTCCATCGTGCAGTGTGTCGGTGGGATCATCGTTAAAAAAACCACACATTAATCTTGTTTGATCATGAATAGGAGGTATGAAACATGAACAAGACCATTACCAAACTGGCGTTAAGCGCCCTTGTATTGACAACATTTGGCTGCAGTTCCAATTCCACCGATGATGATGGTATCACCACCGTTACCGTCGGTGTCGTTGGTGAATACAACGCCCAATGGGACACCGTCAATGAATTGCTCAAAGATCAAAACATCCAGGTGGAACTGGTCAAATTCAGTGAATACGTGGCCCCCAATCGTGCTTTGGATGAAGGATCCATCGATATGAACGCATTCCAGACGCATACATATCTGGAAGATGAAATCAACAAGTTAGGCTATGATATCACCCCGATTGGTGATACCATCTTGGCACCACTGGCGATGTTTCCCAATACCGATCAGATCCACAGTGTGGAAGAAATCAGTGATGGGGATATCATCGCGATTCCCTCGGATACCACCAATGGCGGCAGAGCGTTGAAATTACTGGAATCCGCTGGTTTGATCACAGTCGATCCCTCAGTTGGTTATACCCCGACGGTCATGGATATTACCGATTATGCCGTGGATATTGAAATCATTACGGCAGAATCGGCGACATTAGCCAATTTATTACCGGATTGCACGGCCGCCATCATCAATGGCGGCAATGCCGTCACCGCTGGCTTGAATCCAATCAACGATGGCATTTTGATGGAAGATATCAATGCGATCGATAATGTGGATTCATTGCGCAATTGCATCGTGGTACGCAGTGAAGATGCAGACAATGAAATTTATCAAGCGATCGTAAAAGCATATCAGAGCGATGAAGTGGCCGATACGCTGCAACAGGCTTATGGTGGAGCCTTCTTGCCGGCATGGGAGTAAATGATGGAATATACCATTTCTGCGTTGGTTGAACCCTATCGAAAGAAAACCATTGAAAACCGACGGTATCTGCATGCGCATCCAGAATTAAGTCTCAACGAATTCCACACGGCCGAATTCATCGAACAGCAATTGGATGAGCATGGTATCCACCATCAACGCATTGGTCAAACCGGTGTGTTGGGGATCATCCATAATGGGGATGGTCCAACCATTGCCCTGCGTGCCGATATCGATGCGTTACCCATCCAAGATCTTAAATCCGATTGCAGTTATCATAGTTGTGTGGATGGCGTCATGCACGCTTGCGGGCATGACGCCCATACTGCGGCACTGTTGACCACGGCATTCATTCTCAACGACCATCAATCAAAATGGCGTGGCACCATCAAGTTGGTTTTCCAACACAGTGAAGAAAACGGACAGGGTGCCCGTCAATTCATTGCTTCTCATTGCTTGGATGATGTGGATTTTATCCTCGCCTATCATGGTGCCAGTGAATATCCTGTTGGGGATGTCTATATCACACCCGGAGGAAACAATGCATCGTGTGATTATTTCAAGGTAGAAGTCAATGGGACCAGTGCGCATGTGGCGAATCCGGAAAAAGGGAAGGATGCATTGGTGGCTGTGGCGCATATGGTCGTATCATTGCAATCCATTGTGAGTAGAATGGTTTCACCATTGGACAGTGTGATCGTCGGTGTCGGTACATTGCACTGTGGCAATGGATACAATGTCATAGCCGACCATGCTTTTTTTGAAGGAACCATCCGTTGCTTTGATCCAACCACGCGTCAAATGGTCCAGGATAAAATCACCTCCGTGGTTGAAACCATGGCTGGTTATTTCGGATGCAATGCATCCGTTACGATCACCAACTATGCCAATCCGTTGATCAATACTCAAGATAACTGTGATCAAATCACTCCGTATGCCATTGCTATCGTTGGTTCAAACCATGTTCATCATGATCGTCCCAAATCATTGGCAGCCGATGATATGGCCGATTATCTGCAACATGTCAATGGGTGCTACATGTATGTCGGTACACATGATCAACGCGCCAATACGCAATTGCCACATCATCAGGGATATTATGATCTCAATGAAGATTCCATGTTGATTGCCTCAAGCATCATGATCGACTATATATTCAATACGATGCATTAATGGTTTGACCATAACCACACCCAAGGGTGTGGCTTTTTGATCAGCAATGATATGATGGTATCAACCATATTGAAAGGACCATTTCATGAATCGACAAATACAAATCCAACAAGCTGTGGACTATATCCATTCCAAAATCCACTTTACCCCTGATCTGGCCATTATACTCGGCTCAGGACTTGGTGGTTTGGCGGATAAAATCAACGCACCCATTTATATCCCCTATGGGGATGTCCCCCATTTTCCTGTATCCACAGCCCCCGGCCATGCCGGACGGTTTGTCGCTGGAACGTTAAGCGGCAAGAAAGTATTGGCCATGCAGGGACGCTTTCATTATTATGAAGGCTATGACATGTCCACCATCGCTTTGCCGATCCAGGTGTTAAAGGCGTTGGGTTGTAAAGCACTGGTTTTAACCAACGCAGCCGGTGGGATCAATCTTGATTTTTCCGTCGGTGATTTCATGCTGATCAACGATCATATCAATTTGATGGGGAATAATCCGCTTCGCGGGTGCAATGATGAAACCATCGGTCCCCGTTTCTTTGACATGAGCCATGTGTACAACATAAATTATCAACAGATCGCCCGTGAGTGTGCCAAAAAGCTGGATATCGATCTAAAAGAAGGCGTATACCTTGGTTTCATGGGTCCCAGTTATGAAACACCGGCAGAAATCAAGGCATTCCGTCTTTTCGGTGCAGATGCAGTTGGTATGAGCACCGTGCCGGAAGTGATCGCCGCTGACCATTGCGGTTTGCCGGTATTGGCCATGAGTTTGATCACCAATATGGCAGCCGGGATCAAGGAGGAAACATTATCTGGAGATGATGTGGTGCAAACTGCACAACAAAAGGGTGAAGTTTTTGAACAACTGATGATTTCGATTGTCAACGCCATGCCATTTTGATCATATGATAGAATGATTCAAAGGAGAGAGTGGTTTAACCACCGAATAACATGATGCACTACCAATTTCCCAAAGCTGAACTCCATCTGCATCTGGATGGTTCCATCAATCCCAAACTGGCATATACGCTGGCCAAACAACTGGATCTGATCCAACCGCAGGAAGATTATGCTGCCTTTTCCCATCGCATGATCGTACCCGAAGACGTCCCTGATCTGGCAACTTATCTGGCTTGTTTTGATTTGCCTTTGGCATTATTGCAGCATCGAAAAGCCATTGAGGAATGCACCTATGATTTGATCAAACGTCTGTGCGATGAAGGGATCGTTTATGCGGAGATCCGCTTTGCCCCTCAATATCATCTGCAAAAGGGTCTAAACCAGAAAGACGCATTGGAAGCTGTGCTGGAAGGGGTGGATAAGGCCAAAGCCG
Source organism: uncultured Erysipelotrichaceae bacterium (assembly GCA_944327105.1). Lineage (GTDB taxonomy): Bacteria > Bacillota_I > Bacilli_A > Erysipelotrichales > Erysipelotrichaceae > CALVGN01. The sequence goes on along the minus strand of CALVGN010000040.1, from coordinate 38,716 downwards.
ACGGGTTGCCCATTCAAATCGGGATCATCTGCTGTATGATGATCGATCCCGTCAATGATAATGATGCACTCAACTGGACCACATTGGATCTAGCGTATCACTATCTTGACAAAGGGGTCGTGGCCATTGATCTTGCCGGTGCCGAAGGTGCGGTTCCCATGGACCATTACCGTCCGTTTTTTGAAAAAGCGAGATCGTTGAATGTTCCGTATACGATCCATGCCGGAGAAGCCGGTGGTCCTGACCATGTCGAAAGTGCAATAAAGATGGGAGCAAAACGCATCGGTCATGGTGGCAATTGCATCCATGATCCATCCATTGTGGAAATGGTTCGAACCAATGATGTCACATTGGAAATGTGTCCAACCAGCAATGTCCATTGCAAAAACCAGCCATCTTATCCAAATCATCCCCTAAAACCACTGTATCAACACGGAATAAAGGTCACCGTATCGTGTGATAACCGGACGTTATCCGATATTACCCTGTTGGATGAATATGATCATCTAATTGATGATATGGGATTGACGATCAAAGATATCATTCAGATGAATATCAATGCATTCAATGCTGCATTTGGTTTGACCAGTTCACAAAAACGATATTATATCGATCAATTGAACACATTGCTTTCACACGGATAAACCCATAAAGGCACCAGGCGTTTCATGGTAAAATGGTCACCATGAAACGATGGTGCCTTTTTTTATCGTTTATCGGTGGGATGTTGTTTTCTTCAATTGATGGTTTGACCATGGATATCACGGATATCCAATCCATGGATGGCTATCGGGTGGTTAGTGAAGATGATCCCAATACCGCCTTGGCGGTATTCGATACTTACGCGGATGCCTATGCATATTATCAAAACGGAAATGACGACTGGTTGATCATTCATGGTGATTCGATCGTCGCCATGCATGAAGGACTGGTTTTTCTCAATGCTTCGGACTGCAATACCACCATTGATCTGATCGATGTCACCACGGATGAAAATGGTTATACCAATGCCTGCTATGGCATCGATGGGTATTATTCCCATTCCAACAGTAATGGCACCTATTATGCCATGCACTACAGTGGTAATACCGTATGGGTATCGGCCAGTCATGCGACATTGGTACCACTGAGTTATTTGGAGACGACCATCAGCAAATACCGCATCATTGATGGTGAATTGGTCCATTTTATCAAAGGCAGTTTATCTGTCGATACCTATGCCAATACGGTGGTGATCGATCAATCACCGACGTATCTAACCGAAGGTCAGGATTATTATTCACCCGATGGGCATTATTTCTATGATGATCTTCAACGTTTATTTGATGATCTGACCACCGTTAGCCATGGTCAAGCCATCAATGCAAATCAGCCATATTATAACTTCTATCAATATCTTTCGCATCGCTCGTTAGCCAAGGTGGATGAAACCACACTCAATACATATTTCAACGCCTATGGCATGGTTGAAACCATGTCCAGCTATTCGGATCTGGGCCATGACAGTATCAGTGATGATCTGACGCAAAGCATGCTCTTTGACAGTGCCAATGCATTTTTGACCAACCAATACCGCTATGGGGTCAATGGATTAATGATGGCTGCATTGAGTTTGAATGAAAGTGGCCTTGGCCGCTCACATCTGGCCTATACCCGCAATAATCTATTCGGTCATGCGGCTTATGATTCCGCCGTGGAAGCCAATGCATCCCGATATCTTTCCGTTTCAAACTCCATTGCCTCCCATGGTGCCAATTATATTGTCGAATCCTATTGCAATCCCGATGACTTTACGTATCACGGTTGCTTTTTCGGGAACAAGGAAAGCGGAATGAACGTATCCTATGCATCTGATCCGTATTGGGGTGAAAAAGCAGCCGGATATCTGTATGATATGGATTCCACCATGGGATTGAACATGAAAGATAGCTATCAGATCGGTTTGTTCAGCGATGATGAAGCGGTGGATGTATTGATCGATAGCGATGATCCAACCATTGCTTACAGTTATGCACCAAAGCGGCTCAACAGTGTATTGATCAATGGTGAAAGTGGCAATTATTATCAGATCGTACTGGATCATGAAGTGACGGATCAATGGGGAAACACGGTCAATGTGGGCTATATCCCAAAAGATGTGGTGGATACGATCATCGGAGAAATGGATAATGACAGCCAAATGGTTCAGGTGAACCTGGATGCGAATGGTGGGACTTTTGCGGATGGTAATATAAGTATGAGCTATACCATGGATCCGCGTTATCCGTCATTGGCCATACCCCTTAAAGATGGTGGTCAGTTTCAGGGATATGAATTGGTGAGTGATGATGGTAAGACCATGAATTATCGGGCGATCTATCACGATACTGTTGGGTTGACCATGGTCACTTTGCCGAAAACCATTTATGAAACCAATGAACGTTTTGACTGTACCAATGGCAAAGTGATGCTTCGATATCGTGATGGGACCAATGAAACGGTGGATCTGACCATGGATATGATCGAAGGATATCGCTTCGACATCAACGGGATCCAGCGTGTTTACGTTCGTTATGGTGGTCAGACCACTTCGTTTACCGTCGAAGTTTCATCTCAATTGGATCAAACTTATCGCTATATCCAGGATACGATCAATGCCACCATTGATTATGGTTCAGCCACTTTAGAAGAAATCAGCGCATTTAAAACCATTTTGGATAATGCCAATACGTTACCGATATTGACCATGGGTCAATATCGGCAACTGGATGCCATTATGGTTCCCATCATCCATGAAAATGGATTCACCTATCATCTGGAAGGGGATGATCTTCTTGGGATATCCAATCTATCCATGGCATTGGATTTCAAGACGGTCAAAGCAGATGGATGGTTTGAAAATGTGATCACGATTGGTCTAAACAACACCGATTTGGATGATACCATTCAAACCAATATGGCCGTCAACCACTATATCAACGATGGTTATACCATTGCTTCCGTTTATGATTTATCCCTGGAGCATAATCGTCATGCCATCAAACTGAATGCGCCATTGGTATTGACCATTGCCGCTTCGAGTGTTCAAGGTAATGCTGTGTCAGCGTTAGTGATCGATGGGGATGCGGTCTATCAATTGCCAGTATCCATTGGTTCGACCACTTTATCCATGCTCACGGAGCATACCGGTACATTGGTGATCTTGACCAAACCAACGACTCAGATTTTAAGTGGCACTGATCCCAATGAAGTCATCACCATGGACAATGATGATGCGCCATTTACGGATATGGCCACGACCATGATGCGTCTTTCTATCTTTGCTTTATTGGTGGTGGTACTTGTGGTTTGGATCATCTTTGTGATGGTCAATATCAACAAACGCAAGAAAAGACGGAGGAAAATCCATGCGCGCTGATCGCATCTGTATCCGTAAGCTGATATTCACCATTGATCTGAATCATCCCGATCTGGCCCAATCATTGAAACGTCAGGGTCAAACCTTTCCCTTAAGGGTCAAAACCATATATAGCGGCTATGATGGTTCGCCCCGTTATATCGTTATCGATGGGCATAAACGGGCCAGCATTTTGGCATCCATGGATCCAAACGGGATGGTGGATGTGGATATCATCGATGATTTTACCACGGCCGGTAGCAACTATTGGGGAAACAAAAACCACCATTGAGTGGTGTCAATGTTAAGGAGAAACAATGGAACGATTACAAAAAGTCATGGCGCAATACGGGATCGCATCCCGTCGCAAAGCCGAAGAATTGATCAAAGCAGGACGTGTCAAAGTCAATGGTCAAACCATTACTGAATTGGGAACCAAGGTCAATGGCAATGACATCATCGAAGTGGATGGTGTCCAATACAGCAACAAGGAAGAAGAAGTGACCTATGTCTTTTATAAGCCGCGTAACGTCATTGCCACCGTTTTGGATGAAAAAGGCAGAACCTGCATCGCTGATTTTTTCCGTGATGTTCCCCAACGGCTTTATCCCGTCGGCCGACTCGATTATGATTCCAGCGGATTGATATTCGTCAGCAATGATGGTGAATTCACCCAGATGATGATCCATCCCAAATATCATATCGGCAAAGTCTATGAAGTGACCATTGACGGATTGCTCAGCAATGATGATCTGGATCAGTTACGCAAAGGGATCGAACTGGAAGATGGGAAAACAGCCCCATGCAAAGTCAGTGTGGATGTGGTCAAACCCGATAAACCATTGATGAAATTGAAAATCACCTTGTATGAAGGAAAGAACCGTCAAATTCGTCGCATGATCGCTCATTTTGGATTGAATGTCACGCGTTTATGTCGGGTGGAATTTGGACATGTACTGCTTAAACCATTAAAACCGGGTGAATATCGTCGCTTGAGAAAAGATGAGCGGAAAATGTTGGTCAATCAGGCATTAAGTCGCAATGAATAAACCTTTGGTTTTACCATCGAATGATAAAACGGACCATCGTATCCGATCGGATACGATGGTCCATTTATTTTCTATAATCCATATTGATCCAACAACGCTGGATCAGGATCGATATAAATGGTCTTATAGTGATCCAATAATACCTGTCCCGGTTGGCCTTTTGGCATTTTACGTACTTTGTTGACCGGACAATACTGGACCGCAACCGAAGAAGAGTAGCGGTATTTGGAAAACAATGCAGCAATTTGGGCACACAGACGGATATAGAACTCATCATCCGTATGTGCACTGAGCAATACATGGGCACCACTGGAATTCAAGACATGGAACCACATGCCTTTTCGGGCATTGGTATTGAAGGTGACCTGTTCATTTTGAATATGGTTTTTACCATAGTAGATGATGGTCCCATCCACATTGATTTTGTTAACAGCGATCCCGTTTTCTTTCTTTTTCTTCTTTCCCGGTTTGGTTTTGTTTTTCTTCAGATACCCTTTATCCTGCAGTTGCTGACGGATCTGGGTCGCTGCCAGAACATCCATGTAATCCAGTTGTTCACTCAACGTGGCAAAATAATCCCGTTCTTTGGTCGTGATCTCGATCTGCTGCTGGATGTGAGCGATCCCTTTTTTTTGTTTGGTATATTTTTGATAATACCGTTTGGCATTGCCATAGGAGTCATAACGGGGATCCAATGGGATCAAAACATCGCTGTCACAGGTATAATCATGTGCCAGAATATGGTCATATCCATTATCCTGTCTGGGACAGGTATAGATCAGATCACCATAAAGGCGATATCGATCACAATCCATCGCTTCATCCAGTGCCTGTTGGAGTTTCGGTAATTTTCCCTGCAGATGCTTCAGATTCGACTTGATGCATTTGGTGACATCCGATGTGACTAGTTTCAATCGTTCGATGGCTTCGCTTTGTGAAAAGATATAATTCAATCCGGCAAATAAATCCATTTGCCGTATGGTTGTGTGGCGGTGGTCCAATGCAATGCAATGGTAATGCGACGGAATGGGCGCATCTGTGCAAATATAAAGGAATTGGCTTGAATCGATTTCATCCATGATCGAACCAAAGGACATTCCATTTTTCAGCCGATATTCTACTTCATTGGCTAAATCTTTGCCAAAACCGTAAAACTGGCTGCTAAGCGCAATTTCTGGATCGATATGATCTGTTTCAAACGGATCTTTTCGCCCGCTTTGCAGTGGTGTTGCCACAAATTGTGCACCAGGCTGGATGGTACGCATCTGATTCTGAAAGGGTGGTATCCGTTTGACAGCGTCCAATATCGTGCCGTTTTCATTGACCAAAATGATATTGGCATACTTGCCCATTAATTCAATGATCAGTCGTTTTTCGACAGGATCACCTAAGGTGTTATACGTTTGAAAGACCATTGAAAACCAACGGTCATAGCACGTCTGCTCGATGCGCACCAGTACACTTTGTTCCAAGTGCTTGCGTGCCAACATCACAAACCCTTTTGGTTCATCCAATCCTTCGATTTTATGTTCGATCAATGAGACATGGTTGGTTTTCGGATGCGCACTGATGAACAATTCAAATCGCCCCATCGCAGCGTTACGCATGGTCAAAACCATCTCATAATCTGAAATCTGTGCAATTTTTTGTACCTTGGCCGGTACCAGATCATTGAGACGTTCGACCACTTTATGAATCAGAATGCCATCCATTGCCATGCCTTAAGATTATAGAAAAATTTCTTTTAAATGCAAATCAGGTTTGCTATGCTATACCCATTCAATAGAGAGGGGAAAACGGATGAAAAAAGGATTGCTGATCGTTGTCAGCGGCCCCAGCGGAGTCGGCAAAGGGACCGTGCTCAAACAGGTTTTGTCCAATCCGGCCAACCGTCTGGCCTATTCCATTTCCATGACTACCCGTACACCGCGGGAAGGGGAAGTGGATGGCGTTAATTATTATTTTGTCACTGCGCAGCGTTTCCAACAAGCGATCGAAAATCATGAACTACTGGAATATGCCAAGTTTGTCGATCATTATTACGGCACCCCAGTAGCCATGGTTGAAACCATGCGCAACCAAGGCACCAATGTTTTATTGGAAATCGATGTGCAGGGTGCAAAACAAGTGATGAGCCGCTGCCCGGATGCATTATCGATCTTTATCACCCCACCGAGTATGGATGAGCTGGCCAACCGCATCCGCAACCGCGGCAGCGAAAGTGAAACGGTCATTGAAAAGCGGCTGGACAAAGCCAAAGAAGAAATGAAGTCCAGTGGCTTATATGACTACGTCATCTGCAATCAAGACGTCAACATCGCTGCCAGATCCATTGAAATCATCATCCAAAACCACATGAAGCGTTAGCTTCATGTTTTTTTTATGGTCCGACCATAATAAAAAAGCTTTCCAGCCATTGTGGAAAGCTTTTTGACATACACATCAATCGGTTTGATTAACGGTTGTAGTATTCGACGACCAGCAATTCGTTGAAATCGCGGTTCAACTCGCTGCGTTCCGGCAGACGGGTGAATGTCCCTTTGCGCGCGTCTTTGTCGACATTGACGAATGCGACTGTACCCACAGAAGCTTCCAGTGCATCCTTGACGATCTGCAACTGTCTGCTCTTTTCACGCAACTCAACGGTATCTCCAGGTTTGCAACGGTAGGATGGGATATCCACTTTCTTACCATTGACCAGAATATGACCATGGTTGACTAACTGACGGGCCTGACGACGCGTCATGGCAAATCCCATACGGTAAACCAGATTATCCAAACGGGATTCCAACAGATTCAAGAAGTTTTCACCGATAACCCCGCTCATGCGTTTCGCTCTTTCGAACAGGTTCCTGAACTGTTTTTCATTGAGTCCGTAAGTATTGCGGATTTTTTGTTTTTCACGCAACTGCAGACCATAGTTGCTCATCTTGGGTCGTCTGTTTTTCTGTGCGAAGCCGTGCTGACCGGGAATGTAATTGCGGCGGTCTCTGCCCTGGCTGTCTTTCGCGAATTCCTTGCCGGTTTCTAAGACGGAAAAGCTCAAACGACGGGAGACTTTCCAAACCGGACCGGTATAACGTGCCATCTTTCTTCCTCCTTATTGTGGCTGCCACAATAACGCGCATGGTTTATCGATATGTGGGGTTTGCATGAACTCGTTGGCTATAAGCAGTTAGCTACTAAAGAAGACAATATTGTGCAAACGCGCATCACATCAACACCATATGCTGCTTATTGATGCGGGAAGTAGTATAGCATGATTGCAGAAGAAAGCGAACGTTTTTTGGATTTTTGTGCACACGATGCGCCTTATTCGTAGCGCAATGCATCGATCGGGTCCAGTTTTGCCGCTTTGTTAGCCGGGTAGTAACCAAAGAATACACCGATTGCCATGGAAAATGAAATGGCCATAATGCAGTTGCCTAAGCTTGGTGATGCTGCAAATCCTAACAGACTGGTCCCGACATTGGCTAAAGCGATCCCTAGAACCATGCCGATCATGCCGCCGATCAGACAGATGATGATCGACTCGACAACAAACTGAACGCGTATATCCATCGGCCTTGCACCAAGCGCTACCCGTGTACCGATTTCTCGGGTGCGCTCGGTGATGGAGACCAGCATGATATTCATCACACCGATCCCACCGACCAACAATGAAATGGCCGCGATACAGGCAATGGCGATGGATACGGCATTGATCATATCGTTCATGCTTTCCAACATGGTATCCAAAGAATAAGCCGTTACAGTATGGGAGTCATTGCGATAATAATATGATTCAAAAAATTTCTGGGTACTGTCTAAAAACCAATCATTGTCCACGCCAATGGCAGGAACGATCGTCAAGGATGAATAGCCTTGGTTGCCATAGGTCAGATCGATGGCACATTCATAGGGGATATAGACTGTGGATTGGTTTGGCATGATCAATGCCATGGGCGTATTGGCATTGGGATCGGCATAGACGCCGACGATATAGAAGGGGATGGTTGAACCAAGGATGGAAAGTTCGATGGTATGGCCCAGCGGATCGATATTGGGATAAAGGGCAGTGGCCAAAGTGTCTGCGATGATTGCCACTTTTCGGGTCGCGTCATCATCGCGGATGAATCGACCAGTGACCAATTCGATGGATTCGGTATGTGCGATACCCGCATTGACACCGTTGAGTGTCAGATGATAATCCGTGTTATTCAAGGTCAAGGTGGTTGAACCAATGGAAGTGGAATAGGCGATATCCTGGATATATCCATCAAACGTTGTTTGATATTGATCCAGCATCGATTGAGTGATCATGTCTTTTTCAGATGGTGAAGAAGGTGCAAACATCAGCAACGTATCCAAAAAATCATCGCTCTCGCTTTTTTCGGTGACATTGACAGTGAGATTGGATGCGCCCAGACCGCTCATGGTGGTATTGATATAACCGCTCAGCGAATCACCGATGGTGGTGATACCGATCACAGATGCAATTCCGATGATGATACCAAGCATGGTCAATAATGAGCGCATTTTATTGGCGCGTAAGGCATTTAATGCCAGCAGGATATTATCCATTCAGCTCACCTGCCTTGCTGCCTTTACGTTCGTGGATGATTTTTCCATCACTTAATGTGAGGATGCGTTGGGCTTCTTCACTGAGTGCTTGGGAGTGAGTGATCAATACGATGGTCATATGTTGCTGGCGATGCAATTGATGGAAAAGATCCATCACCGTTCGGCTGGTGGCAGAATCCAGTGCACCCGTGGGTTCGTCAGCCAGCAAGATGGCAGGGTGATTGGCCATCGCTCTGGCGATGGCTACCCGTTGTTTTTGACCACCAGATAGTTCATTGGGCTGATGTTTCATGCGATCTTTCATGCCCACCATTTCCAATAATTGTTTGGCGCGTTGCGTGCGTTTGGCCTGGGGGATGTGGGCATAAAGCATGGGAAGTTCCACGTTTTTCAATGCGGTGGTGCGACCAATGAGATTGAATGTTTGAAAGACAAAACCGATTTTTTGATTGCGGATCGAAGCCAGTTGTCTGGCATTAGCGGTGGAGATATCCAATCCATCCAGATGGTATTGACCATGGGTGGGCCGATCAAGGCAGCCAATGATATTCATCAATGTGGATTTTCCGGATCCGGATTCACCGACAATGGCGACAAATTCACCGGCATCGACCGTTAAATCGATCCCATGAAGAATTTCCAATTCATTGGGTTTACCCAGGTTGTAGGTTTTGACGATCCCTTTCATTTCAATAATGGGTTTATTCATGGTCGGTACCAGTGGATGCAGGATCATCATTAAGATCGACCAGTTGATAGGTGGCGGTATTTGGATCCAGTGGATCGATGGCAAATGCTTTGATGATCATGCCTTCACACAACTGGTTTGATTCAATGACGATGGAATAATCATTGGCTTTGCCGGTTTGAACCACCAATGGTTCGAATTCACCTGTTTCATTTTGAACATAGATAATGGTTGAACCATTTTCATCGGTGGTTGTGGCATCAATGGGTACGGTATAAACATCATGGATACTATCCAGTATGATCTCCACTTTGGCATTCATACCGATCAAAAGATCACTGTCTGGATCCAAGGTAATGGTAACAGGAAAAGTGACGGAACCAGAAGCTGCCATGGTGGAACCAAGGGAAGATGTGGCTTGTTGAGCACTTTCGCTACTGGTCGCCGATATGGCCGTGACCGTTCCATGGTATTGCTGATCGTTGGCATCGGAAGTAACGATGGCTTCCATACCAATCTGTATTTTTTGAATATCATATTCTTGGATATTGCAGTTGATTTGCAATGCATCCAGATTCTGGATCGTGGCGATAGCGCCACTTGCAATGGATCCGACCGTTGCATTAAGTGCAGTGATTTTGCCTGATGCATTGGCTTTGATGGTGTAATCATTTTTCTGCTCATACAGACTTTCCAATGTATCGGAGGTACCGGATTGCAATTCTTCCAGTCGATCTCGTGTGGCAGTAACATTGGCTTCCAATGTCTGTTGTTGGTAATCGATCTGATTGAAACTGGCAGTAGCACTGTCACAAGCGGCTTGTGCAGAATTGGAAGGGCTGTAAAGACCAGATTCGTTCATTTGGGTCAGCAGGGCCAATGCATCACTATACTGTTTAGCGGCTGTTTCATATGCTTTGTTTTCCTCGACACAAGTATTCTCAGGTGGCATTGTATTTTGTGAAAGCGTCAAATCATCGTTTTCGGTTTCTGTTGTGTCATCTGGTGATGTAATGGAGTCTTCGGTGGGTGTAGGTGAATTTAAAATGCACTGCTGTAATTCATTATATGCAGCGTCCATTGTGTTTTTTTTCATTTCTACGTCCGTTTGATAAGGAATCAATTCAGCCATTTTTGCAGCTTGAGCACTTTCGATGGCATTGATGGTACTTTCATCACATGCCGTTTCCATGGCCTGTCTGGCTTGATCAAACGTCCCCCAGTTGCGGTCTTTGACCAATACGGCATTGTCATATGCTTCCTGGGCCGTTTCGATTTGATTGGCGATGTTTTCCTTTTCTTTTTCGATCTGATCATCAATCATTTCACTGTCCAATACGGCAATGACATCCCCTTTCTGGACAGTATCACCAACTGCGACATTGACAGAAACCACTTTGGCACCGGTTACTGTGGAACTGACAGTACTGACATCCTGGCTTTCGACATGTCCGTCAACGGTAACGGTGGTGTTGAAATCACTTTTTTCCAAAGTGATCGTCCGTACAGGTAAAACGATTTCATCATTTTTCGGAAGACTTTGATGAAAGAAATTGAAATAAACAAATGCACCGGCGGCAATAACGCCAAGTGCAACGATGATTTTGACGTGACGCTTGATAAAACTCATATCTTTCTTTAGATCCTTTGATTTTTTAATTTATCGAATGCAGTGATTGTACCATCTCGAACTAAAAACATAATGTGAAGGTGTGTGAATCTTCTTTAAAAAACATAAGGACGGTCTACTCACAGAACCGATCAGTCGTTGTTTCATATTTAAAAAAACTTGTGCTTTATTTCTCAAATTTTTTACAATCTTTTAACAAATGTGTGCTATAGTACTAACCACAAACAAAAAGGTCAAGTACCGTATGACCTGAATGGGCAATACCCCTAAGTTGTCCAGTGTTGTTTGTGAGTAACCAGATCCTGAAATAAAGGATCTTTTTTATTGTATAATGCATTTATCTATGGTTGAACCATATGGAGGCTGTTTATGAATCTTCCCAATCGACTTACTGTTCTGCGCATTCTTATGGTGCCGTTGATCGTATTGGTCTATATATTTCCTTATGCTCAATTTGGAATCCACTTAATGAGTTTTGATATCGGAATCGTGACATTATCCATCAAAGATCTGATCGTATTGGCATTATTTTGCTTCGCCTCGTTCACCGATTTTTTGGACGGCTACATTGCCCGCAAACACAAACTCATTACCACGTTTGGCAAATTTGCGGACCCTATTGCCGATAAGATGCTCATTGATGTGATGTTTCTGTTGCTTTTATCCGATCGGCAAGTCCCGGTCGTTGCCATTTGTTTGATGATTGCACGGGACTTAATCGTTGATGGCTGTCGAATGATGGCATCACAAAACGGAATTGTGGTTGCCGCCGGTTCATTGGGAAAATTGAAAACGGTGTTGCAGATCGTTACCATCGTTTTATTGATGATCGGCAATCTTCCCTTTGAACTATATGGTCTTCCGGTCGATGTCTTTATGGTATGGTTCACCACCTTGGTCTCTTTAGCTAGTGGATACAATTATTTCCAGCAGATGAAGGAATATATTTTTGAATCAAAATAAATTATTTTTGGCAAAAGCTCGACCTTCTGTCTCTTAAGAAAGCGGAGGGATCAATTATGGATGATATGAAAGAACGTCAGCAGCGCCTGGAAGCGGCACTGTCAAAAATTGAAAAAGATTATGGCAAAGGTGCCATTATGAAACTGGGAGATCGAGCTGCTGTGGATGTCGATGCGATACCCAGCGGTTCTTTGGCGCTGGATTATGCATTGGGGATCGGTGGTTATCCCAAGGGAAGAATCATTGAGATCTTCGGCCCAGAATCCAGTGGTAAAACCACTTTAGCCTTGCATGCCATAGCCCAATGTCAAGCCAAGGATGGCCGTTGTGCTTTTATTGATGCAGAACATGCCATCGACCCAGTCTATGCCAAAAATTTAGGTGTCAATACGGATGAGTTGTTGTTGGCACAACCGGATAACGGAGAACAGGCACTTGAGATCTGTGAAGTACTGGTTCGCAGCGGCGCCATTGATCTAATCGTGATTGATTCTGTGGCTGCTTTGGTTCCCCAGGCAGAGTTAGATGGTGAAATGAGCGATAATCAGGTCGGTTTGCAGGCGCGGCTGATGTCCAAAGCGATGCGCAAATTATCCGGTGCAATGAACCAAAACAACTGTACGGCCATTTTCATCAATCAACTGCGGGAAAAAGTCGGTGTGATGTTCGGCAACCCGGAAACTACGCCAGGCGGAAGGGCGTTGAAATTCTATGCGTCCGTACGACTGGATATTCGAAAAAGCGAATCGATCAAAGACGGAACTGCCATTATTGGTAACAAATGCAATATCAAAGTTGTCAAAAACAAAGTTGCTCCGCCATTTAAAGTTGCCAGTATTGAAATCATGTATGGTCAAGGCATCTCGCATGTCGCAGAAGTTCTCAACCTGGCAACCGAGCTGAATATCATCAATAAAAGTGGTGCTTGGTATAACTATAAAGGTGAAAAAATAGGCCAAGGCAAAGATGCTGCCAAGACGTTTTTAATTGCCAATCCGGATGTGCTAGATGAAATCAATACCGCAGTCAAACATCAATTGTTTGATAAAGAAGTCTGATTTGGTTGATGTTGAAATATTTGAGATTTAGCTGCGTTTTCGACGTGTATGTCTATTCATTCTAAAAATGATACTGGTTCTTGCGGATTTTATGTGTCGACACAATACTGATGTGGCATATTGCTGTAAAATCCTTTGTTTCAAAATTAGGAAAATAAGGGGAATCACGAAAATATTTCTGCAACCTATATGCAACGGTTTAAACGTAAATACCAAAAGTCCCTTTTTAAGGGAAATTCTGTAACACGTATGCACGTGTTTGATCGTTTAAATGTTGAATATGACAGGGTTTGAAGATGGCTCGAAAACAATGTATTTATCGTTTTTTTCAAAAACAGGGAAAAAATTCAGGCGTCAATTTAGGGGATTTTTGTAGCGATTTTGTCATATCGCTAGAATGAATTTATGTTATAGTACACGTAGTGGTGAAGCACCACTAAGCCGATGTGCTTTTCGATAATGACGAGGATAGAAAGTCGGAGGCTATCACGCACGTAAGTGTCAAGTGTAGGGAGTTGATCCTGATGAGATGTGGGAGTTTTGCCGCCCCACCGCCATTATCTTGTGTTTTACTCCCCTTCAATCGAAGGGGAGTTCTTTTTCGTTTATGAAGTATCGTGTTTTATTAGAAATTTCAAAAGAATATGCAGTTAAATATGGCTTACCAACGGAAATGGTCGGCAAGATGATTATTCTGTATGAAGATCGATTCGCTCATTTTGAACGGCATAAAGATGATTATTCTGTAAAAGGTCGATATACAGAAACCATGTTAAGAATTGATGAAATTGTTGCCGGGCCTGATTTCATCGACTTCGATCGCAAAAATAACTCATACGAATTTATAAAAAAGCTCGATAATAATGTACTCGTCGCAGTACGAATGAGCCAATCTAAAATGTTGAAGGTGAAAACCGTATACCCGATCAGCGATGTTAAATACGAAAAGTTACGGACCTTAAAGTTAAGTAAAACAGAATCCTAGGAATTGGTCTTTTTCATTATGGCTTCTCTACGGTCATCCATACGGTCATCCATACTGGATCTATCCTCTCCAATGCTTTTTCCTAACGATGCGTGACCCATTAGACCCATAAATGTCCTGAGGTTACACGCTTATCCATTAACCGTTTTGCAAATAGATGGCGTAATTGGTACGCATTGAAATCAATACCGTAGTTGTGACAGCACCATCCAATTTTCCGCGAGAATCATCGATTACACCTGAATGACCGTTGAAGCGATAGAACAGTGGGGTGTACTTTGAGTATTTCATTAGATTTTTTATAATCAGTACAACTTCCGGAATCAATGGTTATTCACGGACTGATTGTGCTGTCTTAGATAATGCGATGGTCAACGCATCAAATGCCGTGGATCCGGTCTGCGGTCCAATGGAAATGGTTGTTTATTAAAACCAATGGCATTGCGTTTGATTGTTAAACACTCAGCCAGCGAAATACCGATAGTATATCAATAGCAAAGCATAGATGAATGATTGATGGTCGTACGCTTTTTTTTGTTGTAACCACGATGTTTGGCTATTGTAATGATGATCTTCTGCATAGTGGCAGTGTTAGTCTTACCGGACGAGGTTTGATCATTTTCTTGCTGATCGGCTTTGGCACCACATCCGCATAGTTGACGTGGATCACGATATCCAGAATGGCCGTTTTATGTATCTGTTGCTATAAGAATAATAGGGCGAACATCATATCGTTTGAGATTTGATCCACATATTGATTTAGGTGTTCGAATACATATTCAGCCTTCAATTCGGTCAGTGGTTTATTGGCATAGTTTTGAAATATTTGTTGTACCCTAGCTGCACTTGCGGTCTGTTTCTTTGGTATTGCTTTTGAATATAATGAACGCGACCGTTAAACATACAATCATGAAAAAACGCCCTTAAACGGGCGTATATGCTACACGTATGCACGTGTTAGAATTGCTAATTGGTCAGTATGACAGGATTTGAACCTGCGATCTCTCGGACCCGAACCGAGCGCTCTACCAAGCTGAGCTACATACTGAGAACGTCTAATATGTTATCAAAACTTTTTAAAAAGTCTATTAGAAATTTAAAATTAGGTTTTTCCCCATTCGCATTTTAAACATCTGTACCACTAAAGCAAGTGTGTACGATTTGGAATGGCTCATGTCATTGCTTTGTGCTAAAATAAATCAGGTTAATAAATTTTAACTGATTCAGATAGATGGAGGACTACATATGGAAAACATGTTACCCCTCATCTTATCCGGAATTGGAGGATTTGCAGTCGGTATAGCTGCAATGGTTATTCTCGGAGTACTAGGCATGAATCGGGCAAAAAACCAGGCAAAAATTTTGCTGGATGATGCCAACGCCAAAAGTGACAGCATGCTCCGTCAGGCAATATTAGATGGCAAACAACAGGTCTATGAATATAGACTGCAGGCCGAAAAAGAAATCAAACAGTTACAGACTTCAGTTGCCGAGACGGAATCGAAGCTTGCTCGACGTGAGGACAATCTGTCATTCCGTGAAACCAATTTGGCCAAGAAGGAAACCGAGCTGGACAAACAGCGCAATGCGGTAAATGAACGTTTGGCCAATCTGGATAAGATGAAACAGGATCTTCAGGAGAAGATCGATGCGCAGATTGTTGTTTTGGAAAATACCGCCAAAATGACACAGACGCAGGCACATGATGAATTGATGGACAAAGTTTCCAAAAAGATGGAAGCCGAAGTCAGTGCATATATTCACGAGCAGCAGGAACTGGCTGCTGAAAAAGCACAGGAAAATGCGCGTGAAATCATCGCGACAACGATTCAGCGTTATTCTCAGGATGAAGTGATTTCGAATACCATTTCCGTCGTTGATATACCAAATGAGGAAATGAAAGGACGCATCATCGGCCGTGAAGGGCGCAATATCAAGGCGATCGAACAAGCGACCGGTGTTGAAGTACTGATCGATGATACACCGGAAAGTTTTACGATTTCCTGCTTTGACCCGATCCGCCGTGAAGTGGCGCGACAGGCATTGAAGATTTTGATCAGTGACGGTCGTATCCAACCACAGCGCATTGAAGAAGTGGTCAACAAAGTCAAAAAAGAAATGGAGAATTCTTTCCGCAAGTATGGTGAGGAAGCAGTCTTCAAACTTGGAATCGGTCGTATGCCGCGTGAAATCATCCGATTGCTCGGTCGGTTGAGATATCGTTATTCTTATGGTCAGAATGTATTGCAGCATTCCATGGAAGTGGCATATTTTGCCGGAATGATGGCAGCTGAGCTCGGCTTGGATCAGAATTTGGCCAAACGTGCCGGCTTGCTGCACGACATTGGTAAATCCATCGATTTTGAACAGGATGGAAGTCATGTGGATCTGGGAGTCAAAGTCGCTAAAAAATATGGTGAAAACGATGTTGTCATCAATGCGATCGAAAGCCACCACGGCAATGTGGAAGCCAAGTATCTGATTGCCAATCTGGTTGCAGCGGCGGATGCACTGTCAGCTGCTCGTCCGGGCGCACGAAATGAAACGATGGAAAATTACATCAACCGGATCGAGGAATTGGAAAAGGTTGCCAAAGGGTTCGATGGTGTGGACAAGGCGTTTGCCATTCAGGCCGGACGTGAAGTACGTGTCATGGTCGTTCCAGATAAAGTCGGGGATGACAAGATCGATAAAGTAGCTATGGATATCCGTGACAAAATCGAGTCGACGATGACCTATCCGGGTCAGATCAAAGTGGTTGTCATCCGTGAAACCAGAGCGTGTGAGATAGCGAAGTAATTCATGAAAATTCTGTTTCTTGCAGATGTAGTCGGAAAGAGCGGCAGAGCCGCTCTTTCAAAGTATCTGCCACTGCTCAAGCAGGAATATCAAATCGATTTTGTCATAGTCAATGGTGAAAATAGCGCCCATGGCAAAGGCATCACCATGCGCATTTACAATGCTTTTAAAACGTATGGTGTGGACTGTATCACGCTGGGCAATCACGCATTCAGCAAACGGGAGATCCTGGATCATCTGGATGAGTGTGCAGATCTTGCATATCCCAATAATCATCCGCTCACTCCTGCACACCAGGGCATACGCACGTATGGGTTTGATGGAGTGAAACTGCATGTAGTCAATGTATTGGGCAAATCGTTTATGTCACCGGAGCCTGTGGTCTCACCATTTGAATTAATGGATCAGTTTCTTTCAACAATTTCATCCGAAGATATGGTGTTTGTGGATTTCCATGGTGAAACCACGGCAGAAAAGCGTGCTTTCTTTGAATGCTATAAACAAAATTGCATCGCTGTTGTCGGTACCCACACTCATGTACAGACGGCTGATGAAATGGTGGATGAAGGATGTGCTTTCATCAGTGATGCCGGAATGGTTGGACCATATCAATCTGTGCTTGGTAGGGAAATCAAACAATGTATCATCATGATGAAAGAAAATGTCAGTTTGCGTTATCGTGTCTCGGAAGCCGAAGCGATGGTCTGTGGTGTGGTCATCACCACCGATGATACGACCCATCGTGCCATCGCCATTGAACGCATCCAGATCCGACCTGGAGAATCCCTATGAAAAAAGTTATCACTTATGGAACCTATGATCTGCTCCATCTTGGCCATATCCGGCTATTAAAACGTGCCAAAGCGCTCGGTGATTATCTGATCGTAGCCATCAGTACCGATGAATTCAATGCCGTCAAAGGCAAACAGGCATTTTATCCTTATGCGGTGCGCAAGGAGATGGTGGAAGCCATCCGCTATGTGGATGAAGTCATTCCGGAAAATAACTGGGATCAGAAACAAGCAGATATCGATACCCATGATATCGATGTGTTTGTGATGGGGGATGACTGGAAGGGTAAATTTGATCATCTCAAAAATGTAGAGATCGTCTATCTGCCACGAACGGAAAACATTTCAACCACCCAGATCAAACAGGATCTGCATGATCAATAAGTATGAAACGGTGCAAGCGTGTTACTGAACGCTTGCACCGTTTTTAGGAACGAACGAATCGTGCACTTTGATGCTTGAGCATGTTGTCATCATGCAATTCGTAATATACCTGTTCGCTTTTGATATAGATATCTTTTTGATGCGACGGGAATTGGTTGATCCGGGATACGATGGTCTTACCATTGGCTTTGAGCCATTTGAGATGATCAGCTCCTTTTTGATTGAATGCCAACGGATGGATGATCACATCCTTTTCCAATTCAGCCATATCCTTTTTACTGATGTTCATCAAAATAAATAAACACGTCCGCTGGATCCTGGAAGTCGTATAGCGTTTAGTGGTCGCCATGTGAATAAAATCATCAAAGTGATGACACGCTTTGGCACATTTGATCAGATGCATCTCAATCCCTTCGCTGACCATAAAAATATGACGCAAAGTGGACAATGAAGCGGTGAGCAAGATGTGGCGCAACAAGGGATAATAATCGGCCCATTGGTTGGGACCATAGTCTGCAATGGCATTTGCCAAGGGTGTAAAAGATGTAATGGATCGATGGTTGAACCATGCATTGCGGATGGCTTTTGCACTGGCCATTTCAGTTAAGGATAAATCATGATATCCACCGATGCGTTGAATGCAATGGGCTTGGATCTGTGGATAATCGTTCAATGCTTTCAAATAGGCGATCGCAAGGATATCATTGCTGGCAAATCCATCACTGAATGGATTCAATGCCCGGATATAACTATCGCCATTGGCCATTACTTCTTTGAAGTGATCCACATTTAAAGGGAGTTTGGCCACCTGATTCAATAATGCAATATCATTGCATTCACTGCCAAAAACAAGATCACTGATCCCACAATATGCCAGTATCTTAATGGCTTGACTGGCAAATACGCTTGCTTGCTGGATGGTATAGACCATCGGCAATTCCACCACTAAGTCCACCCCAGCCATAACGGCAACTTGGGCTCGCTCATATTTATTGACAATAGCGACTTCACCCCGCTGGACAAAGTTGCCGCTCATTACGGCAATGGTCAAACCATCACAGATCCTTTTGGCTTCTCTGAGATGATGCAGATGACCATTGTGGAATGGATTGTATTCCGTGACTAATCCCAAACATTTCATGCACAATGATTATATCAACAGATATAATAGAGCTATGGATAAGAATATTTTGATCACGCGCAAAGAGTTGGAATCATTGGAAGGAAAACCCTATGAAGTGGATGAAGCCATTTCATTTGAACCCGAACGTTTTTTAAATCATTCTCGATTGCGTGATATCAAAGATGCGCATATAACCGGAACGATCGTTCCATTACACGGTTCTACGTATTTTGAATTCAGTTGGACGCTTACGGCAACCATGGTCTGTCCATGTGCCATTACCAATGATGATGTGGACGTACCATTATCCACCAGTGATGAAGAACTGATCTCATTTGATGCAGTGGATGATCAACGAGTATTGGTAGTGGATAATGATGTATTTGATTTGACCGTGTATACCTTGGAAAGAATTTTACTGGAAGTACCATTAAGTGTTGTCAAACCGGGTGAAATCAAGTATCCTAGTGGGGTCGGTTGGCGCATCGTACCCGAAAGTGAGTATGAAGCGACCAAAGATCAAACGATTGATCCACGACTGGCCAAACTGAAAGATTTCAAGTTTGAGGATGAATAAGCGATAAGGACGGAGGTGTAGCATGGCTGTTCAGCAGAGAAGAAATTCCAAATCACGTACTGCAAAGCGTAGAACCCATTTCAAGTTGACTGCGCCAACTTTGGTGAAATGTCCGACATGCGGAGAATACAAACTGCCGCATCACGCATGTACCAATTGTGGAAGTAAATAAACAGTCTTTCGATCAGTCGAAAGACTTTTATTTTGGTCAGACCATGAATATCGATGGTGTTTTCAGTTTTGAAAACACCATTTTTTTATGGTTTGACCCAGTTTTTGATGAAATTGTTTGATTTTGGGTTGAAAACCATCAAAATTAAGTCAATAATGGTATCACCTGTGGTGATTTATGTCATAAAGTGGTGGAAAGTGGGGATTCGATGTTCATCGGTGAGTTCAATCATAAGCTGGATGCAAAAAATCGAATGGCCCTACCAGCCAAATTCCGTGATCAGCTCGGTGATACCGTGGTGATCACCAAGGGATTGGATGGCTGCTTAAGTGGCTACACCATGGATAAATGGAATGCAATCCTGGCCAAACTGGTCACATTGCCCTCCACCAATAAGCAGGCGCGCACGTATGTGCGTGCATTGACCAGTAAAGCCTGTGAATGTTCTTTTGACAGCCAGGGTCGCATCCAGTTACCGGCGTATCTGACCAAAGAAGCCAATTTGACTAAAGATGTCATGGTGGTCGGTGTCGGTGACCGTATCGAAATATGGGATGCTGATACCTGGACCAACTATGATGCCAAGGCTCAGGAAGAGTTCGATGAAGTCGCAGAAACTGTCACGGAGTATCTTTTGCCATGAGTACGTTGCATTACTCAGTGATGCTTTTTCAATCCATTGATCTGCTTGATGTCAAGCCAAACGGGATCTATGTGGATCTTACGCTTGGAAGAGGCGGGCATTCAGCTGCGATTTTGGATCGCCTTGACAATGGTCATCTGTACAGCTTTGACAAAGATCAAGCCGCGATCGACTATTGCCGCGATCGCTTTGCAAACGATCCGCGGATCACATTGATCCGAGATGACTATGCGTCGCTTTCTCAGTGGTTGGATCAGTACGGTGTTTCTGCTGTCGATGGAGTATTGGCAGATCTCGGGGTTTCCAGTCCGCAGTTTGATGATCCGTTGCGTGGTTTCAGCTATCGCTATGATGCCCCATTGGATATGCGCATGGATCAAAACCAACCGTTAGATGGGGCGGTGGTCGTCAACACGTATTCCGTGGACGAATTGACCCGATTGTTTCGGGAATATGGTGAACATCCGCATGCATTCCGTATTGCCAAAGCCATTGAAAAGGCACGGACACAAAAGCCGATCGAAACCACATTTGAGCTGGTCGACATCATCAAAAAAGCATTGCCTGCAAAAGAGCTCAATAAGAAAGGACATCCGGCCAAACAAATCTTCCAGGCACTTCGCATCGAAGTCAACAACGAATTGCATGGTTTGACCACTGTATTGAACGAGCTTCCCGATTTGATCAAACCACACGGTCGCATCGTATTCATTACTTTTCATTCCCTGGAAGATCGTATCGTCAAAAAAACATTTGCGAAGTGGTGTGCGATCGATCCGATGCTCAAGCGCATGCCGATCCCACAGGAAAAACTGCCCAAACCATCATTTACTTTATTGACCAAACATCCACTGCAAGCCTCAAGCAAAGAGCTGGATGAAAACCACCGTTCCCACTCTGCCAAATGCAGAGCTGTTGAGCGCAATTGAATCATATTGATTCCATATATCAGATATTGAAGGAGAACACCATGACACAGATCGCCGTTACCATGCCCAAAAGCAAGACCCGTAAGAAAACCATGTCATTTCCATTGGTTTACAAGGGCGTTTTTATCTTTACGGCATTTGCAATCGCGGTCTGGTTATTTTCCACATTGTTTTTACGCAGCTATAACATCAATTTAAGTATGCAGCAACAGCAGATTGCGAGTAAAATAAGCGCGTTACAGGTCGAAAATGATGCGATCCGTGTTGAAATCCAATCACTGAACTCCCGTGAACGCGTGACCAATATCGCATCCGACGCCGGCCTGGAAGTCAATCAAAACAATATCGTAACGGTTGACGGCCAATAGACGCCTATGGCATTTTCAAGACGAAAAAAAATCAAACAAAACCAAGATCCCAATCAAACATTGAAACAGATCGCCATCGTGATGGTTTCCATCATGACGCTACTCAGTCTCAATGTTTTTGTTGTTTCCATTTTAAAAATCCATATCCTATCTGGCAGAAATCTGGGTCCATATTCCCAAAGTGCCAATATCCAAACCACCACGCTAAAAGCCACTCGTGGATATATTTATGATTACAATGGTGAGATCATAGCCCAGGATATCCGTACTTACAATATCGTCTGCATCCTCGACCCCGATCGTCCATCCACCGAAGGCACGGTGGCTTATGTTGCAGATAAAGCCAATACCGCTGCCATGCTGGCGCCGGTTTTGGGCATGAGCGAAGCGGAGATACTGACATATCTGACTCAGGATGTCTATCAGACCGAATTGGGTGCAAAAGGGCGAAATCTTTCCAAAGAGACGCGAGATCTGATCGATTCCTTCAATTTACCGGGCATCGAATTCACGGATTCCATCACCCGAAGTTACCCGTTGGGCACCTTTGCTTCCAATCTGATCGGGTTTGCACAATCCGATGAAACCGGATCCACAGTCGGAAGGATGGGATTGGAATATTATTTGGATGAATATTTGAAAGGCATCGATGGTTCGACCAGTTACCAATCTGATCGAAATGGGTTTATTTTACCAGGTATGATGGTGGAAGAAGAACCTGCCGTTAATGGCTACAATGTCACGTTGACGTTGGAAAAAACCGTGCAGGAAGCATTGGAAGAAGCCTTTGAACAGACCATGGAAGACTTTGAGGTATCCAGAGTATGGGGTGCTGTGATGGAAGCGGACACCGGTCGGATCGTCGGATGGGGACAATCCCCCAGTTTTGATCCCAACTTGTTGGATATCAGTGAATACAATGACTATGGTTCCCAACTGGCCTATGAGGCGGGTTCGACCATCAAATCCATCACCTGGGCGGCTGCTATGGATACCGGTAACTACGATGGTACGGAATTGGTCAATTCCAATGATTTTTACTATCTGGCCGATGCCGCCGGCAATCCGGTACGGGTCAATTTCAATTCGGGAAATCGGATCACTAACTCAAGATGGAAGGAATACGGATGGATCGAATATGATTATGGTTTGATCCTTTCAGCCAATACGGTGGCGGCATCGTTGATCACGGATGTGATGAGTCCGGAAACCTTTGAACAATACCTGGATGCCTTTGGCTTCTTTAAGCCAACGGGTGCCCTTGGCTTTAACGAAGCCAGCGGCATCAAGGTCTATAATTGGTCGACGGATAAGATCACCAATACTTATGGTCAAGGTTCAACGTATACCACATTGCAATTGTTACAGGCATATAGTGCTATTTTTACGGATGGGACCATGAAACTGCCCTATGTCATCGATCGCATCGCTGACAGTTATGATTCCCAAAATGTGCTTTATCAGGCCACACCCATCATTACCGGACAGCCGATCAAAGAAAGTACGGCATTGCAGATGCAACAATTATTGACCCGAGTCGTCACGGATGATTTGGGTACGGCCAAATACTACGCCATTCCAGAATGTTCCGTTTCTGGAAAGACGGGTACCACCCAGGTCATCGTGGATGGGTCATATGAAAGTGGGTATACCATCAACTCCGTGATGTTGGCGTTTCCGGCCGAAGATCCACAATATATGCTCTACTATGCTTTTGAAGGACCATATGATTCCGATGCACATTACAAAACGGATGCCGTGACCACATTGCTTCGTAAAGTGGCCATGTATTACAACATCATCGAAGATCCGGATCAATCACAAACCAATGACGAAGATGATCAAACCATCATCGATACTGGCAATACCACCACAGTATCCATGTATACCATGCCCGAATGCATCAATCATTCCCTCTCTTACGTCGATGCCGCATTTGAAAATACCGGCGCATCCATCGTCGTATTAGGGGATGGTAATACCGTGATCGATCAATATCCATCTGCCGGTAGCAATGTGTTGACCACCACCAAAGTCTTTTTACTCACGGATACTGCTGGTTTTACCATGCCGGATATGAGTGGATGGAGCCGTAAGGATGTGACAAGTTTCTGGGAAGTGAGCGGAATCAGTGTTAAAATGGACGGGCTCGGCCCGGTGACCAGTCAATCCATTGCACCCGGAACGCCGGTTAGTAAAGAAAGCGAACTCGAAGTCACGTTCGGGTCTGGAGAAAATACGAATGAATAGTCTGTCCTTTCTGTCCATGGCATGGTTGCCGGCATTGATCGGTTTTGTTGCCGTCGTGGTGATCATGCCATTATGGATCCGATTTTTAAAAACCAAAGATGCCAATCAACAGGTCAGTGAATATGCCTTGGCACAATTCCAACAAAAAGCGAAAACACCCACATTCGGAGGATTCATCTTTGTGGTGGTTTCAGCCATCGTTATTTTGATATATTCCCTGATCCATCAATGCCTTGGTTCAACCATGTTATTGATCGTTACGCTGCTTTTATATGGTGCTATCGGATTCGTGGATGATTATCTGATCGTGATGACCCATAACAATGCCGGATTGAGTCCACGGGCCAAACTGGCCATGCAGGTAGCCTTTGCTACCATATTGGTCTGTTCTATGTACCTGCATATCGATACCAAACTGTACCTGTTCACGTTCTCCATCGATCTTAAACTGCTATATATCCCGTTTATGATCTTTGTTTTTGTCGGCAGTTCCAATGCTGTCAATCTTACGGATGGCATGGATGGTCTGGCAGCGGGATGCAGTGTCATCGCTGCCTTTGGTTTTGCCATTATCGCCTATGTCAAACAAGCCGATCCATCGTTGCTCTTCTTTTTGTTTGTATTGATCGGTGCTTTGTTGGGCTATCTGGTATTCAACATGCATCCGGCCAAGATCTTCATGGGAGATACCGGTTCATTGGCTTTAGGCGGTATATTTGCTGCCATTGCGATGTTATTGAAAGAAGAAGTGGCTTATGTGATCATCGGCGGCGTATTTGTGGTTGAAACCATCTGTTGCATGCTGCAGATCTATTGGGTCAAACATTTCCATAAACGCTTATTTATTTATACACCGATCCATTATGCGTTTACCAAAAATGGATGGAAAGAAACCACCACAGTCTATTTGTTTTGGTTTTTTGCCATCGTTTGCATGCTGATGGGTGTCAGCGTCGCATTGTTCTCGTTTTAAATTGAACCAAACGCATCGGTTGAGTGACCCGATGCTTTTTGATAAAGTAGTGCCATTGAAATGAAACGGAGGTATTGGTGTGATACGCATGAAACAATCCGGAAACCGTCTGGAAAACACCCTGCGGTCCATCCTGTTTCTGACCTTTGCCATATCCATTGTGATTTTGGGCTATTTGCTGGTGGTATCACCATCATCCATCGATGATCCCAGTTATATCAGCGGTCAGTATACGCATTTGAAAAGTCACTACATCCTCATGTTCGCTCAATCCCTATTAGGCATTGTGGTCATGTTCTTGCCAGATCTTTTCGAGCGGCGCTTCAATATGGATATTCCCAGTTATCTGGTGATCATGTATCTGATCTTTTTATACTGTGCCATTTTTCTTGGGGAAGTCCGTTCGTTTTATTATGATATTCCCTATTGGGATATGATCTTGCACGGCTTTTCCGCTGCGATGCTGGGATTATTCGGCTACAGCGTCATCTTTTTGCTCAACGCCAATAAAAACGTCCCCTTGCAACTTTCACCGGCATTCATGTGTTTGTTTGCATTTACGTTTGCACTGATGTGCGGCGTATTATGGGAGATCTATGAATTTACATTTGACGGATTATGGGGCATGAACATGCAAAAATTCATGGATCAGGATGGAACGATGTTCATCGGTCGTGCGGCATTGGCGGATACCATGGAAGATCTTGTGGTGGATACCATCGGAGCGGGGATCGTCTGTTTGATCAACTATGGGATCCTCAAGCTGGATCGAAATTGGATCAACCGGTTTCGTTTCAAGGCATTACATGGTCATGACCATGAAGGTTTGACCAAGGACAAGCCATCTGAAAATCCAAATGATTATGATAAAATCGAAATGAATGAAAATAACACCAAGGAGTAGACAAATATGGCGAAACTTTCCCGCTTGAAAAAATATGAAGCCTATCGCAATCAGATCGCATATGGCAATGAAGAATCGCTGGCCAGTGATGATCTGGCCGATTTCAGCAACCGGCTCAATCGCATCGATGCGTCTTTGGCTCGGGATGTCACTCGGTCCAATCCCACACCCAATTCCAGTGTGGCTTCCCGCATGCGCACCTATGATTCCGTGGATCAGGCCAGAGGAAACCATGGGTCGACCATGTCATCCAATGTTGTCCCATCAGCAAAAAATGAGTCGTTCAAGAATGAATATCTCGATGAATTTTTGGATGAAGTAAAAAAATACAATGTGGAACAGGGGTATGCGCAAAACGAAGATACCCAACTCAATATCATTTCTTCACTCAAACCCAAACGCACAAATGCGTCAAACAATGGTACAAGTCAAACGGATGCACCGAAGATCCGTGCGTATCAAAATGGAAATGCATTGTATGAAGATGGTTTGGCCAATGGTTCAACCAATGCATCAGCATCGACCCATACCCATGAAACGGTGATGGATGAACAGCAATTGGCAGCGGTACAAGCATCGGTATTGGACAAACGCAATTCCATTACCCAGGAATTGCAGAGCCTGCTCAATGATGATTCAGCGGTGGTTGCACCATCGGGTGATGCTGCGCAATCTGAAACGATCGTGGATGATGAACCGCAGTTGATGCAACTTAAATCCACTAAACGGGATAATACGACCTTTGACATGTCTTCCAATTCCGCCCAACGTCAGAAGGATCTTTTGGAACAAACCGCGAAACAAGCGGTACGTCTGGCGCAGCAGTATGATGAAATGGATGAAAATCTGGATGATATCGAGGACAAAGTCGGACACAATACTCGTCTGGTCAATTTTATTCTGGTGTTGATCGTCATTGCCCTGGTGGTGATCCTGGTCGTGATCATTTACGCAATTTTGCTGATGAAAGGTGTGATCTGATGGTTCGACCATACTATAACGTGGCTGTCGACGGTCCTTCCGGTGCCGGGAAAAGCACCATCTGCAAAGCCATTGCCGCGAAACTGGATCTGACGTATATCGACACCGGTGCGATGTATCGTGCCATTGCCTATGGCATGATCATTGCCAATGTCGATACGTTTGACGAGGCCGCAGTGGTGCATCATTTACCCAATTGCCATATCGATTATGATGCCTTTCACCAATTACGCCTAAATGGTCAAGTGCTCGGCGATCTGATCCGTGCAGACAACGTATCCTTGGCTGCATCTACAATCGCCCGTTACCAGCCGGTACGGGATTATTGCGTTGCATTGCAGCAGGATATGGCATCCAATGGCGGTTGTATCATGGATGGTCGGGACATCGGTACGGTGGTTTTGCCTAATGCCGAAGTGAAGATCTTTTTAACGGCCGATGTGGAAGAACGCGCAAAGCGTCGATACCTGCAGAATCAAGAAAAAAAGATCGAATGTACGTACGCACAGGTGCTCGACGATGTCAAAAAACGAGATCAACAGGATACGACGCGTATCCATTCACCGTTGGTTCAAGCCAAAGATGCGATCCTGGTGGATTCCAGTACATTGGATTTTGATGCCACCGTCACCACGCTGATCCATATTATTCAAACCCAAACCGGGGATGGTGAGCACCATGATTAGCGGTGTTGTAGCGATAGTCGGTCGACCCAATGTCGGCAAAAGTACATTGTTCAATCGAATGATCGGCACCCGTGTATCCATCATCGATGATACTGCCGGAGTCACCCGCGATCGCATTTATGGGAAAGCCAGCTGGCTGACCCGTGAGTTCCGTGTGATCGATACCGGCGGCATCCAGCTGGAAGATCAACCCTTTGCCAAAGAGATCGCAGCACAGGTCGAAATTGCTATAGATGAAGCCAATGTGATCATCATGGTCACCAACGGCATGGCAGGTGTGACCAGTGATGATCAGATGATCGCCCGCATGCTGCGCAAAAGCGGCAAGCCGGTGATCCTGGCCGTCAATCATATCGATGACGGGTCACAAATCGGTGCCATTTATGATTTTTACCAACTGGGTTTGGGCGATCCATTGGCGATCAGTTGTCTGCATGGTATCGGTATCGGTGATTTGCTTGATGGTGTGGTTTCAACACTTTCAGATATCCAATTACCCGATTACCAAGGATCCATTGCTTTTTCGTTGATCGGTCGGCCCAATGTCGGCAAAAGCAGTCTGGTCAATGCATTGTTGCACCAGCAACGTGTGATCGTTTCGAATGTTTCCGGCACGACCCGGGACGCGATCGATACACCGTTTCAAGCCAACGGCATCGATTATGTTTGCATCGATACGGCCGGGATCCGCAAAAAAGGCAAAGTTTACGAAAATATCGAAAAATATTCAGTGTTACGTTCCTTGTCGGCCATTGAGCGCAGTGATGTCGTGGTATTCGTGCTGGATGGGGAAAGCGGGATCGTCGATCAGGACAAGCATGTTGCCGGCTATGCCCATGAAGCCGGCAAGCCGATCGTGATCGTCTATAACAAGTGGGATACCGTTGAAAAGGATGACAAGACGGCAGATGAAATCCGTTCGAAAATCAAAGATGCGTTTGTGTATTTGAGTTATGCGCCGATCCTATTTGTTTCGGCCAAAAGTGGACAAAGGGTCAATGAGATATTGGATATGGTCAATACTGTATACCAATCGAGTCAATTGCGTATTGCCACCAATGTGCTCAATGAAGTCATCCAAGATGCCCAACTCATTACACCCGCACCAGCCATCAACGGCAAACGGCTCAAGATTTATTACGCGACGCAGGTTTCGGTGGCTCCACCGACATTTGTGCTGAGTGTCAATGATGAAAAACTGATGCATTTTTCTTATCAGCGCTATATCGAAAACCGCTTGCGCGAAGCATTCGGGTTTGAAGGAACGCCGATCCATATCATCGTACGAAAGAAGGTATAAGCATGGTTGTGACCATATTAGGCAGCGGTGCCTGGGGCACCGCCTTGGCCCAAGTACTGGCGGATAACGCAACGTCGGTGCATCTTTGGGGTATCGATACGCAGGCTATCGAAGAATTCAATACGCATCATACCAATTCGCATTATTTCGGAGATATCGTGTTCAATGCGGCCATCGATGCAACCACGGATCTATCCGTGGTCAACCAAAGTGACGTCATTCTTTTTGCCGTTCCGGCAGCTGCCATATCCAGTGTGGCCAAAAATGTGGCGGATATGCTCGATCATGATGTCATTGCCATCAATGTGGCGAAAGGATTTGATCCAAACACCCATCAGCGCTTGAGTGAAGTCATCGAAACCACATTGGGAAAACATTGTCGTGCCATGGTTGCATTGGTTGGACCATCGTTAGCCATTGAAGTCGCCAACCGCCTGTTAACCAGTGTTGCGGCAGTTTCCACCAACGCCAATGCAGCGCTAACCGTGCAGAAACTGTTCAGCAATGATTATTTCAGAGTATATACATCGGGTGATATCATCGGTTCGGAAGCCGGTGTTGCAATCAAAAATATTTTAGCGATCGCCAGTGGCATATTGACCGGGTTAGGACAAGGTGACAATGCAAAAGCGGCATTGATGACTCGTGGCTTGGTCGAAATGCGACGCTATGGCGTTGCGATGGGCGGGGAACCGGAAACCTATTTCGGATTGACCGGTATCGGAGATTTGATCGTCACCTGCACATCCCATTCCAGCCGCAATTTCTCTGCCGGACTGCAAATTGGCAAAGACAACACGGCTGAGCATTTCTGGGCCACCAATACCAAAACGGTGGAAGGTGTTAAAGCATGCAAGATCGTCTATGAAGAAGCCATACGCCGTGGCATCAGCATGCCGATCACGACAGAAGTCTACAAAATCTTATACGAAAACAAAAAACCCAGTGATGCCATCAACGATCTGATGCGCCGAAAATTAAAAAGCGAAGACTGACAGATTGTGGTCAAACCACATAAAAACGAATGTATTTCACAAATTCTTACCGTATTGTTTCGCTACACTTGAATCAAGGTTAGATTCATTATGAAGCGCAGTACCAGTGTATTGATTGGTTTGATCATGATCGTCATTCTGATTTTGATTTTAGTGTGGCGTGCACGCAGCACCACATTTTTGGAAAGCTCATCGATGGATGAGCAGCCCAAAATCAAGATCGCAGAATATATTTCGATTCCGTATTAAGCAGAATAAACAAAAAGACAGGATCCCTCATTTGACGGATCCTGTGTCTTTTTCTTTTAGATATTGGTCTAACCATTGACAGGCAAAGCGGATCAAATCCGTACACGGTGTGTAGGTGGGTAATTGAGGCCGCTTCAAATCAAAACAAATGATCGTGGAATAACGGTCAAAGAAATCTTTGGTGAATCGACTGGTGTACTGATACGTGGTTGCTTTGCTGCGCATCTGCGCACTTTCCATATTGCCGTTACTGTTGAGATAGCCAAGAATCATGGTGACGGCACTGATCACCCCGCACATGCCTTGCAATCGTCCGGTTCCGGAACCGAAACCTTCGGCAAACCGATAGGCAATGGTTGGATCATATCCAACGATGGGAGCATAAGTGGCAATGATGGATTATGTGCAGTTGTAGCCTTCCATTTGATGCAGATCGACCGCCTGATCCCCATGGGATTTCATTTCATTTACAATCATGTTTTTATGGTATCACCATTTCTTGAAGCTCATCATGGTCAAATCATCGCGAAAACGCTTTCGTCAAATCTATAAAGCGTCTATAATGGCTTTGACGCAGAAAAAACGAAAGGAACATGATACATATGACACAATTGAATGCACTGACTACTGAAAGTGCCAACACTGCAACGGAAAACATCGATGCCCTGGATACCTTATCCATGGTCACACTGATCAACAAAGAAGATCAGAAAGTCGCTTTGGCGATCGAAAAAGAATTACCGTCCATTGCTCATGCCGTCGATGAAATGGCCAAACGATTCGCCAACGGTGGTCGGATCATTTATTGCGGTGCCGGAACGAGTGGCCGTTTGGGTACATTGGATGCCGTTGAATTGACTCCGACCTATTCCGTTCCACCAACCCGTGCTTTCGGTTTGATGGCTGGCGGGGATGGCGCCATGTATAAGGCTGTGGAAGGTGCTGAAGACAGTGAAGAAATGGGTGTTGCCGATCTGAAAGCCCATGATGTCTGCGAGAAGGATATCGTGATCGGTATTGCCGCCAGCGGACGTACTCCGTATACCATTGCAGCATTGCGTTATGGCAATGAAGTGGGTGCATTGACGATTTCCGTCAGCTGTAACAAAGAAGGGGAAATGAACAAAGTCGCCCAAATTGCGATCGCACCAGTGGTCGGCGCAGAAGTTATATCCGGATCTACCCGCATGAAAGCCGGCACGGCGCAGAAAATGGTATTGAACATGCTCTCTACTGCCACCATGATCAAATGTGGCAAGGTTTATAAAAATTATATGGTGTATGTTCAGCCCACCAATATCAAGCTGGTTGCCCGCAGCAAGACGATGATCCAGCGCATTACCGGTTGTGATGAAACCACGGCTTCCGATCTGTATGATAAAGGAAAAGCGAGTGTGGCCCATGCGGTGGTGATGTATGAAAGCCAGTGTGATTATGAGGCTGCAGATAAAGCGTTGAGCGAAAATGGCGGCAAAGTCCGAGAGGCCATTGCAGCGTTGAAACATTAATAGTGGTCCAACCACATAATCAACAGACCGTACGCATCAGCGTACGGTCTGTTGATTTTAAATGATAAAGGTTTATTCCACGGATGCAGTCAATTCATGCACGATAATGTCCAGATCTTTTTGATCTAAACCATGATCAAGCATCGCCTGTTTGAGATTTATGGCATCATAATATTCCATCAATTCGAACATGTTGATGGCATCTGAGCGCTGGAAGCGATTCTCTTCCGTATTGTCCATCAATGGTTCCAACTCGTTTTTATGGATCAACGGGAAGGAAATCATATAATCCGTCATGATGTCACTTTCATAACATCCAACGATGGATAACACCATACTGGCGATGATACCGGTACGGTCTTTGCCAAAGGTACAGTGAAACAGAACCGATTCGCCTTTAGATAAAGTATCGGCAATGATATGCATGATGGGAATAGTCTTGTCCCAACCATGGGATACCATGGCCATATAAAACTGAGATACGGTATATTGGGAAAAGTCCACATGACTTTTGCGTTGCTTGTCATCCGCGATGTTGTACCAATAAGGAATGTTATGGTAGGTACATCCATTTGGTAACGCATACTTGGTGTCACCACCTTCATTGGGTCGGCGTAAATCGATGACGGCACTGATGTGGTTGGTTTGAATAAAATCCGTGAGCTGATTGGGATCCATATTGGATAAGGTGTCACTGCGGAATACACGGCCATAGCGGGTGATCTTGCCATCTATGGTCTGGTAACCACCAAGATCACGTAGATTGGTCATATGAGGGATATGGAGTATACGAAACTGATTCATGGTCGAACCATCCTTTCCTGATAAAACGTGTATTATTTTAATCGAAAAAATCGATGGTTAAACCATTGAAACCATAATTTCCTTTATCTAACCGCTTACATGGATGATTATGGTTGAACCATCCTTAAACCTGATAGAATATATCTCTATGAATAAAAAGAAAAACTATATCCTTCCTGATTTAAAAGCCGCCCGTGTCCGTACGCCGGGCGATGATGCGATTTTCCGTACCGATTTTTCATTACCCGAAGCCACCGTCGATCTGGGCAAAGGGCGATATTATTTCATTCGCACCTATGGTTGTGCAGCCAATGAACGCGATAGTGAGACTTTAGCCGGATTGTTTGAACGCATGGGATATGCGAAAACCGATGCGATGGAACAAGCTGATGTGATCCTGCTGAATACCTGTGCGATCCGTCAAAATGCTGAGGATAAAGTCTTTGGACAGCTGGGTGCCATTAAACAACTCAAACGCAACAATCCGGACTTGATTTTAGGTGTATGCGGCTGCATGGCCCAAGAAGAAGCCACCGTGAATCTGATCTTATCCAAGTACCCTCAAGTCGATTTGATTTTTGGAACACACAATATCCATCGTCTGCCGGATTTGTTGCTCAATGCGGTTTTAAGCAAAGAACGTACCGTCGAAGTGCTCAGCAATCAAGGTGAAGTGGTGGAAAATCTGCCGGCACAACGCAATAGCCGCCACAAAGCATTTGTGCATATCATGTATGGGTGCGATAAATTTTGTACGTATTGCATCGTTCCTTTTACCCGTGGCAAGCAACGTTCCCGTAAAATGGCAGATATCATCGATGAAGTGAACCAACTCAAAACTCAAGGGTACAAGGAAGTGACATTGTTAGGCCAAAACGTGAATGCCTATGGCAAGGATCTGGATGGTCAAACCACATTTGCCACGCTTTTGGAACAAGTGGCCTTAACCGGCATCCCCCGTATCCGCTTTACCACATCACATCCGTTTGATTTTGAGGATGAAATGATCACGGTGATTGCAAAGTATGATAATATAATGCCAGCGATTCATCTTCCGGTCCAATCCGGAAACAGTGACATACTCAAACTGATGGGCAGACGTTACACACGCGAGCATTACCTGACTTTGGTCGACAAGATCAAAACGGCGATTCCCGACGTGACCTTTTCCACGGATATCATCGTCGGTTTTCCAAACGAAACCCAAGCCCAGTTTGAAGACACGCTATCCTTGGTCGATCGCTGCCAGTATGATCTGGCTTACACCTTCATCTATTCACCCCGCGAAGGCACACCGGCTGCCAAGATGGAAGATCACATCCCGTTTAGCGAAAAGCAAAAACGGCTGCAGCAGCTCAATGAACGCATCACGTATTACAGCAATCTGAATAATCAGAAATACAAGGATGCGATCGTGGAAGTGCTAGTGGATGGACCAAGCAAAAAAAATGACGATGTATGGAGTGGTTATACTCGGCATAACAAATTGGTCAATTTTAGCGGTGAAGGGATCCATTGTGGGGATATAGTGCAGGTCAAGATCACGGAAGTGAAATCCTATTCACTCGATGGGATCGCCATCAATAACGGAGAAACGAATGAGTAACAAATTAAGATTGTTTGCATTGGGCGGTCTGGATGAAGACGGCAAAAACATGTTCATCGTCGAAGACGGTGATGATATTTTTGTCATTGAAGCCGGACTGAAATATCCCGATTCCAGTCAACTGGGCATCGAAATGGTCATACCGGATTTTTCTTACTTGATCGAAAATGCATCACGGGTGCGGGCGATTTTTATCACCCATGGCCATGAAGACGTCATGGCAGCATTGCCGCATTTGTGCAAGGTACTCAATGTGCCGATCTATACCGCTGCATTGACGGCCCAGATCCTTAAACGCCGCTTCATGCGGGAAGGGATCAAGGATCGGGATATCCATGTGATCAAACGGAATGGAACGTATAAGATCGCCAATCACAAGATCAAAACGTTCGGTGTGACCCAATCCATTGCGGATGCGTTTGGTATTGCCATTTATACCGCACAGGGATATGTGGTTTATACCAGTGAATTCATTGTGGACTTTGACTGTCGCGCCAAGGGGTTCGACTTTGATATCAATGTCCTTTCCGATATTTCCAATGCCGGTGTATTGGCGTTGATGGCAGAATCGGTCGGCAGCGGACGCAATGGTCATGCATCCCCCAATCATCGTCTGACACCCCAGATCGAAGCGGCATTTGAAGATGCACCCAAGCGGGTGGTCATCACCATGTACAATCAGAATCTGTTCCGGGTGATCGAAGTATTGGAATTGGCCCGAAAGAACAAAAAACGGGTATTCATCTATGATCCGGATCTGGAACGGCTGCTGGCTGATCTGCAGGCACTGGGCTATTATGATCTGAGCAAGGTCGATCTTTGTCCGAAAGAAAAATTTTCCAATGAATTGGAAGATATTTTGATCATTGTGGCCGGAACCGGCGATACCATTTTCAAAAAAGTCCATCGAATCGCCATCCATGAAGACCCGATCATTACCTTACGTGCCTCTGATACGATCATTATCGCTTCGCCGATGGTTCCTGGAACCGAAAAAGAAGGGGCTAAGATGGAAGATGATCTGTATAAGGAAAGCGATCATGTGGTCATGGTCGATTCCAAGCGGATGTTTAGCATGCATGCGGCCAGTGAGGATCTGAAGATGATGATCTCCCTGTTGCGTCCAAAATATTATGTCCCGGTCAAAGGCGAATATCGGCAATTGGTATCCAATGCACTCATTGCATCGCAAATGGATTATTCCCCCAATAATATCCTGGTTTTGGATAATGGGCAGATCGCGACGTTTGAAGATGGGATGTGCCAAAATATCAATGAACGGATCACTTTGGTCGACCAAAACATCGATGGCAATGATTCTTTGGATTCCAGTGGATTGATTTTGAAAGATCGAGAAACACTGAGTACCGATGGGGCGATCATCTGTGGCGTGTTGCTGGATTATAACAGCAAAGCGGTGATTGCCGGACCGGATGTTCAGACCAGGGGATTCATTTATCTTAAAGATGCCGATGATATCATCGCCAAGATCAAGGATCTGTTTTTGGAATGCATTACGTCTTTGGTGGAAAGCGACAGCTACGAAAATGTGGAAGCACGTGCACTGGCTCGAGAAAAAATCAGCAAATTCGTATTGAAAGAAACGGGAAAACGTCCGATGGTTTTACCAAGTATCATCGAAATCAACGGAAAACGGTTGGCAGAACGTGGCAAAAAAGAAGAAGACGACAACGACTAAATATGGTTTGACCAACAGCAAGCCGGTGGATAAAACACCGGCTTGCTGGATTATCCCGTTAGTTGGTCTAGCCATCGGATGCATCATCTGTATCCATTCTGGCCTGGTGGGCACCATGCTCTCCCAGGCTTTTCGTGTTTTACTGGGCAATTATTACTTGGTCTTGATCATTTTCATGATGGTTTTATGTGTGATCAACCTGTGGATGCCGATCCGTGGCATGGGCTCATTTGGCAGCGTCATGGCGATCCTTTTTGTTATTTTGGCCCTTGAATTATCCTTTTGCATTGACATGGATCCCACATTGGATGCCAAAGCAGTATTGGATATCGGCTTTGGCCATATCGCACAAGTGTATGATGGATCGTTCAATGGCTATGGCGGTATGATCGGATGTGCACTGTATGCGCTGAATTTAACATTGTTTGGTCGTCAAGGCATGGTGATCATGATCGCATTGCTTTGTGCGATCGCCATTATCTTTTTTGTCGTTTCTTTTTACTGGCGTGCCTTTTTTGTCAAAGTAAAAGATTTTCTGACATTGCCCAGCCGCTTGATCAGTATCGAAGGGCCGGATGAATCAGAAAAGGACGATACGGAAAACGTTGCGCAAAAACCAAATGGAAAAAGTGCGACGATGAAAAATGTGCTGGCAGATGAGGTGGCGATCGATCCTGAACTCAATGCCCCCTCGATCCAGACCCAATCACTTTCTCCATTGAAACGCGCGGTGCGTTATCTTTCCGATACCCCCCAGACACCCAAGCCCTCAGCATCGTTATTTATTGATGCCAATGATCAACCGGTTACCATCGATGATAAGCGAATCGACGATGAACCGGTGATGGTTGGTGATGATGCGCATGGGGATGATGGGTTGACCATATTAACGGATCGAGAATCCATCCCATCCACACCTACATCTACTTTTAAACGATCGATCTTTATTAGTGCCGATGAATTGATGGATGCGGATCCGTTTGCATCCATGCCCAATGAACCATTAATGGATGAACCAAGCGAAACGGATGGGATCGAACCTGCACCATCGCAACAAGCGGAAGCCAAGCAAGCAAGCAATGATGCATCGGCGATTTCCAACAATTCGTTGCATGCCACCATCGCTCGATTAGCCAGTGAAAAACGTGCCAAAGCAGAAGATGTGGTCAAACCACCCAGTGATGGCCCATATAAGATTCCGCCAACCACGCTGTTGACACCGCTTTCGGCCGTCAAAAGCTCATCCATCAATGCCCAGGCGGCTAAAATCAAAGGCAATCAGCTGATCGAAGTACTTCAAACCTTTGGCATCCCTTCGACACTTGTGGCAACGCACATCGGTCCGGCAGTAACCAAATTTGAAGTACGTCCGCAAGCCAGTATCAAAGTTTCCCGCATTTCCAATTTGGCGGATAATATCAAAATGGAACTGCAAGCCCGTCAGCTGCGCATTGAAGCCCCAATTCCCGGTCATAATGCGGTCGGGGTGGAAATTCCGAATCAGGAAAGCACCATGGTGCGCATGAAGGAAGTCATCACTTCCGATAACATGCGTAAGGATAAAAGTTTGATGCTGTTTGCATTGGGCAAAAACCTGTTTGGCGAACCGGTCAGTGTACGACTGGACAAAATGCCGCATCTGTTGATTGCCGGAGCGACGGGCAGCGGCAAAAGCGTGTGCATGAACGCCATCATCACCTCTTTTTTACTGCGGACACATCCCGATGATGTCAAACTGCTATTGGTCGATCCCAAGAAGGTGGAATTTACCCCATACCACGATATCCCGCATTTGATCGGTCCGGTCATCAATGATCCGTCACAGGCTAATGTGGCCTTGAAAGCCATCGTCAAGGAAATGGATGATCGCTACAATCTGTTTTCATTGGTCGGCGTGCGCAAGATCGATGATTACAACACCTATGTCGCCACGCACAAAGACAACCAGTTAACCAAATTACCGTATATCGTGGTCATCATCGATGAGCTAGCGGATTTGATGGTCGTCGCCGGAAAAGAAGTGGAATCCAGCATTCAGCGTATCACGCAGTTGGCACGCGCTGCCGGTATCCATTTGATCGTCGCCACTCAACGGCCATCCACTGATGTCATCACTGGGATCATCAAAGCCAATATCCCATCGCGCATCGCATTTGCCGTGTCCAGTGCAATCGATTCGCGGACCATTCTCGACCATGCCGGAGCAGAACGACTGTTGGGCAATGGGGATATGCTCTATATGCCTATTGGGGAGCAAACGCCCTTGCGGGTACAGGGTGTCTATGTTTCTGATGATGAAGTCAATGCCATCACGGATTATGCCAAGCGTCAGCGCTCTCCCCGCTATGCCGATACATTTGTTCGCCTGGAAGGGGTTGAAGGGAATGAAGAGACGGCCGTATCCACCATCGAAGCTGATCCGCTGTATATGGAATGCCGTCAATATGTCATCCAGACGCAAAAAGCCTCAACATCCCTTTTGCAGCGTCGTTTCCAGATCGGCTACAACCGTGCAGCGCGGATCATTGAAGCTTTGGAAGAAAATGGTATCATTGGTCCGGCTCAGGGCAGCAAACCCCGGGAAGTATTGGTATCGAATCAGGATGATGCATGATTTGCTTGACAACATGCTATAATCAAATACGTTGAGCCAGTGAATAGGA
>CALVGN010000039.1 GCA_944327105.1 uncultured Erysipelotrichaceae bacterium | reverse complement strand
TGTTTCTACCTTCCGCAAACGGTGCCCAAGCTTCAAGAACAACACCATATTTGTCGGCCCATTTCTTGGCTTCGACCTGTTGATTAAAGACATTTACTTCGATTTGATTGACCATTGGTTTGATCTTAGCAAACATGCATAAATCGACTAACCGGTCTGGATAAAAGTTTGATACACCGATGGCCCGTACTTTACCTTCTTCGTATAACTTTTCAAGATCACGATAAGCCGCATAATAATCACCCACCGGCTGATGCAAAAGAATAAGATCTAAATAGTCTGTTTGCAATTTTTGTAAAGATTCTACGACCGAATCATAGGTTTTACCCTCTCCGTAATTATCGATCCAAACTTTAGTCGTTAAGAAGATCTCTTTTCTTGGAACACCGCTTTCATTTAAAGCTTCTCCCACTTCGCTCTCATTGAAATAAGATTGCGCTGTATCGATATGACGATAACCTGTCTTTAAGGCAATTAAAACAGCTTTTTTACAGTTTTCTTTACTGACTTGATAAACGCCAAATCCGTTAGCAGGAACC
This sequence comes from uncultured Erysipelotrichaceae bacterium, assembly GCA_944327105.1. GTDB lineage: Bacteria > Bacillota_I > Bacilli_A > Erysipelotrichales > Erysipelotrichaceae > CALVGN01. The sequence continues at coordinate 61,758 of CALVGN010000039.1, read as the reverse complement.
TCTACACCATTATAAAGTTTCATTGTTTCCATTCTAAATTTCCTCGCTTTCTATAAATTGAATGTGTTCTTTTTCACTTTTGTTGAATAATCCTTCTTTAAACTCGATATTTTGATCAATCTCCCTAAGATCTTTCATACTATTGATCATATATTGTGGATCATTAGTATAGCTGTTGGCAAAGATATACACTTTCCCTTTATAGCCTTTAATGGATTCAATAAATGTGGCAATCGGCATTGGAAATGTATACCACCAAATTGGGAAAAACAGCAAAATCCGATCGTATTTTTCAAAATCGATATCCAACGGCTTGATTGCTGGATGGATCTTTTTGCTTACTTCTTCTTTAGCCTCTTTGTAAGCACAGATGTCATAGTCATCGGAATAAGGAATCGCTCTTTCGATTCGAATGACATCATACTGTTTCTTTTCATTGATCTTATCCACCAGCCTTTTAGTGTTGTTTGACCAACTAAAATAAGCTATCAGCGTCTTCATCTTCATCACCTCCACTTGCATTCTAATACGCTTGTATTTAAAGCGTTTATATCGAATTAGAAAGATAGTATAATAAAATCGAATACTGAAAGAGACGTTAATATGATCGATTCCCAGTTATTATCGTATCTTGTCACCTTTTCAGAGACAGGTTCACTATTAAAATCCAGTGAAATTTTACACTTATCACAACCGTCTTTATCGAAGGCAATGCAAAAACTTGAAGCTGAACTTGATCTCAGTATTTTTGACAGAACGGGCAATAAAATCAAACTCAATGATGATGGTAAAGAAATTCTTTATTATGCCAAAGACATCATGATGATGATCAATAAATTAGAAACTAAAGCAAAAGATTTAAAAGAAAAGAATCAAAGCTTAAATATAGGCTTGACGGCTCCTGGTCCAATGTTTAAATTTCATCCACTTTTCGCCCCGAATGGTTTGAATAAAAAGATTTCCGTTTCAACAGAAGGTGAAAAAGATCTTTTAAAGAATCTTTTAAATAATATCTATGATATCGTCTTTATTAATAACCCGATAAGCATTGATAATGTGATATGCGCAAAGGTAATGACAGAGCACCTGTATGTCTCAGTTCCTGAAACGCATTTTTTATCAAAATTTAAAGAAAGCCTTCACTTTAGTGATATAGATGGCCAAACTTTTCTGTTATCTTCAGATATAGGATGTTGGGCTAGTGTTTTAGAAAAACATATGAATAAATCGCGTTTCTTAAAACAAAGTGATCCTAACGAATTGAAAGAGATTGCAGAATATTCATCAATTCCCAGTTTTGTTACAAATATAAGTATGAATACAAATTCCGTTAAAAATCGAATCAATATTCCAATCATTGATGAAGATGCGTATATGGATTTTTATGCAGTGTGTAAGAAAGATAAATCAGAACTTATCAAGTTATTGAAGCAATACCGGTAAATGGTATTAAAAATAAGACCCAGTGTCCTGAAAGCTACGATTACTAGATAGCAATATAAAAACTCACAATCCTTTCTTTTTTGTTCCTGTAGATTTCATATATTTAGATAATAAAAAAAGAAGTATCTAAACTTCTCATAAAGCCTAAATACTTCTTTGTTCTTCTCAATACAACGATTAACGTTTTGAGAACTGCGGCGCACGACGAGCAGCCTTAAGTCCGTACTTCTTGCGTTCCTTCTTACGCGGATCGCGGGTAACATAACCAGCAGCTTTTAATGCCGGACGATAGTCCAAGCTAGCTTCCATCAACGCGCGGGTGATCGCATGGCGCATCGCACCAGCCTGCCCACTCATACCGCCACCTTCAACGGTCATCTTGATATCGAACTGTTCGCTCGTACCCGTTAACACCAGCGGTGCATTGACTTCCATCTTCAGTGTTTCCAAAGGCAGGTATTCATCCAAAGATTTGCCGTTAACGACAATATTCCCGGTTCCGGGAGTCATAAAGCAACGGGCAACGGATGTCTTACGACGGCCAGTTGCTACGTAGCATACTGTATTGGTTTTCTTACGTACAGCCATGATCTTCCTCCTTAACCTTTCACCTTCAGCTCAACCGGCTGCTGAGCAGCATGCGGATGTTCGCTGCCAGTGTAGACAAACAGATGATTTCTCATCTTATCACCCAATTTGGTGTGCGGCAGCATACCATAAACAGCAGCTTCCACCCACTTTACCGGATACTTCTCGCGCATTTCACGAGTCGTGCGGCTCTTCAAGCCACCCGGGTACATGGTGTGATGATAGTAAATCTTCTTGTTGACCTGATCGCCAGTTACCTTGACCTTGTCAGCATTGACGATGATGACATAGTCGCCACAATCGACATTCGGTGTATAGCTGGGTTTGTGTTTTCCGCGCAATACGGTCGCAACAGTGGTTGCCAAGCGGCCCAAGGTTTGTCCTTCGCCATCGACAACATACCATTGACGCGTAACTTCAGCGGGTTTTAACATCGTTGTTTGACGCATGATTTTCCTCCTATACCCATACGTAGTTTACCGGGCTACCTACGGTTAGGTGCCAATAAATGATATGAAAAACCATCGTCAACGTCAATGATTTTTTAACAAAACCCGCACAGTTCATGCGGGTTTTGAGCATTATGATCACACGATCGACCATTTTGGAACAATCAAGCGATTTTTGCTTCGATTTCAGTCAAGATCCTCACCGTTGGAGGCGATGACTTTTTTGTACCAGTAAAAGCTTTTTTTGCGAGAACGCTTCAAAGAACCATGACCTTGATCATCCTTATCGACGTAAATGAATCCATAGCGTTTGCTCATCTCGCCAGTCGAGGCACTGACCAGATCGATCGGTCCCCAGGTGGTATAACCCCATAATTCCACGCCGTCTTCTTCAACGGCTGCTTTCATGGCTAAAATATGCTGCCGTAGATAATCGATGCGATAATCATCTTCCACATATCCGTTTTCATCCGGATCGTCTTTGGCACCCAAACCATTTTCCACGATGAATAACGGTTTTTGATAACGGTCATACAATTCATTCATGGTGATACGCAACCCTAGCGGATCGATCTGCCATCCCCATTGACTGGCTTTCAAATAAGGATTTTTGACGCCACGGAACGCGTTGCCACTCATGCCTTTGGCCAATACCTCAGGATCAGTGCTGGTGCAGCGGCTGGAATAATAGGAGAAACTGATGAAGTCGACGGTGTTTTCTTTCAAGATAGTGCGATCCTCGTCCGTCATGCCTACATCAATGCCTTTACGTTCGAATTCTTTCAGTGCATAGTTGGGATATTGCCCACGACTTTGCACGTCAATGAAGAAATAATTGTTGCGATTGCCCTTTTGCGCCGCGAACACGTCTTCCGGATTGCAACTGTAAGGATAAACTGAACCAGCGGCCAGCATGCAGCCAACTTTGTTATCTGGATCGATTTCATGAGCGATTTTGGTGGCCCAGGCACTGGCGACCAATTCATGATGCGCTGCCAAATATTTGGCTTTTTCACGATCTTCACCTTCTTCAAAGACCAATCCGGCCCCCATAAATGGCATGTGCAGGATCATGTTGATCTCATTGAACGTCAGCCAGTAGTGCACCAACCCTTTGTAACGGGTAAACAGAACGGTGACCAGATTTTTGTAAAAATCCACCAGTTTTCGGTTGCGCCATCCACCATATTCCTTGATCAGGTGGATCGGACAATCGAAGTGGGTGATCGTCACCAACGGTTCGATGCCGTATTTGTGGCATTCCTTAAACAGATCTTCATAGAAGACCAAACCAGCCTCATTGGGTTCACTTTCATCCCCATTTGGAAAAATACGGGTCCAGGCAATGGAAAGCCGATAAGTTTTAAATCCCATTTCACCAAAAAGGGCAATATCTTCTTTGTAATGATGATACATATCGATTGCTTCACACGCCGGATAATAGTAACCGGGTTCGTGGGAAAGCATGATACGATCACCTCTGGATACCGCCATGCGATCCGGTCCATGGGGAACCACATCAACATTGGCTAAACCACGGCCTCCCTCCTGGTAACCACCTTCACATTGGTTGGCTGCCGTTGCACCACCCCAGAGAAAACCTTGTGGAAAAGACATCGTTCTACCTCCTTATTAACGGATATCCTTGCGATCCGGCACGATATCGCCGGTTTCAACCATAAATTGCAGCATGCGCAATTTCATATTGGTGAGTATATCAGCATATTGTGGATCATCGACCCGATTATCCAATTCCAATGGATCTTTGTCCAGATCATAGAGTTCATCTTTTTCATAAAGCCGATAAACATACTTGATATTGCCCATTCGGCACATCACGGCTTTGGTATGTTCCGGTCCTTCGCTTTCCTGCGTGCTTAGGCGTGGCCAATAAGGAGATGCCGGTTTATGCCCCTTCTCCATTGCCCAGGTTTCACCATGGATCCGTCCACCTTCACTGAAGACAGCATCCTTATGCGTTTCGTTCCCCGCCAAAGTCGGTAATAAACTTTTACCGAATTGAACATACTCCGTTTGAACACCACACATATCGCACACCGTTTCGCACAAGTCAACCAATTCTACTAAGGCTTTGCTCACACGCGGTTTCACGGCAAACTGCTTGGCTGGTTTGACCAACAACGGCACATTGACGACCGGATTGTCAAAACAGTTCTGAACTTTTTCCACAATACCGTAATCCCCGGTATAATCTCCATGGTCGCTGAAAACGAAAATACTGGAATCATCATAGAGTCCGCATTCTTTCAACTTATCGCACAACATGCCGAATTGATGGTCGAATCGCGCAACCATACCAAGATAGGTGGCACGCAAATTCCGCATGTTGTCTTCACCCCAGATTTTCAGATTCTGCTTGGTAGCAATTCCTTTAAGCATACTGGGTTTATCCAATTCCAGAGCACTGGGACGCGGATCAGGTACTTTGGATCGATCGATCATGCTGTACCATGGTTCCTCACATCCATAAGGCGGATGCGGGAATGTCAATGTGATATACAGGAAAAATGGTTTCGAATCCGGTTGTTTTGCCTTGCGCTCGATATATTCCAGTGCACTTTTCACACACTGCCAGTCATTGCCGCCGATTCCAGGTTTGCGTGCCTGTTCCTCACTGATTTTTCCGACGTAGTGGGAGTAATAACCGGGAACACTGGTATCTACATCTTCCTTAACTTTGAAGCCACTGGTCCATGGTTTATCATGAACGACACTTTTCGTATCTTCCGTATGGATTCCATCATAATACTCATCACAATATGGCTCTTTGCTGCGATTTCCGGGAACGATATCATTCCGACCGATCCAAATCACTTCATAACCGATATTCTTCATCGTACGCAGAAAATTCGGTTCATCTTCATTCTGTAAAAAATGCATCGTCCGATGTCCGGTCGTATGGGGATATAATCCGGTTAAGAAACTGCAGCGGCTTGGTACACAGACCGGATTTTGACAATAGGCATTTTCAAACGATACTCCTTCGTTGACGATTCGATCCAGGTTCGGAGTCACTGAAGCCGGATTACCTAAATGAGCCAAAGAATCCGCACGCATTTGGTCAGCAACAAAATAGACGATATTGGGTTTATCACACATATAGTTCCTTTCCTCCTTATATCATGAAATTTATCTGAAGACTCTATCTGGCCATCTTATATTCAATATTATCAACGAAAGGACAGCACGTGCTGTCCTTTCGTATGGCTTAATTTGAACTTATTTGTTCTTCAGCCAATGCTTGCTTGTCTAAAACACGGAAGAACGGATAATAGATGGCCATTTGGATCAGGATCAATACAATCTGCAAAATGGCTGCCTGCCATCCAACGGCAATAAATCCCGAGAAAATCACCGGCGTCCCCAATGGAACGGATACACCATTTGGATACGGTACCAAACCAATACTCATGGTCAAATAGGACAACAGGAAAGTCGTGATCGGTGTCAAGATCAAAGGAATGATCATGATCGTATTCAATACCATCGGCAAACCGAAGGTGATCGGTTCATTGATACCGCACAATCCACTGGGTAAAGCCAATTTGCCCAATGTTTTATACCGTGCGCTTTTGGCAAAGAAGAACATGATCACACACAACCCCAATGTTCCACCGGCTCCACCCAGTGAAGCGAACAAGCTCCATGAAGGCTGTGTAATGATGTTGGGTAACGCTGTACCGGCAGCATACGCTTCCAGGTTTTCAAGACCCGCTGTGGTATACAGCATGTTTAAAAACGGCATCACGATCATGCCACCATGCAAACCGAAGAACCACATCGTGGAACAGATGATGATAAAGACGATGAATGTGAATGGACTGGCACCAAGGCTTTGCAATGGTAAGCGTAATAGCGTATAGATGAATGTATTGAAGTCACCCCAGGATGTCATTGCAAATCCAAAGCGAACCAGACAGAAGATCAACGCAATGGCGAAACCAGGAATCAATGCTGAAAAGGACTTAGAAATGGTCGGTGGAACCTGAGGCGGCATTTTGATCACGATACCGCGCTTGATAAACAGATTATAAATGGTTGGTACGACCATACCCAAAATCATGGCACTAAACAAACCGGCAGCACCCAGATAACTTGTAGATAATGCGGCCGCAATACTGACTGTTTCACCACTTTCTGTGGCTGTACCACTGACGCCCAATGGAATCATCAAAAAGAATACAAACAACGTCAATGCACCAGCAATGGTCGAATCTTTTTCCAAGCCAAGTTTCTCGGCACACGCTTTCCCAATCAAAAATGCGGCATAAACAGCCAGCATATCTGTGGTCACCGTTGGTGCAAATGCCAAGATTTGTTTAAGATGAATAGCGGTTATAAAGCTCTGATATGGTGCGATTTGCAGGTTTGCCAATAATGTGAAGATGGCGCCGATCATTGTGATCGGTAACAGATATGAAAAACCAGTCGAAATAGCACCCAGATAGCGATTGGAGGATAACTTGTTGGCTAACGGAACAAGATACTTCTCCAAAATCGCAGTAAACTTATCCATGCGAGTTCTCCTTTTTCTTATCCCCTGATATCATGGCCATGATAGCGGTTACACACCGAGTATAGTCAAATTCAAAATTAATTTCAACAAGTTTTGAAATTTATTTTAAAATATATTTCAAAAGTTTTGTTAGCCTCATTTCAACGGTGGTAAAATACCTGTGATGAACCCGATTGATTTGATTCAGGAACGATTTGATTCCTTCACAAAAACAGAACAGACCATCGCATTGTTTATTCTCAATAACCCGAATCTTTTTGCCCGTCAACCCATTGATACTACCGTTTCAAATATCGGTACTTCCAAACCGGCCATGATCCGTTTTGCAAAAAAACTGGGATATAACGGCTATTCGGAAATGCGCTTTGATTTTTCACGATTCCTGATTTCAACGAGTTTTTCTAATCCGGAATCCCCTTCCGGCGATGATCAGACCATTGTGGATATCACGGCCAACTATATCAAATTCATTGAACAGATCAATCAAACTGTGAAGATCCAAGAAGTGACCACATTAGCCAATCGAATCAAGGACGCCAAACGAAGCGAAGTCTTCGCACTGAATCGAACGGCATTGAGTGCAAAGCAACTGCATATGCGTGCTTTAAAGATCGGCTTGTGCATTCATGCCACCGACCAAACCATTCTCATGGGAGATGTGGCAGATTTTTTCGATCCGCAGGATTTAGTCATTATCTTCACCGTTAAAGACAATGCACATTGCTATGCGCGCATCATCGATACCTTGACTTCAAACCAAGTTCCTGTCGTACTGGTCACGATGGCGCCATCGTTGCCCTTTGCCAAAAAATGTACGCAAGTAATCACGTTGCCAGCTGTATTCCAGGGATATGCCACGTTTATCGATGAACAAGTGATCTTCTTCGTGTTCGTCGAGATCCTGCTCCATGAACTGGCAAAAGTCAGTGACCATTAACAATCCGATACAAAAAACAAAAGTCAGATCGGTCTGACTTTTGTTTTCCTATTCAAATCATATACGGTGGAAATAAGGTCGAATGGGTGAATTTTAACTGAGGATAAAGTGGATAATCGATATCCCATAACATCAGACCATTGGCCGGTGCCTTATATCGACAGCTTCCTTTTCGAGCGTTGTCTAACATGGTTTGCACATCCGCTTTTGTCAGTTTGCCTTTACCGACTTCCATCAGTGTGCCGACCATCATCCGGACCATAAATCGCAAAAATCCGGGGCCTTTGACATCGATAACAATAAAGTCATCATTGCTTCGAATATCGATCTGCAACACAGTGCGGATCATATTCAGTGACGGATCGGAACTGTTGAAACTCGTAAAATCATGTGTTCCAAGAAACACCGTCGCCGCATCGCTCATCTTTTCAACATCCAGCGGTAAGAAGCATTGATCGGCGAAATGGAATGAGAACGGATTATTTCCTCGTCGATCGATCGTATAGCGATAAGTCTTTACTTTGGAATTGAAACGGGCGTGGAATGCTTCATCCACTTCGATTGCTTTCAAAACCCGGATATCGTAAGGCAAATAAGTATTGGTACCACGTACCCATTTCCATGTTTCAAGATGGCGATTCGTGTCAAAATGAGCCACCATTGCCCTGGCACTTACCCCGGCGTCGGTTCGACCGGCACCGATCACTTTGATGGCTTCATGAGATAGCTGGCTTAATGCCGTTTCCAAATGATCTTGGATGGTATTGCCATCCGGCTGGCTTTGCCAGCCGTTATACGCAAACCCATCATAGGCTAAAACCAATGCGATCCTCATAAGACAAATGCCATCAACGCCAAGGCAATGACGATCACAATGATGATCGTAATAAACAGATAGTCACAGGATGTAGCTTTAAGCTGACGATAGCGGGTGCGGTGTTTATTAGGGGAATACCCTCTGGCTTCCATGGCATTGGCCAGATCTTCCGCACGTTGGAATGCGGAAATGATCAATGGAATGATCAAAGCGAGAATGGCCATCAGTTTTTCCTTGAACTTGCCATTGGCAATGTCCACACCACGGCTTTCTTGGGCTTTCATGATCCGATTGGTTTCATCCACCAGATCGGGTATGAATCGCAAGGCGATGCTGATCAGCATCGCAATGACGTGACTGGGTACCCCGATACGTTGGAATGGTGCCAATAGATCTTCAATGGCCAGTGTCATATCCAATGGTTTGGTGGTACTGGTCAATATGGTCGTGACCATGATCATCAATGTCAATCGTACGACGATATAAAATGTTGAACTCAATGCTTCCGAATAGATTTGGATAAAACCAAGATCCAGCAGCAATATCCCGTCTTTTAGATAAAACATGTTCACCACCGCCAGAAAGATAAACATGAACAATAATGGTTTCAACGCCCGCAATACATTTTTAAATGAAAGTTGAGATAACTTCAATGCGATGAAGACGGCAACAAACATCAATGCATAACCGGGATATCCGGCTGGAAAGAAAATGGCAATGAGCAGAAACAGCAGTGCCATGATCTTAAAGCGAGGATCCAGTTGGTGGAACCATGTGTCATTTGGGATATATCGTCCAATGGTAAAATTCATCGTTTTACCTCCTTAGCGATGGCTTTCGCCAATGCTGCTTCGGTATAGACCTGATCGACATCGATGGTAAAACCATGCTGGATCAATGCATTGCGCATCACGATACAGGCCGGCGGTAGTACCGCCGCCTGTTCCATCGTTTCATTGGAATTGAAGAATGACGGTGTATCGCCGGTATAAATCAAGGATCCTTCATGTAACACCACGACATGGTCGCAATAATTGAGTACATTGTCCATATCATGAGTGACCAGAATCACGGTATGATCACTACTTTGTGCCTGATAACGCACAAATAATGCCATCATCGCAGCAGCACTGGCTGGATCCAATCCGGCTGTCGGTTCATCCAATACCAGTACTTTGGGCTCCATGGCCAATACACCGGCGATGGCCACCCGACGTTTTTGACCACCGGAAAGATCCAATGGATTGCGTTGCAGAAACGAGTCATCCAAACCAACTGCTCGAATCGCATCATGGACGCGACGATCGATTTCCTGTTCATCCAAGCCAAAGTTTTTTGGACCGAACGCGATGTCTTTGGCCACCGTTTCCTCGAATAACTGATATTCAGGAAACTGGAATACCAGACCAACTTTTTGACGTAATGGTTTAAATCGCATCTTCGTATCATGTTTCAGTGTATATTCATCCACTTCCACTTCACCGCTTGTTGGAAGCAGCAACGCATTGAGATGCTGGACCAATGTGCTTTTCCCGCTGCCGGTAGTGCCGATCACGGCAATCATCTTGCCCTGAGGCAAATTTAGATCGATATGAGATAACGCGGTGCGGGTATGCTTGGGATCCAAGGTATAAACATGGCTTACATCACGGAATGCAATCGGCATAATTCATCCACCATCCCTTCCATTGTATGACTGAGCGTATCGATCCCCTGTTGATGCAGTAATTCACGCATGCGCATGGCAAAGGGAATCTGCAAGGATGCAGCAGCCATCTTGGATGGATCATCCAATAAGGGCTGTGGTTTTCCGTCATAGAACAAATGACCGTCTTTAAGCACGATGCAGCGATCGGCTGCAGCGATCTCTTCCATATCATGGGTGATGGAAATGATGGTCATATCCGTATTGGATTTAAGATCATGCATCAACGTGGTGATCTCATAGCGTCCTTTGGGATCCAGCATGCTGGTGGCTTCATCGAATACCATGATTTTCGGCTGCATCGCCATGACTCCGGCGATGGCAACCCGTTGTTTCTGACCACCGGATAAACGGGTAGGTTCGGTTTTCAGATAATCGATCATACCGACTCTGGATGCATAATCCATGATGATCGACTGCATTTGGGATGGATCGATTTCACGGTTTTCCAGACCGAAGGCAATATCATCTTCAACCGTGGAACCGATGAATTGATTATCTGGGTTTTGGAAAACGATACCGATCTTTGACCGGATGGCATCCACGGTATCATAGCGCAATTGCTGATCAAACACAGCGATGGTACCGTTACGGGGTTCAAGCAGACCGATAAACAGTTTGGCCAGCGTGGATTTACCGGAACCATTGGGTCCGATCAATACAGTATATTCACCTTCATTGATGGTTAACGTCAAATCATCAATGGCCAGTGTATCAGTGGTATAACCAAAGCTAAGATGGTCAATATTAATAGCACTCATGCGCAATATTGTATACCGAAACACGCCATTCGACCATGGTTTAATCACTGTATGGAATCAATGATTCCAATTCGTTCCATGTGACCGGGATCACGGAACCATGTGATGGTTCGACAAAATCGATGATATTGGTTTCATCATTTTCGACCTGCGTGAACCCATTTTCAAAATCGATCCACATGCAATTAAACTGCCTACGGGTATAATCATCAAAATACAGCAGATATTTGTAATCATTCCATACGATGAATGGTCCTTCCGCTTGATGATTGGTCACCGCTTGCGAGAACTGGTTGAAACCAAGAAAATCCGTGGAAGAAGAACCGACAAAGATATTGGAATACAGTTCCATCGGACTGCGCTCGTCTTTGAGCAATATATAATAATGCGCTCCATCTTTAAAGATCGACGCATCGATCACCGGATAACCCAGATCAACAAGCACCTGTGGATCAGAGACCGTATTAAAGTCAGTGGTCGTATTATATAACACCTTGGCATCATCCACACTGCTCCAATAAATGTAATAACGATCCGTTAGATAATCATAAAAGCCTTCCGGTGCCCATGCAGCCGTTTGGGATAATGGCAGATCATCGGTAGATATATTGACATCGACCAATCGTTGATTTTCATAATGGATGAAATCATCCGTATTGGCGACATAGATTTGAGGATGGTTCCAACCCTGGGTACCCAATAAAACGAACCCGCCTTCTTTCAATCGAACAAAGGATGGATCGCGCAGACTGGTCGAACCAATGGATGGCTTGTAAACACTGTGTTGATCATTGACCTTGTACCACAACTCACCATCATAGGTAAATGCCAGCTTCAGCGCTTCACTGTCCTCTCCTTCCGACACAAAATAACTCAGCACATACCCGGCATATGGATCGATCAATACATTGGGTGCACATTCGATTTCCACCGTTCCGTTTTCATCCGTATAAACCGCTTTTAAAGTGATCGGTTGGTATTCCAAGGACGTTTCAGTTTTACGGATGACCATCGTCTCATCGATATAGGCATCCCCTTCCAGGACTTCCCATCGAATGGTTCCCTTGCCTTCGATCGAGGTGATCAACGGATCACCGTCATTGACAAAGCTGTCCAGCCATTGCGAAATATATTGCTGCGCTGTTAACGAAGCGGCGACATTCTGCCACACATCCATCTCGTAATAATAGATGGGATCGGCCGTAGATTCCGCTCGCTCGCTGGCAAGCGGCGTGCTCTGGTGAGATCCGCTGCATCCGGCACACATAGCAATAATGGATAAAATGAGCCAAACCCTCATGCGTTTGATTATAAAAAAAGGATACGCGTTTAACAAGCGTATCCTTTTGATTGTCAATATCGGATTAAACCAATTCGATCACAGCCAGCGGCGCGTTGTCACCACGACGGCTCCCGGTTTTGGTAACACGCGTATAGCCACCATTGCGGTCCTTGTAACGCGGTCCGATTTCATCGAACAATTTCTGAACCACCGTCTTATTGGTCTTTTCATCCGTCACATTGCGCAGATAACTTGCTGCCTGACGACGGGCATGCAAATCGCCACGTTTTGCCAATGTGATCATTTCATCGACGATACTGCGGGCGTCCATGGCTTTATAATAGGTCGTTTCCACTTTTCCGTTAAGGATAATGGATGTGGCCAGATTACGCAGCATGGCTTTGCGATGATCCGCAGTGCGGCCGAACTTACGATTCCACATGTTCTTTCTCCTTCTTTTGCATTAGTCGAAGTTTTTGAAGGACAGTCCCATTTCGGCCAGTTTTTCCTTCACTTCCTTCAGACTCTTCTTACCCAGATTACGTACGCGGATCATATCGTCCTCGCTTTTCTGAGTCAATTCTTCAACCGTTTTGATCCCGGCACGTTTTAAGCAGTTGTAGCTGCGTACGGACAAATCGAGGTCTTCGATCGGTACGACGGCACCGACCGTATTGGTTTCACCCGTACTTTCCTTCATCACGTTTTCCATGTCCTTGACCGCATCTTGAACGTTGGTCAACAGATCCAAATGATCCATCAAGATACGTGACGCCAATGCCAGTGCCATCTGTGGCGTGATGGAACCATTGGTTTCGATTTCCATCACCAGACGATCATATTTGGTGTCCTGACCGACACGGGTCGGTTCGACATTGTAACCTACACGCTTGATCGGTGTATAGATGGAATCGGTATAGACCATACCAACCATCGGATTACCTGCCTGAAAATACGCTTTATTCGCGTCCGCACCATAATAGCCACGGCCGTTTTTCGCACGTAATTCCATATTGAGCACACCATCTTTTTCCAAATGGGCAATTTCGAGCTCCGGATTGAGCACCGTCACACCCGCCGGACAGAGGATATCTTTTGCGGTCACGACGCCCGGACCCTTGCAATTGATTTTCAAGGTGACGATATCGTCTCCGTCAATGTGCAGGATCAGCTGTTTTAGATTCAGAATGATCATCGTCACATCTTCGACCACGCCGGGCAACGATGTGAATTCATGGTAGACACCATCGATCTTGATGGCGAACACTGCAGCTCCAGGCAATGAGGAGAGCAGTACACGGCGCAATGCATTGCCGATGGTGACACCAAAGCCTCTTTCCAAAGGCTCGATGACAAAACGTCCGTAATGGGCGTCTTCCACATATTCCTGAACCTTAAAACTAGCGCGCTCAAATTTCTGCATGTTGTTCCTCCTAATTTATATTATCCACGAGGTTGTTTCGGCGGACGGCATCCGTTGTGCGGAATGGGTGTCACATCATTAATCGCAGTGACTTCCAAACCGGCAGTCTGCAGACTGCGGACAGCCGCTTCACGTCCAGGACCCGGTCCCTTGACATTGACCTCAACGGTCTTCATGCCATGATCCACAGCAGCCTTGGCTGCAGCTTCGCTGGCCTGCTGGGCAGCAAACGGTGTGGATTTGCGGCTTCCCTTGAATCCCAATGCACCGGCGCTGGACCAAGCAATGGCATTGCCCTTTTCGTCACAGATGGTGACGATGGTGTTGTTGAATGTGGAATGGATATGGGCAACACCTTTTGCAATATTCTTCTTGACACGCTTTTTGCGTGTGGTTGTCTTTGACTTATTACTTGCCATAACGTGATCCTCCTTTCACTACTTCTTCTTGTTCGCGACGGTACGACGCGGACCTTTGCGGGTACGTGCATTGGTCTTGGTACGCTGACCGCGAACCGGAAGTCCCTTTCTGTGACGGATACCGCGATAGCAGCCGATTTCCATCAGACGTTTGACGTCCAAACGGGTATCACGACGCAAATCGCCTTCGACCTTGATGCCTTCCACTTCTTTACGGATGGCATTTTCCTGAGCTTCGGTCAGATCCTTGACACGGATATCTTCGCTGATGCCGCATTTTGCCAGAATTTTCTGACTGGTCGGCAGTCCGATTCCGTAAATATAGGTTAAGGAAACCACTACTCTTTTGTTATTTGGAATATCTACTCCAGCAATACGAGCCATATTTACTACTTATCTCCCTTCAATTAGCCCTGGCGCTGTTTGTGTTTCGGATTTTCACAAATCACCATGACTTTGCCTTTACGCTTGATGACACGACACTTGTCGCAAATTGGTTTTACGGATGGTCTTACTTTCATAACTCATCGTCCTTTCCGACACTACTTGTGTCTAAATGTAATGCGCCCACGTGTTAAATCGTATGGTGAAATTTCGACAGTAACCTTATCCCCTGGTAAAATGCGAATGTAATGCATACGGATTTTACCAGAAACGTGAGCCATGATACTGTGCCCGTTTTCTAATTTCACCTTGAAGCTTGCCCCTGGAAGGGTATCTTCTACAATGCCTTCTAATTCTATGCAGTCCTGCTTACCCATTCAACCTCCACAACGGTACGATTATATCAAAACTGTTTAGCGAAATAAATCTAAAATTTCGCAAACTTGTGCTTCGACTTCCAAAATCGATTTGGAAGCATCCACCTCTTTGACCAACCCCTTGGATTCGTAGTATTCGATCACTGGGGCGGTATTGCGGTCGTGTTCACTCAAACGAACCATCAATTTTTCTTGCGTATCATCCTCACGCTGGATCAATGCCGTACCGCACACATCACAGATGCCATCGATTTTCGGTTTGGCATTGACGATATGATAACTTGCACCGCATTTTGGACAGACGCGTCGACCCGTGATCCGGGAAACCAGCATATCCAGTGGCAGTACCATACTCAATACGACATCGATGGGCATGTTCAGCTGCGTTTCAAGTTTTTCGAACGCTTTTGCTTGATCCAATGTCCGCGGGAAGCCATCCAACAGATAACCATGATTGAGATCATTGCGACTCAAACGTTCAGCCAGCATTTCGATGGTCACCTCATCGGGAACTAACTTTCCCTGATCCATATAGGTTTTGGCTTTCAAGCCAAGTGGCGTATTGTTGGCAATGTTATAACGGAACATATCCCCCGTGGAAATATGCGTTACGCCAAACTTTTCAACGATTGCGCTTGAAACGGTGCCTTTACCGCTTCCTGCAGGTCCCATGATCACAATATTCATCTGTTTCTCCTTTTGGCTGTCTTGGAGCATGATGGTTTGAAAGAAGGTGGTTGATATCAAATGCCCATCAAACCGTCTTGGATCAACCAAGACGGTTATGGACAGATGAAACGTATCGTTATTTGAAGAATCCTTTGTAATTCTTCTGGGTCAGCTGACCCTTCAACTGACTGGTCGTTTCCATGGCAACACCGACTACAATGATAATACCAGTTCCGCCGATACTCATCAATGAGGCATATGGCAAAGCGGTGATCATTGGAAGCAGATATGGCAATACGGCAACGAATGTCAGGGCTATCGCGCCCAATACCGTAATACGCATCAATACCGTGGAAATGTAGCGTTTCGTATCGGCACCTGGTCGAACCAGCGGGATGTAGGCATTGCTTTTTTGCAGATTTTCAGCGATTTTTTCTGGATTGACCTGCAGGTCCGTATAGAAGAAGGTAAACAATACGATCAATACGGCATAAATGATCAAGCCCCATACCGTGGTCGGCGAAAGGAAATTGCCGATCGCAGTCAGAATGGAATTGTTCGCTACGAATGTGGAAATGATTTGAGGTGCAGTGATGATGCTTTGGGCAAAAATGACCGGGATCACCGAGGCGCTGTTGATCTTCAACGGCAGATGATTCATATCATCTTTTCCACCGCGATGACCATTGCCACCACTGTATTGGATCGGGATCTTACGAACCGCCAGCTGCATGATGACAACGACGATGATGATCACCAGCATCAGCACGACAAATAACCAGAACTGGACTTGACCAAGCAAACCTTGGTCGGCCATTTGTACGAACATGTTATAGAAATCAAACGGCAGTGTGGAAACGATACCGGCAAAAATGATCATCGAGACTCCATTGCCGACGCCGTGAAGGGTGATTTGATCACCGATCCACAGTAGAAACATCGTTCCAGCTGTCAAAACCATGGCCACATAACCATAGGAAGCAATCGAACTGTCCGCCATCAGGCCATAGGCATGATCGAATGCATAGGTCATGGAGAAAGCCTGGATGAAGCAAAGGACAACACCCAGGTAACGGGTAATGCGGTTCATTTTGTTTCGCCCGCTCTGCCCGCCTTCCTTGGCCAGATCACTCAGATACGGGATCACATCCATACTGAGTAATTGAATAATAATACTGGCGGTGATGTAGGGACCCACACCCATTGCAAAAATGGAGAAGGTCTGTAAGGAACCGCCGCCCAGCAGATTGATCATACCGATCAAGCCGCCGCTTTGCATCGAGGCAGCCAATACGGTCGTATCGACCCCCGGTACAAAGATGGATTTACCGATCATGTACACCAGCAACATGCCTAGTGTGAACAGGATCTTTTTGCGAATTTCCCGATTTCTGAAAAAGTCGACAAATGTTTTGATCATTTAGATCACCTCGACTTTTCCACCTGCATTCTCAATCGCATTTTTGGCGCCGGCGGAGAAGGCGTTGGCCTTGACCGTCAACTGTTTTTCCAGTTTGACGCCCTTTTCACCTAAGATTTTCACGCCGCTTAAGGTTTTTTTGATCAAACCGCTTTCCAACAATGCGGCAACATCGACCGTTGCACCATTATCGAAACGATTCAGATCCGAAACGGAGACCGTTGCGAATTCTTTACGGGTGAAATTGGTGAAACCACGTTTCGGCAAACGTCTATACAACGGAGTCTGACCGCCTTCGAAACCGATGGCAACACCACCGCCGCTGCGGGCATTCTGTCCTTTGTTTCCTTTGCCGCTGGTTTTACCATTACCGCTGCCCTGGCCACGTCCGACGCGCCAGTTGCTCCGACGGGAACCTTCGGTGGATTTCATTTCATGTAATTTCATCTCGAATATCCTCCTATCGAATTTCGCTGAACTTTTTACCGCGCATCTTGGCGACAGCGTTGATGGTCTTCAGATTCTGTAATGCATCCACAGTTGCACGCACCGCATTGATCGGCGTGCGGCTACCGACACATTTACTCATCACGTCAGAGATGCCTGCCAGTTCCAATACGGCACGGACTGCACCACCGGCAACCACACCAGTACCGTCAACCGCCGGCATCAGCATGACTTCACCGGCACCGTAACGTCCGATGATGGCATGCGGAATGGTTTTGCCACCGTTAACCAGTGACACACGGAACACATTCTTCTTTGCATTTTCCAAAGCCTTCTTGATGGCTTCCGGAACTTCATTGGCCTTACCGGTACCAAATCCGACACGGCCTTTGCGATCACCGACCACGACCAAGGCAGCGAAACGCATTTTACGACCGCCCTTGACTGTCTTGGAAACACGGTTGATGACCACTACACGCTCTTCAAATTCTTTTTCTCTGCGATTGTCGCCCTTATTGAACTTTCTAACTGGTTTCTTATCCATGTGATTACCCTTTCTTAGAACTTCAGACCGGCTTCACGCGCGGCATCGGCCAGCGCCTGGATACGGCCATGATAAATGTAGCCACCACGATCGAACACCACCGTGTCGATGTTTTTGGCCAGGCAGCGTTTGGCAATTTCAGTTCCCACTGTCTTTGCCGCTTCAACGTTGCCTCCATGGGCGAGTTTCAGTTCAACGGAGCTGCAGGAAAGCAAAGTGGTTCCTTTCGTATCATCGATGATCTGAGCGTGAATGTGTGCATTGGAACGGAATACGGAAAGGCGTGGGCATTCCGCTGTACCGCTGATTTTTCTTCTTAAGCGTTCATGACGAACGACACGGTTCTTGTTTTTATCCATTTTCTTAAGCATGAATCTTCCACTCCTTCCTGATTACTTCTTAGCCGCCGTCTTACCTTCTTTACGACGGATGACTTCATCTTTATATTTGATACCTTTGCCCTTGTATGGTTCAGGTTTTCTGAAGCTGCGGACATTGGCAGCAAATTCACCAACACGCTGTTTGTCGATCCCGCTGACCTTGATTTCAGTCGCGGAAGGACATTCAACGCGCAGCCCATCTTCGATCGCGATTTCGATCGGATGGCTGTAACCAACATTGAGCACCAGTTTGTTGCCGCTTAATGCGCAACGGTAACCGATACCGTTGATTTCCAATTCTTTAGTGAATTCATGGGCACAGCCCTCCACCATGTTATGCAGCAAAGCACGGGTCGTACCATGCAGCTGTTTGGTGTGCTTGTCTTCATTGGCACGGGCCACTTTGACCTCATTGCCGTCGACCGTAATGGTCATCAGCTCACTGAACTTGCGGGTCAGAGTGCCTTTCGGACCTTTTACAGTCACCTCATTGCCGGCAGCGACGTCAATGCTGACGCCTTCCGGAATGGTAATCGTTTTATTCCCGATACGTGACATTTCGTTGATTTCCTTTCGTTATTACCAGATGTAGGCGAGCACTTCTCCGCCACAATGGTTCTCTCTGGCTTTTTTATCGGTCATCAATCCCTGAGAAGTGGAAATGATGGCGATTCCCAAACCATTGAGGACACGGGGAATGCTGTCCTTTTTGCTGTAGACGCGCAGGCCGGGTTTAGAAATACGTTTCAAACCGGTAATGGCCTTTTGCTTGTGTGCACCATACTTCAAGGTGATGGTGATCGTTTTTTCACTTGCCTTTTCGCCGGTAACACTATAGTCGCTAATATAGCCTTCTTCCTTCAAGATACGGGCAATATCGATCTTGATGCGGGAAGCCGGAACATCGACGGTTTCGTGGCGAGCTGCAACGGCATTACGAATGCGAGTGAGCATATCGGCAATCGGATCTGTCATATTCATATGTTTAGCTTCCTTTCTATTACCAGCTGGCTTTCTTTACGCCGGGAATCTGACCTTTGTAAGCCAGTTCGCGGAAACAGATACGGCAAATATGATATTTGGTCAATACTGCGTGCGGACGTCCGCATCTTTCGCAACGGGTGTACTCACGAGTGGAAAACTTCGCCGGACGTTTCTGTCTGATTTTCTGAGATGTCTTCGCCATGATTTACTCCCTTTCTCCCTTTGTAAACGGCATGCCCATGTTTTCAAGCAATGCCATGGCTTCGTCATTGGTATTGGCAGTGGTGACGATGACCACATCCATACCACGGACACGCTGCACGCGTTCATAGTTGATTTCAGGGAAGATCAGCTGTTCACGCACACCGAGTGTGTAGTTTCCACGTCCGTCAAACGCAGAGCGGGAAACACCACGGAAGTCACGCACACGCGGCAGATCGATATTGAACAATTTGTCCAAGAATTCATACATGCGTTCACCACGCAGTGTCACTTTGACACCGATCGGCATACCTTCACGCAATTTGAAGTTTGCGATGGACTTTTTCGCTTTCGTGATCACCGGTTTTTGACCCGTGATCGCTGTGATTTCTTCCACCACTTCATCCAACGCCTTCGGATTGACGGTCACATCACCGACACCAACGTTGACAACGACTTTGTCGATCTTGGGGCATTGCATGATGGAGGTATAGTTATATTTTTTCATCAAAGCCGGAACGACATCGTTCTTGTATTTGGCTAACAGACGATTCATTACTTGCTACCTCCTTTGATCGTGTTGCCCGTTTTCTTGTTGTAACGGACTTTTTCACCCTTGACCATCTTGTAACCGACGCGACCGGCCTTTTTGGCCTTGGCATCGTAGATCATCACATTGGATGCATCGATGGCAGCTTCACCTTCAATGATGCCTCCGTCCGGATTAGCCTGGCTCGGTTTGACATGCTTTTTGACGATGTTGACACCTTCAACGATGACTTTGTTTTTTGCCGGGAACGCTTTTTTTACTTCCCCGACGGTTCCTTTGTAGTGGCCAGAGATGACCATTACTTTATCACCAGTTTTGATTTTCATTCCTTCTGACCTCCTACAGTACTTCCGGAGCCAAGGAAACGATCTTCATGAAATCCTTGTCACGAAGTTCTCTGGCTACCGGGCCAAAAATACGAGTACCCTTCGGTGTCTTATCCGCATTGATGATCACAGCAGCGTTATCATCGAATTTGATATAAGAACCGTTGGAACGGCGAATGCCGTACTTGGTACGGACGATGACCGCCTTGACGACGTCACCTTTTTTCACACTGCCGCCGACTGCGGCATCCTTGACGGCGCACACGACAATATCACCGATATTGGCGCTTTTGCGCTTGCTTCCGCCTAAGCAGCGGATGACCAGGATTTCTTTCGCTCCGGTATTGTCGGCAACATTCAAACGACTTTCATTACTAATCATATTGCTTCTCCCTTCGCTTTAAAGAATCACGGCCTTTTCAACCACTTTCACCAGACGGAAGTGCTTGTCCTTGCTCAATGGGCGGGTTTCCATGATGACGACGGTATCACCGATTCCGGCTTCATTGTGTTCATCATGGGCTTTGTATTTCTTCGAATACTTGATCTGTTTTGAATAAAGAGGATGTTTACGACGGGTGGTGACTTCAACAACGATGGTCTTATCCATCTTGTCGGAAACGACCTTACCGCGCAATACTCGACGATTTGCTCTTTCCATACTGTCTTATGCTCCTCTCTATTGTCCCTTGGCAGCGCTGAGTTTGCGCTCATTTTGGACAGTCATCATCTTGGCAATGGTCTTGCGGACTTCACGGATACGGTTCGGATTTTCGATCGTACCGGTTGCTTTTTCAAAACGCAGCTGATACAGCTCTTCCTTTAAAGAAGCAATCTCAGTCACTAACTGAGCATCGTCTTTTTCACGAATTTCCTTCATGCTGATCATTATGCTTCCTCCTCACCTTTTTTGACGAATTTGGTTTTGACACACAGCTTGTGGCTAGCCAGACGTAACGCTTCACGTGCGACGGCTTCGTCCACACCACCGACTTCAAACAGCACACGGCCTTCCTGAACGACGGCGACCCATCCTTCCGGAGCACCTTTACCGCTACCCATACGGACTTCCAACGGCTTTTTGGTGATGGCCAGTTGTGGGAAGATCTTGATCCAGACCTGACCGCCACGGTTCATGTAACGTGTCATGGCAACACGGGCAGCTTCGATCTGACGGTTGGATACGTAGGCGCCTTCCAGGGCAACCAAACCGTATTCACCAAAAGCTACCGAACGGCCGCCTTTGGCACGGCCTTCATAGCTCAAGCGATGAGGACGACGGTATTTAGTACGCTTTGGCATCAACATAATTACTCGTTTCCTCCTTTGTTTTCACTCACCGCAGCACTTGCAGCTTCTGCCGGTGCAGCGTTTCGTGGCGCATTGCCACGTTCATTGCGGTTGCCGCGGAAATCGTTGCCGCGACGGTTGCCGCGACGATCATTGCGACGATTGCCACGTTGTGCATTTTTCGGAGCTTCCGGTTCCTTGACCATTTCTCCGGGCAACACTTCACCGCGGCAGATCCACACTTTGACGCCTAACTTACCATAAGTGGTATTGGCTTCATAGACGGCATAATCGATGTCACTGCGCAATGTATGCAGCGGAACGATTCCTTCACTGTAGCCTTCGCTACGTGCAATATCAGCTCCACCCAAACGTCCGCCGACGCTGGTCTTGATTCCCTTTGCGCCAGAGCGCATGGTTTGCTGAATCGCTTTTTTCTGAACGATACGGAAGGATTGACGTGCTTCCAGACCTTCAGCGATCTTGCGGGCGACGAGTTTGGCATCCAAATCGACATTGGCGATTCCGACAACATCGATCTTGACGTTCTTGCCACCGCAGATCTTGCTTAATTTTTTCTGAAGGGAAACGATGTAATCTTCTCCCTTTTCATTTTTTGCAACCAAGGCACCCGGTCTGCCGGCGCGGATGATCACTTTCACATCATTGGATGTGCGTTCGATCTCGACGCGGGAGATCCAGGCATCATGGCAATTCTTGTCATTGTCGATGGCTTCACGCACTTTGACGTCTTCCATCAGCAACGTACCGTAGTTTTTATCGGCATACCAGCGTGATTCCCAATCGCGGATCACACCGACGCGCATTCCGATCGGACTGACTTTCTGACCCATCTGTCTTATCTCCCTTCCTAGTGTTCATCCACAACCACCGTGATGTGGCTGGTTCTTTTCAAAATCTGAGCAGCGCTGCCTTTGGCTCTTGGCATATAGCGCTTCATGGTGATTCCTTCGTTGGCATAGCAAGCTTTGATGTACAGCTTGTTTTCGTCCATCGAATGATTATGAGATGCATTGGCCATCGCACTCTTGACCACTTTTGATACTGCTTCGGCAGCGTGGTTGGGTGTGAATTTGAGAATGGCCAGCGCCTGTTGGGCATCTTTGCCGCGGATCAGGTCCAATACTAAACGGACCTTGCGCGGGGCGATGCGGACAGTTTTTGCAGTTGCTTTGACTTCCATCTTGTTTCCTCCACGTTTCCTTCCGATTAGTTGACCTTTTTGTCGTCGGATCCATGTCCGCCGAATTTACGGGTCATGACGAATTCACCCAGCTTGTGGCCGACCATGTCTTCTGTTACATAAACAGGGACATGTTCTTTGCCGTTGTGAACGGCGAATGTGTGTTCAACGAAACTGGGGAAAATGGTTGAACGACGAGACCAGGTTTTGATTACTTCTTTTTTACCGGCTTTGTTCAATGCATCGACTTTTTTCATCAGATGCTGGTCGCAGAATGGACCTTTTTTCAAACTTCTTGTCATCTTTTTCTCCTTTCGTTTCCACTATTTGCCGTTACGGTGACGCACGATCAGCTTCTCGCTGGCGAGTTTGCTCTTTCTGGTCTTGACACCCATGGCTTTCTTGCCCCACGGGGTCATCGGGCTCTTGCGTCCGACCGGACACTTGCCTTCACCACCACCATGTGGGTGATCGACCGGGTTCATGGCCGAACCACGCACTGTCGGGCGGATACCCATCCAACGGGTACGACCGGCTTTACCGATGTTGACCAGGTTGTAATCCGCATTGCCGACCACACCGATGGTAGCGCGGCATACACCTAACACCTTGCGCACTTCACCGCTGGAAAGACGCAGGGTGACATATTTGTCTTCGATACCCAATATCTGAGCGCTGCAACCGGCAGAACGTGCCAGCTGACCGCCTTTGCCAGGACGCAGTTCAACATTGTGAACGAATGTACCTTCGGGAATGTTGCGCATCTGGCAGCAGTTGCCGGTTTTGATATCGCAGCTTTCGCCGGAGATGACACGTGTCCCAACGGTCAATCCATTGGGAGCGATGATGTAGCGTTTTTCACCGTCGATATATGCCAATAATGCAATGTTGGCACTGCGGTTGGGATCATATTCGATCGTTTTGACAACGGCCGGGATATCATCCTTGTTCCGCTTGAAATCGATGATACGGTACTGACGTTTCGCACCGCCGCCCTGATGACGGGTGGTGATACGACCATTATTGTTGCGACCGCCCTTTTTGTTCAATGCTTCCACCAAGCTGCGTTCTGGACGCGATGCCGTGATGGTTTCATTGACCAATGTCGTCATGCCACGACGACCGGGGGTAGTCGGCTTGTACTTCTTAATTGCCATGTGACTTGGCCCTCCTTACGCAAATTTATCCGGAAATAGCGTGAATCTTCCGATAGTTTTTATCAAGATCGAACTGAATTAGTACAATTCGATGGAATCACCCTTGGCCAGGGTGACAATGGCCTTTTTGATGGCCTTGGTCTTACCGACATAGCGGCCGACACGTTTTGTTTTTCTATGTGTGTTGATCACATTGACACCGCTCACTTTGACGTTGTAGATGTCTTCGATCGCCTTTTTGATTTCGATCTTATTGACGTTTTTCAACACTTCGAAGGTCACCTTGTTGTAGTCGTTCTGCAACTTGGCACTTTTTTCGGTGACGATCGGACGAATGATGATATCGCGACTGGTTTTCATTAGGCCCAAACCTCCTCAACCTTTTTGGCTGCGGCACTGGTGAGCACCACGGCATCGGCGTTGACGATGTCATAGACATTCAATTCTTCAACACCCAGCATCATGGCGTTGGGGATGTTGCGCATGCTTAACATGGCATTGTCCACATCTTCACTCAGATCGACCACAAACAGCGTTTTCTTGGTCCAATTGAATTTATTCATCAATTCGACCATCTGCTTTGTCTTGATGGTTTCAAAGTTCAAATTGTCGATCACGTTCAATTTGCTTTCCGCAACTTTTTCGCTCAACGCACTGCGCAATGCCAGACGGGCAACTTTGCGATTGATCTTGAAACCGTATTTGCGCGGAGTCGGACCGAAAACGATACCGCCGCCACGCCATTGCGGCGCACGGTTGCTACCCTGACGGGCGCGGCCGGTACCTTTCTGACGCCACGGCTTTTTGCCGCCACCGCTGACTTCACTGCGGTTTTTGACATCATGTGTACCCTGACGACGGCTGGCCAGCTGAAGCAGTACAGCGTCGTAGATGGCCTGCTGATTCGGTTCGATACCGTATACGGAATCCATGACTTCCAGGTCGCTGACCTTATTGCCATCCATCCCGAAGACTTGCAATGTAGCCATTAGTGTTTACCTCCCTTGACCTTGACGGAGTTGCGGATCATCACCATGCCACGTTTTGGTCCCGGGACATTACCCTTGATCAAGACATAGTTGTTCTCCACATCCACCTTGACAACTTCCAGATTCAGATTTGTGGTGGTTTCGGCACCCAATTGACCTGGCATCGGTGTGTTCTTTTCGACACGGCCGTTGTTACGTCCGGTTGTAGCCAGGGAACCGATGTGACGGTGGTGGCCTGAACCATGACTTTTTGGACCGATCGTTCCATTGTTGCGGACAATCACACCGTTATATCCTTTACCTTTGGAGATACCGGTCACATCGACGCGATCACCAGCGGAAAAGATATCAACGCTGACCGTATTACCGACTTCAAGGTCCATCATGTCGTCCGAACGGACTTCTTTGACGAAACGTTTCGGAGCGGTATTGGCCTTTGCAACATGACCCAATTGCGGTTTGGTTGCACGGGATTCCTTAATGTCTTCAAATCCCAGCTGAACGGCGTTATAGCCTTCCTTTTCGACTGTCTTTTTCTGCAACACGACATTGGGTGTGGCTTCAACGACAGTGACCGGAATCAGATCGCCGTTTTCCGTGAAAATCTGGGTCATCCCCAGTTTTCTTCCGAGAATTCCTTTCATAATGCGCTTTCCTTTCTTCCTACAACTTGATTTCGATATCAACGCCACTTGGCAGATCCAAACGACTCAATGCATCGATGGTTTCCGCTGTGGGGCCGATGATTTCGATCAATCTCTTGTGTGTTCTGATTTCGAACTGTTCACGAGAATCTTTGTACTTGTGAACGGCACGCAAGATGGTGATCACCTGTTTCTCTGTAGGTAAGGGAACAGGTCCGACCACTTTTTTTGCACCCTTGGCATTGGCCACGGAAACGATCTTCTCGCTGGCGGCATCCAGGCTGCGGTGTTCGTAAGCTTTCAGACGAATTCTTACTGAGTTCTTTGCCATGTATTCTTCCTCCTTCAATACACCTTGTTCCGAAGGGAACAAGCACGCTCCATGGAAATTCCCCGGATCACACTCATGACAACGTGTCTCAGTGTGCCGGCAACCTCCCATATCCACACGCTGCCTGTATAGGATACCAGTGAGAAAAGCCTTTTGCAATCAAAAATAAAAGGAATTTTGAACGGCGGTTTCAATATTGAAATCGATTGTGTTATTGAGGCGAATGGTCGACAAATAGCAATGATCGAAACGATCGATTTGATCGTGATTCACGCATACAAAAAAGGATCTTCCTTTTTCAGAAAGATCCTTATTGGTTTCGGTAAATTGTGAATCGATTATTTCACGACTTCGATAACGCTGCCGCTACCAACGGTATGACCGCCTTCACGGATGGAGAACTTGGTTCCCTGTTCGATCGCGATCGGGGCAATCAGTTCAACAGTCATTTCAACGTTGTCGCCCGGCATGACCATGTCAACGCCTTCCGGCAATTCAACGACACCGGTAACGTCAGTGGTTCTGAAATAGAACTGCGGACGATAGTGGGAGACAAACGGAGTATGACGTCCGCCTTCTTCCTTGGTCAAAACATAGACCTGTGCCTTGAATTGTGTATGCGGGGTAACCGTTCCCGGTTTTGCCAGGACCTGACCACGTTCGATTTCATCACGGTTGACACCACGCAGCAATGCACCGATGTTATCACCAGCCTGCGCTTTGTCCAACTGTTTGCGGAACATTTCCAAACCGGTGACGACGGTCTTGCGGGTATCCTTCAAACCGACGATTTCGACTTCTTCGTTCAGATTCAACTGACCACGTTCAACACGTCCGGTTGCAACAGTACCACGACCGGTGATGGTGAAGACATCTTCGACACTCATCAAGAACGGTTTGTCGGTATCACGGGTCGGAGTCGGGATCCATTCATCCACGGCATTCATCAGTTCATCGATCTTTTCTTCCCAGGCCGGATCGCCTTCCAGGGCTTTCAAAGCGGAACCTTTGATGACCGGAGTGTTGGCGCCATCGAATCCGTATTCATCCAACAGGCCACGAACTTCTTCTTCGACCAGTTCGATCATTTCTTCGTCATCGACCATATCGCACTTGTTCAGGAAAACAACGATACGAGGCACACCGACCTGACGAGCCAGCAGCAAGTGTTCACGCGTCTGCGGCATCGGTCCGTCAGTTGCAGCAACGACCAGGATGGCACCATCCATCTGAGCCGCACCAGTGATCATGTTCTTGATGTAGTCAGCATGTCCCGGGCAGTCCACGTGTGCATAGTGACGATTTGCGGTCTGATACTCAACGTGAGCGGTGTTGATGGTGATACCACGAGCTTTTTCTTCCGGTGCACCGTCGATCTGATCATAAGCTTTGGCTTCAGCCAAACCTTTTTCAGCCAGACGTTTGGTGATTGCAGCGGTCAAAGTGGTCTTACCATGGTCAACGTGACCGATGGTTCCGACGTTAACATGTGGTTTAGAACGGTCAAACTTTTCCTTTGCCATAATTAACATTTCCTCCTAATTTAACCTTTATCATTTTATGCGAATGGATTGCTAATTGCAAACGATTGTTTGCAATTAGTCTTCATCCGCAACAGCATTTTTCTTTGCGATGGCTTCTGCAATGCTCTTGGGCACTTCAGCATAGTGATCCATCTGCATGATGTAGTTGCCACGTCCCTGGGTAAAGCTGCGCAGATCGGTGGAATAACCGAACATTTCAGCCAGCGGAACATAGGCACGCACAACGATCGCGTTGTGTTTTTCTTCCTGGTCTTTGATCTGACCACGACGTTTGGTGATATCACCCATCACAGAGCCCAGATATTCACTGGGTGCCGTGACTTCGACATCCATGATCGGTTCCAATAAAACCGGATTACATTTTTTGGCAGCTTCTTTCAACGCCATGGATGCGGCGATCTTATACGCTGCTTCGCTGGAGTCGACATCATGGTAGGAACCATCGAACAGTGTGGCTTTGATATCCACGACCGGATAGCCGAATTTCATACCATTTTGCAATGCAGCGACCAAACCTTCCTGTGTCGGTTTGATATATTCACGCGGCACGCTTCCGCCAACGACGGCATCGATGAATTCGAAGCCTTTACCTTCTTCATTGGGTTCAAACTTGATCCATACGTGACCGTATTGACCACGACCACCGGACTGACGGATATATTTACCTTCACATTCGGCAGAGGAGCGAATGGTTTCACGATAAGCGACCTGCGGTGCTCCGACATTGCAGTCGACCTTGAATTCACGACGCAAACGGTCGACCAGGATGTCCAGGTGCAATTCACCCATACCGGCAATGATGGTCTGTCCGGTTTCTTCATCTGTATACGTACGGAACGTCGGATCTTCTTCGGCCAGTTTGGAAAGTGCCAGCCCCATCTTGTCGCTGTCGGCTTTGGTCTTGGGTTCGATGGACATCTGAATGACCGGTTCCGGGAAGACCATGCTTTCCAGAATGATCGGATGATCTTCATCACACAGCGTATCACCGGTGGTGGTGTATTTCAAACCAACGGCAGCGGCGATGTCACCAGCATAGACTTTTTCGATTTCGGTTCGATGATTGGCGTGCATCAACACGATACGGCCAAACCGTTCTTTTTTGTCTTTCGTGGCATTGAGCACATAGCTTCCGGCATCTGCAGTACCGCTGTATACACGGAAGAATGTCAGACGACCGACAAACGGATCGGTCATGATCTTGAATGCCAATGCGCTAAACGGCGCATTGTCATCGGCTTTACGCTCTTCTTCGTGGCCATCGGGAGTCGTTCCACGAATGGCAGGGATATCGGTTGGTGCAGGCAAGTAATCCAACACGGCATCCAACATCAGCTGGACCCCTTTGTTCTTGTAGGCCGAGCCGCACAATACCGGGAAGAATTCACTGGTCAATGTTCCTTTACGGATCGCAGCCTTGATCTGTTCCTTGCTGGGTGTTTCACCTTCCAGCACCATCATCATCAGATCTTCATCATAATCCGCGACCATTTCGATCAATGTCTGGCGCAATTCTTCTGCTTGTGCCTTCATGTCTTCCGGGATTTCGACTTCGTCGATCTTTTCACCTTTGTCATCCTGGTACATGTAGGCTTTTTCCTCGACCAGGTCGATGATACCACGGAAGGTACTTTCGACACCGATCGGCAATTGGATCGCAGCAGCCTTGGCACCCAGTTTTTCACCGATGGAGTTGACACTCATCAAAAAATCGGCGCCGGTCGCATCCATCTTATTGCAGAAGACGATACGCGGAACTTTATATGTCGTTGCCTGACGCCAAACGGTTTCAGTCTGCGGTTCGACACCGGCTTTGGCATCCAATACCGTGACGGCACCATCCAATACACGCAAGGAACGTTCCACTTCAACGGTGAAGTCGACGTGTCCCGGAGTATCGATGATGTTCATGCGATAGCCCTTCCAGAAACAGGTGGTGGCAGCAGAGGTGATGGTGATACCACGTTCCTTTTCCTGCTCCATCCAGTCCATCTGGCTGGCACCATCATGGGTTTCACCGATTTTATGAGTTTTGTGCGTATAGAACAGAACACGTTCAGTGGTGGTCGTCTTACCCGCATCGATGTGTGCCATGATTCCAAAGTTTCGAGTATGGGCTAAATCATATTCTCTTGGCATAGATTTTCCTTTCCTTAACGATTAATGGTTGAAATTACCAGCGATAATGGGCAAATGCCTTGTTAGCTTCAGCCATCTTATGGGTGTCTTCCTTCTTCTTGACGGAGTTTCCGGTATTGTTGGACGCATCGATGATCTCATTGGCCAGACGCAGTTCCATGGATTTTTCATGACGCAGACGTGCATAGTTGACGATCCAGCGCAAACCCAGTGTCAAGCGACGTTCCTGGCTGACTTCGACCGGTACCTGGTAGTTGGCACCGCCGACACGGCGTACCTTCAGTTCCAATAACGGCATCACATTGCCCAGTGCTTTTTCAAACACTTCCATGGGCTGCTGGCCGGTTTTTTCTTCGATGATGTCAAAGGCGTTGTACAGAATAGATTGAGCGGTACCACGCTTGCCATCGAGCATGATCTTGTTGATCAGACGGGTAATGAGCTTGGAATTATAGATCGGATCCGCAAGCACATCACGCTTTGCAATATGTCCTTTTCTTGCCATTGTTGCTTATCCTTTCCTATTTCTTCTTTTCCTTTTTGGCGCCATACAGACTGCGACCCTGTTTACGGCTAGAAACGCCGGCGCAATCCAATGTACCGCGGATGATGTGGTAACGTACACCAGGTAAATCCTTGACACGTCCGCCACGGATCATGACGACACTGTGTTCCTGCAGGTTGTGGCCTTCACCTGGGATATAGGCGGTCACTTCCATTCCGTTGCTCAAACGTACACGAGCGTATTTACGCAATGCAGAGTTTGGCTTTTTCGGGGTCATCGTACCCACACGGGTGCAGACACCGCGTTTTTGAGGGGAAGAAATGTTGGTCGGCAATGTACGCAATGAGTTGAATCCACGGTTCAACGCCGGGCTTTTGCTCTTCCATTGCTTATCGGTTCTTCCATGGTTGATCAATTGGTTAATGGTTGGCATGGTTTCTCCTTTCGCTTGTTTCCTTAACACACTTCCGTGTGTGCCATTTTGAAGCATATTTATTAGGTCCATGGATGGACCTTCAATTTGCTACCCGAATAAATTACCCACAGGCAAGTTAAAAGTCAATGGAAAAATCATTAATTTGATGTAAATTCGGCCCATATAAAACAAAAACCATGGTGACATGTGTCAAACCATGGTTAATTTAAAACCAAAAGACAGTAGATTCAGTGGCTGAGTTTGGACTCGATGGCTTTGATCGTAGTCTCTGAAAGCACATGTTCGATGCGACAGGCGTCATTTTCCGCCACTTGTTCATCCAGATCCAACGTTTGCTGAAGAAAACGGGTCAATAACTGATGACGATAAAAAATCGATTTTCCTTTTTCGATCCCTTCAGCTGTCAGATGGATATCGCCGTAACGCTGTTGTTCGATCATCCCCTGCTTTTTCAAAACGCTCATGGCGGTATGGGTACTGGGTTTGGTCACACCCAGAGCAGATGCCACATCGCTCATGCGCACATTGGGATTTTCAAGATGCAGACGATAGATCGTCTCCAGATACATCTCAATGCTTTCGTTATTGGTAAATGCTTCTTTGCTCATGTCGTTTCCTTATCTATGCATCATCAATGAATCAATGGGATGCCAGTTTGAACCATTATAGCACACATTCATAGGCGACCCGTGGATCACCGGAGGTAGCCAGGATGATTTCACCGCAATAGATGAATCCATGGTTTTCCATCAAATGACGCATGATGGCATTTTCCTTATGGGTATCACAACGCACGCTAGTGGCACCGATCGCTTTGGCATGGCGGATGGCAAAATCAAACAAACGATGACCCAATCCATGGTGAATGCCATCGTGGATCGTGGCGATGCGATGGATGGTGACATATTGATCATCCTGGGTTTTCCAAATGGTTGGATCATTGACATAATTTGGATCCGCACCATAGATCAACGTGATGACACCACATAACAGATCATCATCAAACAAACCAAACACGACTTGATTGTCGATATCCTGATTCAATTGATCGATATTGGGATAGCCTTTTTGCCATTGATCGATCCCCTGAGCTTTCAGATAGCAAACCGCCCCATGGAGGATCTCCATGGCGGCGGTCGCATCTTCGGCTTTTAATGGCCGAACCATCATAATTTTTTGAACTGCTCCACGTTCAACACAAAGACGGTGGCCCCACCGACCTGGACTTCGACCGGGAATGAAGCAAAACGGCCGATATCATAGGATGCGGTGGACGGGACCACTTCCGTACGGCGTTTGCTTTCATTGCCGATCAATTCGATGGCGTGATCGACCTTATCGTCATCGCAACCAACGATCATCGTAGTATTTCCGGCTTTCAGGAAACCACCGGTCGTCGCCAGTTTGGTCATCTGATAGCCTTCCTTGGTCAAAGCAGCCGATACGGCATGGGAATCATCATTATTTACGATAGCCAGAATAAGTTTCATAACGTAAACCTCCTATAGACATTATACGTGATTTTCAAAACAAGGTCGAAACCGCTTTTCTTAAAAAATTGTGAAAATTATTCATTTAGGCCGAAAGGATCTCATTGCCGTCTTCTGTGATCAAGATCATATGCTCGATTTGTGCCGAATCACTGCCATCACGGGTATAGACGGTCCAGCCATTCATGGCATCGACATAGACGTGTCGTTTTCCGGCATTGATCATCGGTTCGATGGTAAATGTCATCCCCGGTACCAACAACATGCCGGTACCCGCCACACCATAGTGGGCAACGAAAGGATCTTCATGGAATTCGATCCCACAACCATGGCCACCTAATTCCTCAACAATGGTCACACCATTGGCTTTGGCCACCGCTTCGATGGCCGCACCAATGTCACCGATTCGTGCATAAGGTTTAGCAGCAGCAATACCAGCATTGAGGCATTCCCGGGTGATCTCGATCAAGCGACGGCGTGAATGGGTGGTTTCACCAATGACAAACATGCGGGATGCGTCCCCATAATACCCATCCACGATGGTCGACACATCGACATTGACGATATCACCTTTTTTCAATTTGATTCGTCGGGATGGGATCCCATGGCATACTTCCGAATTAATGCTGGTGCATACATGTTTTGGAAACCCTTCGAAATGATACGGTGCACAGATCCCACCATGACTTTCCGTCACATTTTTCACTACGTCATCGATCTGTTGGGTCGTGATCCCTTCCGCCATGATCTTGGCCACTTCATCCAATACCAGATTATTCAACGCACAGGCTTTTCGAATTCCTTCGAGCTGTTGGGGAGTGCGAATCATATCGATGGATGGTACGATCACACCTTCATCTTGATATTTTTTTAATACTGGAACCAGTTCCTCTCTTGAAATCATCACTTACTTCCTTTCGATTTTCCCGCTAAAGAATCGCATCATAGAATGCTTTACTCAAATCCACCAATGCCTTTACATCGTCGATCCCTGCCAATTCGTAACATGAGTGCATGGCCAATTGTGGCAACCCGATATCCACGGTCGGAACCGAAACCTGAGTCAGGCTCAAGCCACCCAGGGTCCCACCACCTCTGACACCGGCTTTGTTCTCAAAGACCTGATAAGGGATTTGGTATTGTTTCATCAATCGTTTCAACCATGCGCCACTTTGTGCGCTAGTCGTATAGGCTTTGCGGGGTGAATATTTGATCACCACACCTTGGTTGAGTGCCACACTGCTATGCGCATCATAGACATCACTTCGATTGGGATGGATCGCATGTGCATTATCGGCTGAAATGCAAAAGGAAGTATTCACGGCTTGATAATACGCCAACTCATCCTGACCAAGATCATAGGCCACTTTGCGCAGGATGTGGTCTAGATGTGTCGATAATGCACCAGTAAGCGTATTGGAACCGATCTCTTCGCTGTCAAAAGCCACATACACATTGACGCCATTGATCGGTTCACTGGATAAAAAGCCGCGCAGACAACCATATGCACATAAAAGATCATCCAAATGACTGCTTTGCAGCCATTTGGCAGTGGGATAGATCGTCGTGTTTTGCGCATTTGCAAAGTAAAGATCACTGTCGAGGATGGTCGAAGCATCGATACCCAGATCTTTGGCAATATAGGCATAAAGATCGTCAATGGTTGGATCCAGCATCACCTGAAGATCACGGGCATTATCGATTTTGAATTCATTATTGACATTGCCCTGAAAATGGATCGCCAAAGAGGGAAGTGTGGCGATAGGACGTTTGGAATCATAGGCATGCGTACGTAAAATTCCATTTTCTTCCGCTACGACTTTACCGACCAATTTCAATGGTCGGTCAAACCATGGATAAAGGATGGGGCCACCATAGACATCGGTGGATACCAATGTATATCCGTTGCTATGATGCAATCCATTCACCTTGACTTTCAATAGCGGACAGTCGATATGACTGGCCGTTATTTTATATGTCAAGGGATGGATGACACTGGGGATCTGGATGGCAATGACCATACTGCCATAGTAATCCAACACCACTTTATCATCTGTTTTGAACACCAAACCATCCAAAGAGTGGTCAAACAATCGATAACCTTGGCCTTGACAGAGTTGAATAATGTTTTTTGCTGCCAATTCACTGCAAGCCGAATGATCCAAAAATGCAGCAGTCTCTTCGATCAAGCTCATGCGTTATCCTCCTTAGCATCTGTACTGCCAAAACCGCCATTCCGGGTGGTTGAAACCATATCATCCATGGTGATACCAAAAGGAATAAAGATGCCTTGGGCAAAACCATCCCCCTTTTTTAGAGTAATGGTTTGATTTGAATTGGAATCATTGGTGATCTTGATGAACATGTGACCTTCATTATCGCTTTCATCGTAATCTTTATCAATGATCCCGACCGTATTATCCAATTGTAATCTGTATTTGAATCCCAATCCACTGCGTGGGAATATGGCTAAAAACCAACCTGGTTCCATATGGACACAAAATCCTGTTGGGATCTTGATATTGGATTTGGGTGGTAAGACCACATCAAACGGACATTTAAAATCATATCCGGCTGAATGTGCCGTTGCCCGTTTCGGCAGGGTCAGACCATCATAAATGGATCGGATCGTTTCATGGTCATAACCATACCCATCCATGTCTTTTTCAAACTGTTCAAACGTTACTTTTTCAAACGAAGCCATACGTTGCATAATGTAAACCTTCCTAACAATGCATAAAGTAGGATATCCCAAAATAACAAAAAAAGGAACGAATACGTTCCTTGATTTGTTAATGGCGGTCCGGACGAGAATCGAACTCGCGATCTCCTCCGTGACAGGGAGGCATGTTAACCGCTACACCACCGGACCATTTGAACTGGCGAAGAAGGAGGGATTTGAACCCTCGCGCCGGTTGCCCGACCTATGCCCTTAGCAGGGGCACCTCTTCAGCCTCTTGAGTACTTCTTCAGCCAAATAGTGCGACCAAACCTTGGTGCCCACTTAGAGTACCATAAGCATCAAGGTCGGTGCAACACTTTTTTTTAAATATTTGTTTCAACCGCTGATGATCGGTTACTGATCAGCGGTATCAACAAATGAGTATCCGCCACTGTTCATCGGTTTTTTAGAACCATCAAAAGATGTCATAATACATGCTTTTTCTGGTTCAGACCAAGTCCATCCTTGGCCGTAACGTTCCTCACAAGTGATCACACCATCACAGTTTTTATCATATACGTCACAACTTGAATGCGTCGAATGATGGATAGTTTCTTCTTGTTGAGTTGGTTTAACCACAACACTCAACGATATTGCTGCTTCAATGCCATCCGTTGTTTTGACTGTAATGGTTTCGTCATATGTTCCCGGGGTTAAACCCATGCATGGTGCAATTGTAAATGTCGTTGTATTTCCAGGTTCAAGCTGCAATGATCCAAGAGAACCCACATCAAAGGAATTTGACGATGCGGGTTGTTGCAAAACAATGGAAGTATTACCAGTATTTTCAATGGTAACGGATTCAGCAGTCACATTCTGATATCCTTGTTTAAGCTCGCCAAAATTTAGCAGCTCGTGCGATATTGATATTGTGGAAATGGGTTTTGGAGAACGTGTTATGTCAAGTGAATAATATCGCTCAGAGCCAATATACTCTAGTCTGATTAGAACGGTTTGCGTTGTTCCTCCTCCAAGTGGAATCGGACCGGAACTCCAATGCGATTCTGAACTAAGGCGAATGGACCCATAAAGGCTATTACCATTAATACTTAGTGGATTACCATTATCAAATGTTATTGTTTCATGGTCAGGAAAAGAAGTTGAGAAAACAATATCGGATAGTGACAGTTGATTTGTCTCATAAGGTACAGTGACCGTTCCTTTCAACGCTTTTTCGATTGCCGACCCAGATGATCCAGATTGTTCCATTTCTATGGGTGTATCGGATATAGACTGCGGAAGCACATCATATTGAGCCAAAGGATTAGATCCTATCGTGAATTCTGCAGTAAACGTTGAGCGCTCTACACTTTGTGGATTGCTTATATCAAACGTTTTATTCTGACTATCATAGGTAAGTTTTACTGAATAAACCTTTCCTGCAAACAACTCTTCCCCATATATCTTGGAGAATTCGTACTCTTTATTATTAGTCCCATATTGAATGTGGAGTTTTCCTGGAAGACTTGGAATCAGCAAGCCCTCAATTTTCCAAATTTTTTCCTTGATTCTCTCCACCTTCAAATCTATAATTTCCTGACTTTCAGAGGGAATTATACTTTCAGGATGATCAGGCCCACATGTAAATTCATTCGCCGCTTGAATCGCACTAGCCGAAAAATAGGAAGTGTCGCCTGGATACGTTGACATGTCAAGCTCAATATATATTTTTGCAAGTTGAGATCGAAACACAAGATTCGTTGAAGGATTCGTTGTCGAAACCTGACCAGTTGCATACCAACAGTCCAAGTCATTAAAATTTGCTTCGGTTTGATTGGAAATATCTATTTCTATACTTCTTTCACCCCAAGGATATCCAGCATAAATCGTATATATTTCTGTATCTTGAAGATAAATAGGTTCATCTACACAAGTTAATTCATATACATTGGGCTGACTCATGACTATTCGATATCTAACATTTGAAAATTCACCAGGATGTCCATCTGCATGTACCCAAACATCATCGCCTTCAAATAACGGAATATCATTATCATCCTGTGCTAAAGCCACTTTGTTAAATCCAATAATCAACCCAAAAAATAACATAGCCACTGATAGCATCTTTAATTTCTTTCTTACCATCGTCATTCCTCCCAAAGTAACAAACCATTCGCTAAAAAATATAAAGAAAAGACATACTTCACCGAAAACGGCAAAGCATGTCTTCAAACGAAAATATAAAGATAATGAAGTGACGCTAAAAATCTGCTTGCTTGCTTGCTTGCTTGCTTGCTTGCTTGCTTGCTTGCTTGCTTGCTTGCTTGCTTGCTTGCTCATAGCATGCGGATCATGGATATTGTTGTCAAGCATCGATTCATTTCTCATACATGCATCTTAACAGGTTTTCAAAATCCTTTTCAACCGCAAAGTACGATCATCAAATCACACTTTTCAGAAAGCATTCTCAATCCACGACTTTCCCCGGATTCATGATCCGTTTTGGATCAAACACTTTCTTGACCCCTTTCATCAATTGCAGCACCACAGGATCCAATGCTTCCTTCAAATACCCCTTCTTGGCATGACCGATCCCATGTTCACCGGAAACCATGCCATTGAGTTCTCTGGCTTTTTCATACAGTGAATCCATCACGGTATTGACCAATCCACGCCATTTTTCATCCGGGATATTATCTTTACAGACATATACATGCAAATTCCCATCACCGGCATGACCGAACACACGGATACGCACATGATGTTTGCCCATCAAAAAGCGCGTATGCCTTATAAATTCAGCCACATCGATCGGTCGCACCACCACATCGCATTCATCCATCACGCCAGCACTGTTTTTAATCGCTTCCAAGAATGCGCCACGCGCATTCCAGATCGCATCCTGGCGTTCACTGGTGTCACTTAAAAATACGTCCAAAGCATCATGGGCCATCACACACTTCATGCAGGCGTCTAGTGCTGGTCTGATCACATCCATGTCATCACCATTATAGGAAATCAGCAAATAGGCCGGATAATCTTTATTCGGGAACGCTTTGCCCAGATAATCCTGAGCATCCACCAACACATCATGTTCCATGAATTCGATGGTCGTAGCAGTGGTGGGCAATTGCATCACGTAAGGCACGGCACTCAATGCTTTTTCGATCGAATCAAAGGGAATCAACAAAGAAACCATCATTTTGGGTAATGGGACCAGTTTCAAGGTGATGGTCGTGATGATCCCTAAGGTGCCTTCGGAGCCGATAAACAGATCTTTTAGATCATAACCACTGGAATTTTTGGTGATATCCCCACCCAGTGTAATGATCTGACCATTAGGTAAAACCACTTCGATGGCTTTGACATAATCCCGGGTCACGCCATATTTGACCGCTCGCATCCCACCGGCATTGGTCGCTACATTGCCGCCAATGGTGGCACTTTTTTCACCCGGATCAGGGGGATATAACAATCCCAGGGCATTGACTTTAGTATTGAAATCCATCAATACGACCCCACTTTGCACCACGGCTGTCAATGTAAAGGGATCAATGGAAATCACCTGATTCATTTTTTCGGTGGATAGAACCACTCCACCATGGATCGGCACGCATCCACCGCATAAGCCGGTACCGGCACCACGGGTGGTAATGGATAGATCATGTTCATCACAGTATTTAACGATATCGGATACCTGATGGGTAGACGATGGTAAGACCACACAACCTGGTTTGAATATGCCATAGATGCTCATTTCATCATGACTGTAATCTTCCATGGTGTCATCCGTATGATAGACATTGGTCAAACCCACCACACGTTGAAAATAGGCAATATCTGATGCATTGACTTTATTGTAAGCTGCCATAACGTTTCTCCCATTCATCCAGCCATTGGCTGACATCCGCCACCATGCCATGGTGGGCAATATTGAATATCGAAGCATTGGGGTCATTGTTGATCGCCAGGATCAAGGATGATTGATCCATACCGGCCGTAAACTGGATCGCGCCGGATACCCCAAGCGTCAAGATCCAATCCGCTTTGACGGTTCGTCCACTCAATCCGATTTGATACAAAACCGATCCGATGCCTTTTTCGACCATCGGTCGGGTATAGCCAATGGTGGCATCCAGTTTCTTGGCCAAACCATGAATCCGAGGATGATCCGATACCGGTACTCCCCGACCGATCACGATGATGCGAGTGGCAGAGGAAATATTGGATGCTTTGGGTAGATCATGGACGGTTTCGACCAAAACGGATGATTGCAGTAAAGATGGTTCGACCATGATCTTTTCGATGGTTCCGGAATCATCATTTTTATAAATGGCACGATCCATGACTTTTTCCCTTACCGTTGCCATCTGTGGTCTGGCATGACTATTCAAGATCATGGCCATGATATTGCCGCCAAAAGCCGGACGGATCTGGACCAGATCCCCGTTTTCACGCATCTCAAGTTTCGTACAATCCGCTGTCAAGCCGGTTTTAAACCGTGCAGCGATCGATGGTGCCAATGAGCGGCCATTGAGCGTTGCCGGGATCAAGACCACATTATCTTTGCGTTTACTTAAAAAGTCATAGAGTACATTGGCAAAGACATCACATCGAAAGATCGAAAGGGATGGATCATCAAAGACATAGATATGGTCCAGACCATAACCTTTCAATGATTTCACCATATCATCCAATTGATATCCAAGCACAGCCACAGAAACCTTATCCTGACGAATAGCTGCCAGTTTCAATGCTTCACCGATCAATTCATAACTGACCGGTGCGATGGTTGAACCATCGATTTCCGCGATTACCATGATA
Source organism: uncultured Erysipelotrichaceae bacterium (assembly GCA_944327105.1). Lineage (GTDB taxonomy): Bacteria > Bacillota_I > Bacilli_A > Erysipelotrichales > Erysipelotrichaceae > CALVGN01. The sequence continues at coordinate 21,900 of CALVGN010000039.1, read as the reverse complement.
TCGTGATACTGATCTCGATCGATGACGTGACGATCTTCGACGATTTCAATGGCATGGAGTGGACATTTTTTGACACAACTGCCACATAACCGGCAAGCGGAATTGACGCTGATGTGACCATCTTCGACACTTAATGCATTGAATGCACAGGCAGTGATGCATTGTTTGCATACTACACATTTATCATGATTGATCCTTAATTCACCCATGGTCCTTACCTCTGAAATAATGATTCGAAGTCATCACTTCGACAAAATGATCCATCGCTTCTTTGGTCGAACCATGAATCAACACATGGTCATTGTCATGGGTGGGTTCAAATATCTTTTCCACCTGAGTGGGTGAACCCGATAGTCCATAATGGTTGGGATCATGATCATCCAGATCCTGAAGTGTGACCACCTTTATTTTGGTTTCATCCATCTGGGATAGCCTGAAATAACTGGGCAGATCCGGTTGTCCAACTTTTTCCGAAACACTGATCACTGCCGGGTAATTGACATTAAGATCGACCAATTGGTTACCTTGATCGCTTGTCAAACCAATGGATGTAGTGGTCACATCATGGATACCCATCACCAATCCCACAAACGGCATCTTCAAATGCGCCGCCATTTCCGCACCGACCTGTGCCGTATCCCCATCAGTGGTCTGCTTGCCACACACCACCAATGCCACATCTTTCGCAATGGAAGAAACCACTGATGCCAGTGTATAACTGGTCGCTAACACATCCGCTCCGGCAAACGCACGATCTGAGATCAACACCCCATCATCACATCCCAGTGCCATGGCTTCTTTCAATACCGCTTTGGCACTGTCCGGACCCATGGTGATGGCCGTAAGTTGTGCTTTAGTCGACTTTTTGATTTGAAGTGCCAGATCGATGGCATACAGATCATATGGATTCATTTTCGTGTCGATCCCGCTTCGGATCAACACACCTGTGGTTGGGTCCACTGCAACTTTTTGGGTCGAGGGGACCTGTTTGATACATACGATGATTTTCATAATGGTTCAGTTCCTATGGATTCATGATACCACCATCGTTCAAAAATGAAAGCGCTAACACAATTGATATACGATGCACATCGTCAATCCGATACGTATGAAAACACCGTTATAATAGTTCCATGCCTCTTGAACAAAGTTATACCGAAATATTGCAATGGTGGATCACAAACAATATCAACAACTCGACACAATTGAAAGTCATGTTGAATCACTTCAATGTTTTGTTTGCCTATCATTCCGGAAATATTGAAAACGATCAAATCCAATATCATCAAACGCGTGAGATTTTCGAAAACGAAAAAATCATTGGTTTTACTGGCGATCTACTAACTATCAATGAAATTCAAAACATGAAGCACTGCAGTGATTACATTTATTCTATATACGACGCAAAACAGCCAATCACACTCGATATCATCAAAAAGGTCAACTATGAATTGTGTAAATACACATTAGACGAACAACGTTATGTCGTTAATGGTGAAAGAGCCGGTGAATTAAAAAAACATGACTATGTTATTGGTCTAAATGACAGTGGGTCCTCTCCTGAAAATACAAAATATGATCTACAAGAACTGCTGGATGAGCTCTATGAGCACACCTACAAATCCATTGACACACTAACTAAAGCAGCATATTTTCATGCTCGATTTGAGAATATTCATCCATTTTCAGACGGAAACGGACGGACCGGACGGACTTTGCTCAACTATTATCTTTTGACTCAAAACCATCCGCCATTGATCATTTATACCGAAGACAAAATGGCTTATTACAGTGCTTTCGAATCTTATGATCAAGATGAAACCATTGAACCTCTTAAAAAATTTCTGAAAGTCGAAACCATCAAAACATGGTCAAACCATGTTCTTCGCAAATGATAATTCAAATCAAACAAAAAAAGTCGAAGTGTTGACCGCTTCGACTCTTTTTTGACGGATCTTTTATCATTTCCGATTCATGCTAAATAGGGGTTTCTCTAAAATTATCCGAGTCGAAATGCTCGACATCATTCATCTTTGGTTTTCAACCCGATGGTTTCAAGATCATTGAATGCATCCGCAATGACTTTGTCCATATCATAATATTTGTACTTACCTAAACGTCCGCCGAAGATCACATGGTCTTCTTGTTGCGCCAGTTTGAGATATTGTTCATACAAGGCATTGTTGGCTTGATCATTCAGTGGATAATACGGCTCTTCTCCCGGTTTCCACTCATGGCTGTATTCTTTGCTGATCACCGTTTTGGGTTGGGTACCAAACTCAAAATGTTTGTGTTCGATGATCCGGGTATATGCCACATCATGGCTGGTGTAATTGACCACGGCATTGCCCTGGTAATTGTCACAATCCACCACTTCCGTTTCAAACATCACGCTGCGATATTGCAATGGACCATAGCAATAGTGGTAATACCCATCAATGCTGCCGGTATAGACCAAGGTATCGTATTCCACCTGATCTTTAATGGATTCAAAATCACAATTCAAACGTACTTCCACACCCGAAAGCATTTTTTCCACCATCTCGGTATAACCACCGATCGGTATGCCCTGGTAACGATCATTGAAATAATTGTTATCATAGGTAAATCGAACCGGTAGCCGTTTGATGATGAATGCCGGTAACTCTTTGCAATCCCTTCCCCATTGTTTTTCAGTATATTCCTTGACTAATTTGGTATAGACGTCCTTTCCGACCAGACTGAGCGCCTGTTCTTCCAGATTCTTCGGTTCACGGATATTCAATGCATCGATCTGTTCTTGGATGATGGCTTTTGCTTGTGCCGGAGTGACGATATTCCACATCTTGGAAAATGTGTTCATATTAAATGGTAAGTTATATAACTCATCGTGGTAGCGGGCAACGGGTGCGTTGATGTAATTGTTGAATTCTGCAAACTGATTGACATAGTTCCATACGGATTTATTGGAGGTATGGAAAATGTGGGCACCATATTGGTGGACGTTGATGCCTTCGATGGTTTTGGTATAAATATTGCCACCGATATGATCCCGTTTATCGATCACTAAAACGGATTTACCTTTTTCGTGGGCAAATTGGGCAAATGTGGCACCATACAGACCGGCACCGACGATCAGATAATCATATTTCATGAAATGAAATTCCTTTCATACTCTGGTCCAACCATCAAATACATTCAAGTTAAAAAATGTATGTGAATAGTCTTTCCTTCATATCAATGGTACCATGGCAGGGATTGATTGACACTCATGTTAAGTAGCCAATCTTTTGGGATATGCATTGATGAGAGTACGAGATAAGCGCTAAGCATGGTTCAACCATTATTAAAACAGCGTGACGAACCCGTCACGCTGTTTTTCAATTGGTCAGAATACTCAACGCCGCCAGTAAACTGGAATTCCAGTAGATGGCCATTTCATTGGTGGAATATGAATCCGGATCATCATAATACGCTTTTGCGGGAAAAGTCGTATCACAATAAGCCAATGCGATCTCATCCTCACAATACGCATCCGGTCCACCCACCAATGCACCGATATAACGGGCATTGTCGTGGCTGATGGCCATACGATGATGCAATGTGGTGGGTGAATCGGTACCATAACCGATCACAAAACATGTATTGAGACTATTTTGGCCCAACAAATAATGGATAGCTGCCATCCCGATGGTTTGAACCATATTGCTGTCGGTCAGATCATACACCAATGCCATGATCAAGGCATCATTGGCCACATCCCCATTGCTGCCCCAACCATACCCTTCATTGGAATAGTTGTATCCACTGGAAGCAATATAACTGGCAATCGAACCAATGGCTCGATTGATCCGATCATGGATCATATTGGTCTGACCATCCTCCAACTGATCCGCCTGAAGGGCGAGAAAATACAATCCATACATCCCACAATTGCGCCATCCAGCATCCGAAAGATCAAGATCCTCCATACTTAGATAACGCAATGCATTCTGCAGATGGGCATAATCATGACCCACCATAAACATCACGGTTTCCAACAAGAAGCGCTGATCCCGATCATCGGTATCATTGTAGGTCCCCATATCATACCCTTGCGGTGTCTCATCGATGATATACTGGCCCGATACACGGGATACATAACTGTATCCGGTTTGCGCCGCTTGCCATAATTGAGAAGCAAAGGCGCTGTCAAAAGGTTCATAGATACTGGAGGCATACGCCAATACGGCAGACGCATAAGCGGCGATATCGGTCCGTCCTTCCCCTAAGATGATCAATGGATCGGTGTCATCTTGGGCGGATATGAAATCTGCAAAAACCTCAGTGGCGACTTTCGAATAGAATGAACCATCACTTTTTTGCATCTTCAAGATCCATTCCAACTCATAGCGGGCTTCATCCAGGATATCCGGGATCCCATTTCCACTTTCTGCAATGGTCGTATCATCGTTAAATAATTCAGGATGGATACTGTACGCCAGTAAAAGATCCAATGTGGCTTTGGCACCAGTATTGACATAACGGCCATAATCCCCGGCATCATGCCATCCACCAGTGACATCGATGGTCGAACCATCACGATCCAATCGTGCCAAGTCATCATGACAAATGGCATGACTGTATCCATCGATGGTCGAAACCACTTCCGTCCCACAACGTTGCAGATACATCACATATAACAGTCCTTTTTCCAAGGCATCATATGGATTTTCACCAATGGTAAAAGGATAGGACGTTCCACCGATCTGCGTTTCGATGCGATAGGTACCGGCAGTGGTCAGATCACTAAAATCCCCATAATAGACCGTATCCCCACTTTGCATGTCATAGCCTTGTTCAATGATGCCACCACGGTATACGACTTGACCGCTAGACACATCGACCACATTGAAAAAATCACCTTCGTTATAGGAGAAGATCGCACGTTTGGTGGCTGTTGGGGTATAACCAAGTTGATCGATCTTGACACTGGGTTGGTCCCCATTCAAATCGATCAGACATAAACCATTGATGGTAATGGTGTGATAATTTGTCCCTGACCCTCCGGTAAATAATGCCACCATGGCATCATAAGTATCTTCCCCCGTATACGTAAAATCGATGCGATAAGATTGACTTGTACTGGTCAATTCAATGGTTTGATCATGGTAAATGGTGCCATCATTGGGATCCATTACCCTTAATGTGATCGAACGATCCATATCCGTGGATGCTGAAAAAGTAATGATGTAATGATGATCTTGGATCAGTTTGAATCCCTGTCGGGAAACCGACACGGATTCCAGACTGGTCCCACCATGGATCATCTCGATGCTCATGGTATCATACGTGGAATATAAATTGGCTGAACCATCCCCACTGTTACAAAACCATCCACTTTGAAAATCACCGATATACAAACTCATCGGGTTTAACCAACTGTCATCCGGCTTAAACGACGATTCTGTGGCTTGCGGTAATGGTTTGGTCGATACCAACGGCGTGGCAGTAGCTGTGGATGCAGGTGAAGTGATTGCACTGCAACCCAATGATGCCGCCAACATCAGCACCACTGCCCCCTTCAACGCCATTTTGCTCACACGCTGACCTTGCCTTTCTTGATGATGAAAAAATAGATGATAAACAAGACAGAGGTAATCGTCCAGGATAAGGGATAACACATCAATGGGACCGTGACAGTGGCTGCATTGGCATTGATCATGATCCATATCACACGGATACCGACCACACCGACCAAAGTCAGTGCTGTTGGTACCAACACATTGCCGACTCCGCGATACGCACCGGCAATGATTTCGATCGTGCAATAGGAAATGAACCATGGTGCCAGGGAGCGGGCGATCATCATGCCATTATCGATAACGATCGGTTCACTGGTGAATAATGCAAAGATATATTGGCCAAACAAGACAAAGACGATGGAGCAGAAAATGGAAACGATCGCAGCATACAACCAGGAAATATAAACGCTTTTTTGGACCCGATCGTATTGCTTAGCCCCATAATTTTGGCCCACGATCGTGGTGATGGTCGTACCCAATGCACCGACGACCATCCAATAGATGGCATCGATCTTGCCATACGCCGCATACGCAGCAGAGATGGTTTCACCAAAGGAGTTGGCAGAAGCCTGGATCACTAAATTCGATACGGTATACAATGCCGATTGCGCACCGGCGGGAAACCCGATCCATAACATCCGTTTTAAAAGATGGCGATTGAAGCGGATATCCTTGAAATGCAAGGTATATGCGCCATCATAATGCATCATGACGATCACCACCAAGACCCCAGATACCACCTGGGAAATCACCGTGGCAATGGCGGCACCAGCCACACCCCAGCCCAGTCCCATGACAAACCAGACATCCAGGATGATATTGGTCAAACAGGAGGCCATCAGAAAATAAAGTGGTCGTTTATTATCTCCCATGGCACGCAATAAGGCTGTACCCATGTTATAAACCAGAGAAAAGATGGTCCCAACAAAATAAATCCGTAAATAAACCAACGCATCCCCATACATAGCTTGGGGAACGTTGACCATCCGTAACATAGCGGGGGCCAAGATGATCCCGACCACGGTGATGAAAATACTGGCGACAATGGCCAATGCCATGGAAGTATGGATCGTATCATGGATGGCACGATGATCATTGGCCCCCACGGCATGGGAAAGTACCACAGCCGAACCAGAGGCCACACCAATGAATACTCCGATGAATAAATTCACCAATACGGCGGTGGAACCACCCACTGCACCCAAGGCAATGGATCCGACAAAGCGACCGACAACGATGGCATCGACCGTGTTATAGAGTTGTTGAAAAAATGAGCCGATCAATATCGGTACAAAGAAAATCAAAGTCTGTTGCCATAGATTTCCTTTTAATAAATCTGTTCTAAAAAAATGCATGCCCCGATTATATCAAAGGGCATACATTTTGACTGTGTGTTTTCGATGAACTCAAGGATAATCAATCGTCAAAATAAATCCATGTTGTCAGCCATCAGATCGACCAGATTATAATGCTGAATACCATTTCGTTTTTGCAAAAGACGATCCATTGTCAACAATATTTTCGGATAACCATCCTTTATCTTTTCTAACGGACGATATTCTCGCTCCTCGGTAATATTAAGGCCATGTTCATCATAACGATCATTATCAATCGTGCGTGCCACTTGCACATATGCATAGTCTTGCTCGTTATTTCTTAATATAAAATCGATTTCGAGACTGCCGATCTTTCCGACACTGATTTCGTAACCTTTCGCCGCACAATAGTTATAAACAATATTTTCCAACACCGGTCCGTAATTGATCCGATTGTCCGTTCGCAGCGCAAAATAGAATCCAAGATCCGATAGGTAATACTTTTCGCCGCCCTTTAAGACTCGCTTGCTTTTTAAATCAAAACGTTGGCATTTCTGAATGATTTTTGCATTTTCAAGAATTTCAAGGTACTGATAGACGGTCGTCTTCGTCACCGAACTATATGTATTTGTGATATATTCGCATAAGGCATCAACCGAGACAGTAGAACCGAAATTACTAATGATAAAGTTTTGGATTTTGTCAAAAATATCTTTTCTGCGAATCCGATAATTCGTACGGATGTCTTTTTTGAATATCTCAGTAATAATGTTCGATGTGTATGTGCGGCGTTGATCAAACGTTTCATATTTTAAGCTTAACGGAAATCCGCCATTCCGAATATATTCCACAAATTCCTCATCGTTGCTTCCCACCGACTTTCCAAGAAACTTTTTCATCCCGATATATTCATCAAAGCTTAAAGTACGTAATGGAAATTCAATATATCTTCCGGTCAATTTGGTCATCAGTTCGCCACTTAACAAATACGAATTGCTTCCCGTAATAAATATTGAAAAGTCACCCTCTTCTCGAAAAGCATTAACTACCATTTCATAATCTTTAACATTTTGGACTTCATCGATAAACAAATATTTAGTCCCAGAAATTCCTTCTGTTTTTGAAACAATCAAATCCTCTAATTGGTCAGCATCATGAATGCGTCGATAGGGTCTTTGGTCCAAATTCAACACGATGATATTTTCCGCAGCTATTCCACTATCCATTAATTCCTGAGAGACCATCTGCATTAATGAAGATTTGCCACATCGTCGGACTCCAGTAATTACTTTTATCATTTCTACGTCGTGATAAAAACCACGAATTTTTTGTAAGTAATTCTCTCTGAAATACAAATCCTTCATTTGCCAGTATTATACCAAAAACCCCTTCTAAACTAGACAAAATTGATTTTTTTTCGATTTAGTATAGTTAAGAGGGGGTTTTCGTTGGTTTTATTGATTATTGTTCATTCAATGAGTGGATGGTTTCAACCAATGCATCCACTGCTGCTTCACGGGTTCCCCAGCTGGTCACGATGCGGATCACATGCCGATCGGCATCCAGGTCACTCCATCGAGAGACCACATATTTGGATTCAATGATCTCACGTTGCGCTGTGGTAACGATCGGGAAAATCTGATTGGTGGGGGAATCGATCAATACCGGGATATTGGATTGCTTCAAAGCGTTTTTGATCCGATCAGCCATTTTCAATGCATGGGCACAAATATGCTGGTAGTGGTTATTTTCAAATAACGTAAGTGCCTGTACCCCTAATAAACGCCCTTTCGCCAGCATAGCACCACCCTGCTTCATATAGGAGCGAAAATGTGGACAAACCGTTTCATCTTTGAATACCACAGCTTCGCCAAAACCACCGCCGCACTTGGTCAAACCAATATAGAACACATCACAGTATTTGACATAATCCTTCAATGTCAACGATGTATCGGCAGCTAAACCATAACCCAGTCTTGCCCCATCCATGAACAAATACAGATCATAATCATCACAGATCTGACGTAAAGCCACCAATTCATCCGTGGTATACATCGTCCCTAACTCTGTCGGTTGGCTGATATATACCATCTTTGGTTGAACGATATGTTCAAATTGCGGATCATGGATGCACGTATCGACATATTGGCGTACTTCACTTGGATCCAATTTCCCATGATGTGCCGCTAATGCCAGCACCTTATGTCCGGTATATTCCACCGCACCGGTTTCATGGGTATGGATATGACCACTTTCACAGCTGATGACCCCCTGATAGGAATGCAATAAACTATTGATCACGATCATATTGGTTTGGGTACCACCAACCAGATAATGGACGGCGATTTGTTCACCTGCCTGTTGTTTCAAAACTTCCGTGGCTTTTTGACAATAGGGGTCTAGACCATAGCCACTGGTGGCTTCCAAATTGGTTTTGACCAATGCTTCCATGACTTTGGGTTCAAAGCCCTGGGTATAATCACATTCAAAATGCAGCATATTGAATCCCTCCCATTTATAACGCACTTCCTTGTATCGGATCGCTTGCATGTGCATATCTAAACTTTACGCCGGAATGAACCGTTTCACCAGGCTCATGCGGCATAATTATTGAAATCTTCCGCATTCTCTTCCATCAAATCATCATTGACCATCGATTCATCATCCTCTATCGGCGCATGCACTTTGATATATTCCGCAACAGCGATGGCTTTATCACGCCGTTTGTAGCTGGGATCGATATGGATCAACTGATTCAAAATGGTTTTAAGCAGCTTGCGCCGTTTGGACTTGGATTGAGCGGCCTCATATGCCTCACGCATTCGAAAAACATACGGTAAATCGACATATTTGTAGGATTCACGACTGGATGTCATGATGGCATAAATATTAGCGATTTCGTTTTTGAGCTGCGGTATGTCGCGCAATGCGTCGAATACTTTTGTAGAGAAAAAATCGATGAGGGCAACATCGCGCGCATACAATAACGCATCCCCGTTCCACGTCTCGTCTTCCGCTTTAAAATGTGCATTTACATACTCATTTTTGATCTGCCGTATCACTTTAGGCATGGTAATCGCCAAATAAATCAGATCGACCGGTGAAAAATACGATTGATACAACACGTTTTCTTCGGGAATGGTTGGATCATCATAGTCCTCGGCGTTGATCCCATTGGGAATTGTGGAGATGCTATCACCGCTAAAGAAATTATTCGTCAATTCCTCGCTTAAATTCGTAAGAAAAAAACGCTGGACCAAATATTCGTGAAAATCAAAATTCGTATTGAACAGATCGATATATTGCGAAATCGTCATTAAAAAATCGCAAAGTTCTATTCGATCTGCATCCAATTCCATCTGGGATAAATCATCCGTCAAAAAGATCTGCATACATTAGCTCCTATTCTTTCGCCATACCATTTGATCCACCACATGTGTATAAGATTGGATCAACTTGATGACTTTGGTGGATACGTTTTCTTCGCTATAATCCGGGACCGGAATACCGAAGTCGTGGTTTTGATTCATGCCAACAGCGGTATCGACCGCTTGCAATAAGGAGTCGGTATCGATACCGGCTAATATGAAATCTGCTTTGTCCAAAGCTTCCGGGCGCTCGGTGGAAGTGCGGATGCATACTGCAGCGATCGGATGACCAATGGACGTGAAATAACTGCTTTCTTCTGGCAGTGTGCCACTGTCGGAGACCACAGCATAGGCATGCATTTGAAGGTGGTTGTAATCATGGAATCCCAAGGGTTCATGCGCAATGACACGTGGATCCAGTTTGAATCCGGTGGATTCCAGTCGTTTTTTGCTTCGTGGATGACAGGAATACAGGATGGGCATGTCGTATTTTTGGGCCATGGCATTGATGGCCGTAAACAAGGAGAAGAAATTGGCATCGGTATCGATGTTTTCTTCTCGATGGGCACTTAAAAGGATGTAGTGGCCATGCTGCAGATTCAGACGTTCGAGGATGTCGCTGGCATTGATTTTTTCCAAATTGGCATGTAATACTTCAGCCATCGGACTTCCGGTCACATACACACGTTCCTTTGGCAGACCGCATTCATGCAAGTATTTGCGGGCATGTTCACTATAGGCCAAATTGACGTCGGAAATAATATCCACGATGCGTCGGTTCGTTTCTTCCGGTAAACATTCGTCTTTGCAACGGTTGCCCGCTTCCATATGGAAAATGGGGATATGCAGTCGTTTGGCGGATATGGCCGAAAGACAGGAGTTGGTATCACCAAGGATCAATAATGCATCCGGTTTGATCGAAACCATTAGTTTATAAGATGCACTGATGATATTGCCGATGGTTGAACCAAGATCATCCCCAACAGCTTCCAGATAAACATCCGGATCATCCAGAGAAAGATCTTTGAAAAATACACCATTGAGACTGTAATCATAGTTTTGACCGGTATGCGCCAGGATGCAGTCAAAATAACGCCGGCATTTTTTGATGACTTCACTCAACCGAATGATTTCCGGACGGGTGCCGACGATGATCAGCAATTTCAGTTTGCCGTTATGTTGGAATGCAACATTGGAATAATCAAGATTCATATAGGATCTCCTTTAGGAATGGATGGGATGAAAGAAAGTATCGGGGTGGTCTGGATCAAAACATTCATTGGCCCACATCAGGGTGATCAGATCATCCGTCGATGAGGTATTGATGATGTTATGACTGTAACCCGGCAACATATGGACGGCTTGTAAATGGGAACCGTCCACATGGAATTCATGAACGGGATAAGGATCACCCTGTTCATCCACACCAACTTGTTGCTGTTGGATCACGGCAGACCCGGATACGACCATGAAGAATTCCCATTTGGAATGATGCCAGTGATTGCCTTTGGTTTGACCAGGCTTGCTGATATTGATGGAAAACTGACCATGATCACTGGTTTTCAATACTTCGGTAAACGAACCGCGGGAATCGGAATTGGTTTTTAAATCAATGATGACCTTATCATCCGGTAAATAAGACAGATATGTGGAATAAAGACATTTGATGAAGGAATGATCTGGCAATGGTGGAACCATTAATGTCGTGGATTGGGCTTTGATCAGTTCCAGATCTTCAACGATCTCTCTTAAAGTCACCGCATAATGGCGTTGGACTGTACAATAACGACCATCGTCGTTGAATACAGGCATGGTTTGATCAAAGTCACACCGGGTGGGTCGACCATTGAGACATTGGAGCAATTCTTCAATGACATCATCGATGTAGACCATATCCAAAGTCGTGGATGGATCATTGACAGTTATGGGCAGATCATGGGCCATGTTGTAACAGAATGTGGCCACGACCGAGTTATAGTTTGGTTTGCACCACTTACCAAATAAATTGGCAAAACGATACACATAAACGGGTACATCATGGTCTTGACCATATTCAAACAACAGCTCTTCTCCGGCTCTTTTGCTTTTACCGTATTCACTGGATGCGTAACGAGCGATCAATGATGCCTGGATGCTGCTGGAAAGCATGATGGGTGCTTTGTTGTTATATTGGATCAAAAGATTCAGTAAATCACTGGTCAAACCATAGTTACCTTTCATGAATTCATCATTATCTTTTGGTCGGTTGACACCCGCCAAATGAAAGATGAAATCACAGTCTTTACAGGCATTTTTCAAATCATCATAGCTATTGGTACGATCATATCCGACAATGGTTAGATCACTTGGATCACTCAAACCATCGATTAAATGGACTTTATCATACCCATATTTGATATTTTTCAATGATTCGACCAGATTCTTACCAACAAAACCATTACTTCCGGTTACCAGTATCTTCATGGTCTAACCCTGTTTCTTCCAGCAAGCCAATGCTTCTTTGACATAATCGGTGGTCATGATCTTCTCTACTGTACCTTTGACATCCAAACGATGGGTATTGTGGGAAGTATACGCCTGGTTGGCCATGGTCTTGACCATGCCTTTGACAAAGAATTGATCATAGTTGAGATCTCGTCCATCCGGAAGGACTCTGAAGTAATTGCCCATATCCACACTGCGTACACATTCTTCATTGGTCATCAACGTTTCATATAATTTTTCACCATGACGTGTACCAATGATATGGGTTCCGGTATCACCGAATAACGATTGAACGGCTTTGGCCAGATCAGCGATGGTGGAAGCATCGGATTTTTGAACGAACAGATCCCCGGGTTCACCATGAGTGAATGCAAACATGACCAGATCCACTGCTTCATCCAGATTCATCAAAAACCGGGTCATGTTGGGATCAGTGATGGTAATGGGATTCCCATTTTTGATTTGGTCGATAAATAGAGGAATGACTGAACCACGACTGCACATGACATTGCCATATCGGGTACAGCAGATAGTGGTTTTACCAGCGGCAACTCGGGCATTGGCATAAATGACTTTTTCCATCATTGCTTTTGAAATACCCATGGCATTGATGGGATAAGCGGCTTTATCCGTGGATAAACACACTACCTTTTTGACACCAGCCGCTACCGCAGCATGCAATACATTATCGGTTCCGATGATATTGGTCTTGACCGCTTCCATCGGGAAAAATTCACAACTGGGTACTTGTTTGAGTGCAGCGGCATGGAATATATAATCCACGCCTTGGACCGCATCTTCAACGGAACGCATATTGCGTACATCACCGATATAAAATTTCACTTTGGAAGCAAGATCGGGATGCTTGGCCTGCAAATCGTGGCGCATGTCGTCCTGCTTTTTTTCATCGCGGGAAAAGATTCGGATTTCTTTTAAATTCGAATCAAGAAAATGTTTGAGTACGGTCGAACCAAACGAGCCGGTCCCGCCGGTGATCATCAAGGTTTTGCCTTCGAATACGTCTAAATTGATCATTGCGTCTAATAACCTCTTTTCGCTTTTCTATTATCCCTTAAAAACATGGATTTTCATAGCGGGGATTCCATGGTCGAACCATGGATGGATTGTCAAGTATTGAACAGAGGTTACCCACCCAAGATTTATGAAAATTCACCATCCCACCCATCATTTGCAATTTGTTTCAAATTATTTTCATGGTTTGACCATTTACGATGATGCCATTCATAGAAAAGGAGTGGTTCAACCATGCAATACCGAAAATACACCCACATCGAACGTCTTGGTCGTGATGAAGTCGACGGCATCCTCAATGGTACCGTCTACATCAGTCCAAAAATCGATGGCACCAACAGTGTCCTTTATCTAGATGACCAAGGCAATTTAGCCGCCGGATCACGGAAACGAGTATTGACATTGATCGATGACAACGCCGGCTTTGCCGCCCACGCACAACACGAAGATGGCGTCAAAGCATATCTTGCCAGGCATCCGCATTATTATGTATATGGGGAGTGGCTGATCAAAAACCAGATCAACTGGTATCAAGCGGATGCCTGGCGTAAATTCTATATCTTTGATGTGTATGACGATAATCAACAACGCTACCTCAAACCGGAAGAATACGAGCAGGAATTACGGGATCTTGGAGCAACGGTGATTCCACAAATGGCGGTATTGACCAATCCGACCATGGAACAGCTGGAGGAATTGTTCAAAACCAACAAATATTTGATTGATGAACACGTGGGCCAGATCGGTGACTGGTAATGCATGATATTGTGAATATCGACTTCATCATAATAGTGATAGCCATTGGGATCATGTTTGGTTACCAAAACTTATGCTTGTTCCAGATGGCGGATGGTTGTAGCTGGAATCCCCAATAACGTTGATAACAGTCCAATACGATACTTTGCCATGGTGGTTCAACCATAGCAAAATACATTGATCTACACAATCAATATTCCACATATGAACCATTATTCATGGGATAATAATGGCATGTTTTCTTACCCTGATTGGTTTGATACCCATCCATTGAAAGATACATTGATCAAACGTTACAAACGCAAAGCAACGTTTATCATCAGTAAAGATGATCCTTTGGTTCAACCATTATTTCAGATGATCGATGCCATGGATAAACCCCATGCGATGAAAATGGGATTGATACTTGTGCAATCCACGATCGATGATGTATTTATCCATACACCCTATCTTGAACCAATTCAATTTGGTTTGACCATGGGTCAAAAATGGTTAACCCACGATATCACCATGACCATCATGCGTCCGATTATCCTGCATATTCATGGTTTGACCAAACAATGCGCTGATCCTTTCCTTAACCGGCATATCCATGCCGTTGGACAGGCATTGAGTACTCTGCATTGCCAAGATCATCTGAAAGGATGGTATTTATATTCTTTTTCCGCATGGTTTTACCACGACCCATTTCATTTTCATCCTTTGAAATGGATCGAGCAGCACATGGATCAAATCAAAGCTAATCAAGCCACCATTCAATCCACCAGCGTTATAACAATTGATCAAACAAAAAGAATCGATCTATAGCCGATCGATTCTTTTGTTTGATTTTTACTTGTTTTTCAACAAATCGCGGATCTCTGTCAATAAGACCACATCTTCGCTGGGTGCCGGGGCCGGAGCGGGTTCAGCTTCCTTCTTCTTGATCAGTTTATTCATGGCTTTGACCAAACTGAACAAGCACAAGGCGACAATCAAGAAGCTGATCACAGCATTGATGAAACTGCCGACCATCACATTGGCTGTACCGACAGTGATCACCATATTACTGAAATCCCATCCGCCGGTTATCACACCAATCAACGGTGTGAAGATGTCATTGACCAACGAATTGACGATCGAAGTGAATGCACCACCGATGATGACACCAATGGCCATATCCACGACATTGCCTTTTAGTGCAAATGTCTTGAACTCTTCCATAAATTTTTTCATTTTGACTACTCCCTCTTTCTTCTAATTAGCCTTTATACTTTACCATGCATTATGCAGGTAATGTGAACTGACGCGTATTGCGTGATTCTTATGATATGTCGAAAATAATCAGACCATAATAACGATCGCGATCCATACAAAATTTAACCATAGAATATTGAGTACAATAATAACCCGTCAAATCCTGCCAGATCATTTTCATTGTCTGCCTTGATCAAACTACTTGGATAAATTTCGCTAGAATAGATTTATCAAAAGGAAATCAACGTATGAAACCAAAAGCCGTGATATTTGATATGGATGGATTATTAGTGGATACGGAAATTATCTCCTGGAAGATCTATCAGCAGTTGCTTCAGCCACTTGGACATGATTTTACCAAAGCACAATACTCCAAGGACTATTCTGGAAATACGGAAATCAAAAATGTGACTCGACTGATCCAGACATATCAATTGCCCTGGAGTGTTGAAAAGGTTTGACGATGGTCAAAACCACTGAGCAAGTGTTACTTGAACGAGGTGTCGACTTAAAGGTCGGCGTATATCCATTATTGACTCATTTAAAAGCACAGGGTTATCCGATGGCCGTTGCGTCCTCCTCCACTCGAAAAAGAGCCGAAAAGATCTTAACTGATCATCATATTTTGGACTTCTTTTCTGCCACCGTTTTTGCGGAAGACATCACCCATAGCAAACCACATCCTGAGATATTCTTGAAAGCCTGTGATGCATTGATGGTCCAACCAGGTGATGCAGTTGTTTTCGAAGACAGTGAAAACGGGATCAAAGCAGCATGCAATGCAGGGATCCCGGTGATCTGCATTCCAGATATGAAAGAACCTTCTTCAAAATGGCTTGCACAATGCCGTGGAGTGTATGATCGACTCGATCAATGCATCCCTTTGTTCGAATCCAACTTATTATCGATATAATGGTTTCATAACTAATAAAAAGCGAGGACACCCATGTTAACCGTTACATCCACACCCCATCTGACAGGAATTACAATTGAAGGCAATGAAGACGAATTGCGTTCGCTTTATGATGCCGTTTGGGTATTGGTCGGACCCATTGAGATCCAAACCCCATCCCAGAATGCGCATAATGAACGTCTTCTGGCACTGTGCTATGACCTGCGCCATGCACAAATCGATTCAACACCAAAGTTGAAACATACCCGCATCTTGTGGCCAGAGGCCATGTTCGAAGTAATGATGCTGAATTACCTGATCGAAAGGAATACCAACAATTTCTGGGGAATCAACGAGCGGCTAGTACCACAACGTCATCCCGAGCTGATCGAAACATACAATCAAGAACGCAAAAAACTGTACAGCAGCATCGCCATCGTTCGCTACTTTCAATACATGGTGCTTTCCGTCTTTCATCAAACGGTTGGCGAAAAACGATTCAAGACGATGCCAGGCGATGATCAAGCCATGCTCAATCTGGAAAAGACGTGTCCGGTTTATTTTATTTTTCTGCCTTTTATCGATCAATTGAATCTGGATTATCTTAATTGGGATCCCAAAAAAAGACCCTCCTATCTGGTGAATGTCATTCGCAAACTGATCAATTATGATCATTATGAAAGCAAAAAACTGCAATATGATCTAAATCAGGACACGAAAGCGAGCCAAGTGCAACATCTGTCAGATCTGGATTATTATTTCCCTTATCCACAAGATATCGAATGGTAACATCACATGAAAACGGAAGCTTTCGCTTCCGTTTTCATACTATGGGTTGAACCATTATTCCAATTCAAGACCACCGGTATACAACTGGTAATACTTGCCATGTTGGGCGATCAATTGATCATGATTGCCACGTTCGATGATATGACCATTTTCCATGACCATGATCACATCACTGTTCTGTACCGTACTTAGACGATGGGCGATGACGAATGTGGTTCGACCATTCATCAATGCATCCATACCATTTTGCACCAATCGTTCCGTACGGGTATCGATACTGGACGTTGCTTCATCCAGGATCATTACCGGTGGATTAGCCACCGCCGCACGAGCAATAGAGATCAATTGTTTTTGTCCCTGGGACAAACTGGATCCGTTACCATCGATGATCGTGTTATAACCATGCGGTAACCGACTGATGAAATCATGCGCATTGGCCAGTTTGGCTGCCGCGATGCATTCGGCATCGCTTGCATCCAGCTTGCCATAGCGGATGTTATCCATGATGGTACCGGTAAACAGATTCACATCCTGCAACACGATGCCCAATGATCGACGCAACGCTGTCTTTTTGATCTTTCGGATATTGATCCCATCATAGCGGATCTTGCCATCCTGGATATCATAAAACCGGTTGATCAGATTAGTAATGGTGGTCTTACCCGCACCGGTGGCGCCGACCAATGCCACCTTTTGACCGGGTTTGGCATACAAGGAAATATCATAAAGGATCTGCTTGGCCGGATCATACGAGAAATCCACATCATAGAAACGGATGTCCCCTTGCACCTGGGTATACGTCAAACGCCCATCATGATGCGGGTGTTTCCATGCCCAGATCATGGTTTCTTCATCGGTTTCCTGTAATTGACCATTGACCCATTTGGCATTGACCAATTCCACATAGCCTTCATCCACTTCCGGTTGTTGATCCATCAATTCAAACACACGACGGGCACCGGCCATGGCCATGACCACGGAATTCAACTGCATGGAGATCTGCTGGATCGGCATGGTGAAGTTACGGCTCAATTGCAAGAATGCCGCGATCGCACCGGTAGTCAAACCAGCCTGCGGTACAAAGATCATCAATGCACCGCCGACGATGGCCACCAAAATATATTCCAAATTTCCCAGATTACCGACGATGGGCATCAGGATATTGGAAAATGTATTGGCGTTACGTGAGGCATCGAACAATGCTTCATTACGTTGATCGAAACGTTGTTTGGCACGGTTTTCATACGTAAATACCTTCACCACTTTCTGTCCTTCCATCATTTCCTCGATGTACCCGTTCATCGCAGCGACCTGTTTTTGCTGCTCGATGAAATATTTGCCGCTTTTTGAGGTGATGGAGCGGGAAATGACCATGATGAAGAAGACGAAGACCACTACAAATAAGGTCATCTGCCAGCTGGTGGTCAACATCGTAAAGAATACCACCACCACGGTGATGGCTTGTTGGATCGTCTGTGGGATCGATTGGGAAATCAATTGCTGCAGGGTATCAACATCGTTGGTGTAATAACTCATGATATCCCCATGCGTATGCGTATCAAAGAACTTGATCGGCAGTTTTTCCATTTTGGAAAACAAGTCCAAACGGATCTTGCGCAATGTGCCCTGGCTAATGATGACCATCAACTGCTGATAAAGCAATTGAGCCAGCACACCACATGCAAAGATCGCCGCCATTTGTAAAATAGCACTCATCAATCCACTCATGTTGGGATTATCCAAACTCATCAACGGGGTAATGTAATCATCGATCAATGTTTGAGTAAACTTGCTGCCGGCGGATTGGACCAAGGCAGTGACGATGATGCAGATCATCACCAATAGATAATGCCATTTATAGCGCAGCAGGTATTTCATCACACGCCATAAGCTATGCCAATCCATGTCTTTCATGCTAGCTTTGCCTTGCGGGCCACGGCGTGGTCCGCCGCTTGGACGATTGTTATTGCTCATCGGAAATACCTCCTTTCTGCTGGGATTCATAGACTTGTCGATAGATCTCGTTGGTTTGAAGTAATGCGTCATGGGTACCGACACCGTTGATCATGCCTTTATCCAGGACAATGATGCGATCACAATGTTCAACGGAAGAGATCCGTTGGGCAATGATGATCTTGGTGACATCCGGGATCTCGGTGGCGAAGCTGGTTCGGATCAATGCATCCGTATGAGTATCCACGGCGGATGTGGAATCATCCAGGATCAATACACGTGGATTTTTCAATAAAGCTCTGGCGATGCATAAGCGTTGTTTCTGCCCACCGGAGACGTTGGTTCCGCCTTGTTCGATGTAGGTGTTATAACCATCCGGCATCTTGTCGATGAATTCATCGGCACAGGCGATATGACAAACGTGTTCGATCTGATCATCACTGGCATTGGCATTGCCCCAACGTAAGTTTTCCTTGATGGTACCAGAGAATAAAGTGTTTTTCTGCAAGACCATGGCGACTTTATCGCGCAATGCGGAAAGATCATACTTGCGTACATCCACGCCACCGACCAGTAATTCGCCTTCAGTGATGTCATAAAGACGCGGGATCAGAGAAACGAAACTGGTTTTACCGCTACCGGTTCCCCCAATGACACCGATGGTTTCACCACTTTTAATATGGATATCGATATCCGTTAGTGCATTGGCTTCATCATTGGGGGAATATTTGAAGGACACATGATTGAAATCAATGGATCCATCCTTCACAGAGGTAATGGCATCATCGGGTGCTTTGATGGTACTTTCCTCCTGCAACACCTCCACGATACGAGCGGCATCTGCCTGGCTCATGGTGATCATCATGATCACCATGGAAACCATCATGAAACTCATCAAAATCTGGTTGACATACGTGATCAATGCGGTCAGTTGTCCGGTGGTCAAACCACCGAAAATGACCATTTCACTGCCTTTATAAGAAATAAACAAGATACAGGAATACATGATCAGACTCATCAATGGCATGGATAAGTTCATAATCCGTGAAGCCAGTGAGTTGTTCTTAAAGATGTAATCCACATCTTCCTGGAATTTATTGATCTCATGATCTTCTCTTACGAATGATTTGACTACACGGATCCCATTGAGGTTTTCCTGAATGGTGGTATTCAGCTTGTCGTATCCTTCAAATACTTTTTTGAATAACGGGAATACCGTTTTGATGATCAATCCCATCGCGATCATCATCACGGGGAATGCGACCAAAAAGATCAATGACAATGTGGGAGAGATGCGGATGGCCATGATCAAGGACATGATAAACATCAATGGTGCACGTACAGCGATACGGGTGCACATCTGAAAAGCCATTTGGACGTTGGTCACATCGGTGGTGATACGGGTGACTAACGATCCGGTGGAAAATTTATCGATATTGGCAAACGAATAATCCTGGATCTTGTAGTACATGTCATGACGTAAATTCTTGGCAAAACCAGTGGATGCTTTGGCCGCTGTCACCCCATTGGCCCAACCACAGAATAAAGAGACCATGGCCATCGCTAACAGGATCAGACCATAATGCAGGATATTATCCATGTTTTTGGTCATGATCCCATTATCGATGATACTGGCCATGATCGTGGGGATCAATGTTTCCATCATGACTTCCATGGCCACCAATATGGGGGTCATGATTGCCGGTTTCTTATATTCTCTAAGCGATGCCAGCAATGTTTTGATCATGATGGTCAACTCCTTTCTTGCAATTTTCGATGATCTTGTTGAATGTTGCTTTACAAACTTTCAATTCATCTTTGCTGATCCCTTCCAGGATTTGATTCTCGGTTTTTTCGACCGCTGCTTTGATCGCACTTTCCAACTCATTTCCTTTTTCAGTCAAAAAAAGTTGGTTCTTTCGATGGTCATCTGTCATTGACTCGCGACGGATCAATCCTTTGGATTCCATCAGAGTCAGGATGCTGCTCATCGAACTTTTGTGCATGCGAAATTCCTGTTCCAATGTTTTCTGAAACACGACTTGGTTTTCATGATCTTTAAGGTAACGTAAGATCCAGGCATGCATCGTGGTCGTTTCATCCAACCCCAGGGCTTTGGCATTGGCCAGAAACAACCGATTGATCATATGACCGATCCCACGAATGGAATGACCAAGATTCGGTTTGGTTTTCGGCATATTTTTCCTCCTTCCACATATATAGTTCAATATCGAATGGTTCGATACGGTTCTAATTTTATGGATAAAAATGGTTTCGTCAAGAAACCGACCGGACTTCCCACAATCTTTGATAGTTGACAAGTTCACAAGAGAAATGGAGAGCAAGGGGGCTGTAACGAAAAGAGCTAAATTATAGATCTCCAAAGTTACAGTCCTTTTTTTTGCAAAAAAAGGCATGTTAATAAGTTTTAGCTTTTAACGTCGCGAAATCCATGGATTTTTATGCATAGCAAAAAGAATTTCTTTAATTTTAACCGAAATTCACATTCCCAATGTTTTTAATAAACTGAC
>CALVGN010000038.1 GCA_944327105.1 uncultured Erysipelotrichaceae bacterium | reverse complement strand
AAGATCAAACCAATGGTCAATCAAATCGAAGTAAATGTCTTTAATCAACAGGTCGAAGCCAAGAAATGGGCCGACAAATATGGTGTTGTTCTTGAAGCTTGGGCACCGTTTGCGGAAGGTAGAAACAACATGTTCCACAACGAGGTTATACAAACAATCGGAGAAAAACATAATAAAAGTGTAGCTCAAGTGATTCTTAGATGGTTGTATCAAAGAGGCATCGTATCTTTGGCTAAATCCGTGCACGAAGAAAGAATCAAAGAAAACTTTGATATCTATTCGTTTGAACTTGATAATGACGATATGGAGAAAATTGAAACGCTTGATACCAAGACATCTTCTTTCTTCAGCCATCAAGATCCTGGTATTATCGAATGGTTTGGTCAACTGATCCAGGAAAGAAGACAATAAGATATTAAGGAAATTTGTATCAATGCTTACCGCCTTTTGATGACCGTCCTTTGATGCGCGTGCGGTACAGATGAAAGTGTTGAAGAAACTAGCTCGCGCAATGATGAAATGAACGCCATCGTCGTTTATTGTTCAGCACCAGGAAACACAGAAAAGGTGGATCAAACGATTTCAAATCATCTCAATATTCCAATTAATAAATTAGAATCTGTCGATCCTTATTGTAGAGAATCAGATTATTTAATCCGCAAAATTATGAATATGTACTAATTATTTGATACAGTAGGATCACAGAATTTCTATCTTGATCACTTAACTCCGCTTGCGGCAAATGCCGATTGTGACGAAACAACAAGATTTAGTTGGAATGTCGATGAAGATGAGATCATCGAATGGGTGAACGAAATCAACCTAGATTGAAATGAAAACGCAGGAGGTCAGCAATATGAAGTGTGATAACAAGGGAGTCTTTGAAAAACAAAATGTGTTTGGTATGGGTGAACCAAATACGACATATGCTAAATATTTTATCGGGGAATCATTTTTGAATCCATTAACCAATTCTCAATCTGGTCTTTACTCTGCTAACGTTACCTTTGAACCGGGTTGCCGAAATAATTGGCATATTCATCATTCGACAAAAGGTGGAGGCCAACTTCTTCTTTGTATCGCTGGTGAAGGTTGGTATCAGGAAGAAGGAAAATCTGCAGTCGGGTTAAAAGCCGGAAGTGTCGTAATGATTCCGGCAAATGTTAAACATTGGCACGGAGCAAAAAAAGATAGTTGGTTCTCGCATATCGCCATAGAAGTTCCCGGTGAAAACCGCGAAAACGAGTGGTGTGAACCAGTAACGGACGAAGAGTACAATAAGTTGTAGGGAGGTATTAAATATGGCTGTAAAACAAACGGCAGGAAGAGAATCTTTGGGAGAATTTGCGCCCAAATTTGCTGAACTGAATGATGATGTACTTTTTGGGGAAGTCTGGAGCCGAGAGGATAAGCTTTCACTTAGGGATCGCTCATTGGTGACCGTAGTTGCTCTGATGGCACAGGGACTAACAGATGAATCTTTACGTCATCATTTAATGAGTGCCAAGAAAAACGGCATTACACGTGAAGAAATTGCTGAGATCATTACTCATGCTGCGTTCTATTGCGGTTGGCCTAAGGCCTGGGCGGTGTTCCGTATGGCAAAAGAAGTCTGGAGCGATAAAGAATAAGGAATCTATAATCATTCGATTTTGAATAAAACAATCTAAGCACGCTAGTAGCACGCAAAATTACTTAAAAATCCTTTTTTTAACGGACTACACAGTTAGCAAAACGTTAATCGTTGTATTGAGAAGATCAAAGAAGTATTTCGACTTTATGAGAAGTTTGAATGCTTCTTTTTTTTGTGGTGTTTTTTAATCAAGTGTGCGCATAATCTGATAATTTTAGGTAACTTAACTTGCGTAGAATCGTTAAAAACATATTCTATCAGCACTGTATTTGATCCAGAATCTGATAGATTTTTTTAATATTCTCTGATCCAATTGGAGCGCATACTATGAGCAAAGGGAAGGCGTTCTAGCAAACCCTATTCGTGGCTGCGCATGATTCGGCAAGATGGTAGGGGTGGAAAATATACAGAACTCCGGTTTTGTCGGTTAGACCATGATGAGTTGCATATGCAATTTGCATAACCTTCGTGTCAATGGGGTATAGATCATCTTGTTTAACCGCCGTGTTTCAGCTTTGTTTATATCATCTTTCATCCATTTTGGTGAAAATGAAAGCATTTAGCGTACGATGAAACCAGTTATAATTGTCGTATACCTCATGAATAAACGACAATTCATCAAAACGGCGATCATCATTGCCCTACCGATCATCTTTCAAAATGCCATCACTGTTGGTGTCAATATGCTGGATACGATCATGTTGGCCAGTTACGGGGAAGCCCAAATTTCCGCATCCAGTCTGGCCAATGATTTTATTAATCTTTTCCAGATCCTTTGCATGGGCATGGGTGGCGGTGCCGCTGTATTGACGGCACAATACTGGGGTCGTCAGGACACTTCCAGTATTCGCAAGACCATTGCATTGATGTTCAAAGTTGCACTGATTACGGCCACGATATTCACGATCGCGGTATTATTTGGTGCCCGATGGATCATGCAGATCTACACTACGGATTCCAGTGTCATCGATTATGGTATCACCTATTTTTTATGGTCATTACCAACGTTTGTTTTAATGGGGTTGACACTGACATTATCCCAAGTTTTGCGCAGCATGCGAAAAGTCCATATTCCTTTGATCGCAGCCATCGTTTCCATGGTGGTCAATTTCTTTGGCAATTATGTTTTTATCTTTGGACATTTTGGTGTACCGGAAATGCAGATCGCCGGTGCAGCGATCGGCACTGTGATCGCCCGAGTTTTCGAATGTGCGATCGTGCTGGGTTATCTTTTGATCGTTGAAAAAGATATCCGGTTCCATATTTCCCATCTTTTTATCAATACCATGGACATCCGTGATGCGTATTTGCATTACAGCATCCCGGTCATGATATCAGATATGTTGCTTGGACTTGGCAATACCGCGACCAGTGTCATTATCGGTCGTGTCGGTACGGCTTTTGTGGCAGCCAACAGTATCGTGGCGATGCTACAGCGTTTATGTACGGTGTTTACCCAAGGTGTTGGGAATGCGGCCAGTACATTGATCGGTAATTCGGTTGGACGTGGTGAAACCACGACAGCCCAGCAGCAAGCCATTGTTTTACTAAAATTAACTGCAGTTTTGGGTGTGATTTCAACGATATTGATTTTGATCAGCGGACCCTTCGTCCTTTTGTATTTCCATGATGTTTCCATCCAGACTCGTCAAATCGCACAGACATTGATCTATGCCATTGCCGGCATGATCATTTTCCAGAACTTTCAAAGTGTCATCACCAAAGGGATATTGCGTGGCAGTGGTGACACCGATTATTGTCTGCGCCTGGATGCAGTCTATATGTGGATCGTTTCCATTCCTTTGGGTATATTGGTCGGCTTGATCTGGCATTGGCCACCATTTACCGTGTTGATCGCATTACGGATCGATTGGATCATCAAAACGGTGATTGGGATACGTCATATCGTAAAGGGTCAGTGGATCCGCGTGATATAAATGAATCAAACAAGGAGGATTGATGATGAAATTATTGGTTCAAGGTGATGATTTTGGTTTTACCAAGGGTGTGACATTGGGCATCATCGATGCCATCGAGCATGGCATCTTGCGCAACACGGGGTTGTTTGCCAATATGCCCTCGACGATCGAGGCGGCCGCGTACATTCGCAACAATGATCGGGCTTGTTTTGGGATCGATTTTAATATCGTGTCCGGGCCATCGGTCTCCGATCCGTCCACCATCCCGCATCTGGTGGATGAAAACGGACAATTCATCCGCAGCGGTGCACGCTTGAAAGATCCACGTTTTGCCAGTGTGGAAGGGCGGTTGGAAATGTTTCCCTATGATGAAGTTTATGGTGAGATCAAAGCACAATATGATCGTTTCATCTTACTGACTGGTAAACAACCTGGCTATCTGCATGGACATTCGCTCAATCATGAAAACTATGAAAAAGCCATCCGTGATCTTTCAAAACAAACCGGTGTACCTTACAGCAAGGATATCCAGAAAGAATATGGATTTCGTAGCATGATGGATGTTGTTCAATTGATGCCTAAAGATCCATCCAAGACCAAAAAATCATTTGATCCCACTGCTCAGCTTTCCAAAGATACGGAAGCGATAGTCATGGAACATGCCCAGTATCTGCTGGGTGGCGAATATGCGATCATTGGCGGACATCCCGGATTCGTCGATAACGAATTGATGGGTTTGACCACCTTGTCTTTGGAGCGGATCAAAGACCATGCCATGTGTGTGTCGCAAACCATGAAACAATGGGTAAAAGATAATCACATTGAATTGATCACGTATGATGATCTAATGGAAAAATAATCATAACGGATGGTTTGACCATCCGTTTTTTCAACAGAAACCACATATGGTCAAACCATGGTTATAATGTTGGTCGGAAAGAAGGATATCCTCATGAACAAACCACTCCTGATCGGTGTCAGTGCGAACCGAGAATTTGCTGATTTTCCCCATTCCACAGGTTTGGATCGAACCTACATCAATTCAGCTTATATCAACGCTCTTTATAGAGTAGGGACGATTCCAGTGATCATTCCGATTTTGGAAGACAAAGATGCATTGGCATGCATCGTCGATCAGCTTGACGGGGTCGTATTGTCCGGAGGATCGGATGTGTCTCCATTGCGCTATGGTCAGCAACCCATCCCACAGTGTGGAGCGATCGATCCATTGGTGGATGCATTCAATCTGGCATTGGTTGAAACCACGTTGCAACGGAATAAACCATTATTTGGTATTTGCCGAGGCATGCAGATCATCAATGTCGCGTTGGGTGGAACATTGATCCAGGATACGACAAGTCAGATAACCCATTCCATCAAGCATGATCAACAAACTATCCCATATGCACCCACGCATGAAATTACCATTGAACCTACTGGTTTTCTTTATCCGGTATATGGTTCGACCACTTTCGTCAACTCATTGCATCATCAATCGCTCGATCGATTGGGTAAAGGTCTATTCATCGCAGCCAAATCCAGTGATGGTGTGATCGAAGCCATGCAAAGCCAGACACAGTCCATCTATGCAGTGCAATGGCATCCGGAATTGATGGCTGATCACGATGATCCAAATGGATTGAAGTTTTTCAAATGGATGGTCGATACCATCCAAATGCATGGTTGAACCAACAAAAAAACAAAGGACGCACATCGGTCCTTTGTTTCATACTTTCTGATAGATATGGAATTTCAGATATTCCGTTTCGGGCACCCCCATTAAGATCGGATGATCCTTGCTTTGCTTTCTTTTTTCGATTTCTCTTAATCGGGTCCCGCTTTCTTTGGCTGCCCGATAGATCATGCTATCAAACAAATCACTGTAGGCAAAATGAGAACAGCTGGCTGTTGCCAGATAACCCCCGCGTTTTAAAATACGCATGGCATCACCATTGATCCGCTGGTAACCCTTCATTGCATGATCGATGGTGGATCGGGATTTGGTAAATGCGGGTGGATCCAGGATGATCACATCATAGGGATGTTGTCCAGAGCGTTTCAATTGATCCAGATAATCAAAACAATCCGAAACGATGAAATCACAGTGGTTTTCATAATGGTTCAATGTCACATTGCGTTTGGTCATTTCCATGGCAGATGCTGAAATATCCACAAAAGTGACATGGTTGGCACCATGTTTCAATGCGTTCAATCCAAAGCTTCCGGTATGGGTAAAACAATCCAATATGGTTTTACCATGGCATAATGAGCCGATCGCTTGACGATTGTATTTCTGATCGAGAAAGAATCCGGTCTTTTGACCATTGACGATATCCACGTAATACTGGATCCCGTTTTCCGTGATGATGGTTTCAACCATATTACATGATGGTTTACCCATCAACGGATACCATCCTTCATATTCTTCCAATCCCTCTTTGATCCGCAATATTCCTTTATTGCGTTCATACAATCCATCAATGGTATAACCATGGTTTTCCAATGTTTCCACCACATGGTTATAAATCATATCCTTGCGCATTTCCATGCCATAACACATGATCTCCGCGACCAATACCGTATTGAATTTATCGATGGTCACCCCCGGAAGAAAATCACTCTCGCCAAACACTAACCGTGCATTATCCAGATCTTCCATCACATCCAATCGATATTGCAAAGCGTGATCGACCACCCGACACCAATACGCTTGATCATAGGTATCGGAAGCATTGGTGCTGAAAAGCCGGACTTTGATCTTGGAATGATCATTGATCAAACCACATCCCAAATAACTGCCTTTGGTTGAAACCACATCCACGATATCCCCATTAGCATAATCCCCATCGATGTGGATGATCTCATCTCCATAGATCCATGGATGTCCGTTTTTGATCGATTCACTCTGTTTTCGCGTGACATAAACCATCGCTTGATTTCTTTTCTGCATGGCAATGATTATACCAATTTCCATCATGGTTAAAATCACAGATATTCTTTATAATTGAAACAAACAGGAGGAACACGGAATGAACAACCAAAAACTGGCGATTCATGCCCTCAATCAACGACGTACCATCGTGGAAATGGTCCATGCCGCTGCCAGCGGCCATCCCGGCGGATCATTATCCGCGACCGATATACTGGCCATGTTGTATTTTGAAGTGATGGACATCACGGCAGACAATGTCAAAACCATCGATCGGGATCGTTTCGTCTTATCCAAAGGCCATGCCTCTCCGGCGTTATATGCAGTCCTTTGTGAAAAAGGATTTCTCGATCATGACCAATTAGTCAACGGGTTCCGTCAAATCGATACCGATTTCCAAGGCCATCCCAACATGAACGAGGTGGATGGGGTGGATATGTCCACCGGTTCCCTGGGTCAAGGATTATCCGCAGCGGTCGGGATGGCCTTGGCCAATAAGATCGATCATAAACCCTATCGCGTGTACGCATTGATCGGGGATGGAGAAAGTGAAGAAGGCCAGATTTGGGAAGCCGCCATGGCTGCCGCCCATTATCAGCTCGATAATCTGTGTGTGATCGTCGATTATAACCATTTACAGATCGACGGCAATGTGGATGAAGTGATCGGTCCCAGTCCATTGGATGCCAAATTCAAAGCCTTTGGTTTCCATGTGGAAACGGTGGATGGACATGATTTCGATCAATTGCGCGCGGCATTCCATCAAGCCCGTTTGATCAAACATCAGCCTACGGCGATCATTGCCAAAACCACGAAAGGTAAAGGGGTATCGTTTATGGAAGATAACCCATCCTGGCATGGCAGTGCACCCAATGATGAACAATTTGAAATCGCAATGCGCGATCTGGAGGGAAATCATGAGTAAGGAAACCCGTACTGCCTATGGTGAGACATTGGCAAAATTGGTTAAAACCAACAAAGATATCATCGTATTGGATGCCGATCTTTCCAGTGCTACCAAGACGAATTTGGTCAAAAAAGTCGAACCCGAACAGCACTATAACTGTGGGATCGCAGAAGGGAACATGATGGGCATTGCCGCCGGACTGGCGGCCAGTGGCAAAACCGTATTTGCGTCGACATTTGCCATGTTTGCCGCAGGCAGAGCATTTGAACAGATCCGCAATTCCATTGCCTATCCGAAATTGAATGTCAAGATCTGTGCCACCCATGCTGGCTTGAGTGTGGGTGAAGATGGTGCCAGCCACCAAGCCGTGGAAGATATCGCCTTGATGCGTTCTGTCCCCAATATGCAGGTTTTTGTACCAAGTGATCAATATGCCACCGCAAAAGTGATCGAATATGTCGCGACGACCAAGGAACCGAGCTATGTACGCTTAGGGCGAAGCAAAGTCGAGGATATCTATGGTCCAGACAGTTCGATCGATCTATTCAAACCCAATATCCTCCATCATGGTTCCAACCATAAAGTTTTGTTGCTGTCCACTGGCTTGATGAGTGCGATGGCACTGGAGGTGGCCAAGAAAATGGATCTGACCATGGCGGATATGATTTGCATCAAACCTTGGGATGCATTGGCATTGACTCAACTGATCCAGGATTACGATATGATCGTAACCTGTGAAGAACATTCCCGTATCGGTGGATTATATTCTGCCATTTGTGAACTGGTTTGTGCCACAGCCCCCAAACCGGTCAACTGTGTGGCCATCAATGATACGTTTGGCGAAAGCGGTAAAGCCAAGGATGTATTGAATAAATATGGACTAACACAGCAACACATCGAACACGTCGTGACGTATATGTTGGATCAACACTGAATCCGATCAAAGCCGGACATACCGGCTTTGATTTTTATAAAATTCACGATAGAAAGGGTAAATGATAAATGATGAATATGGATTACACCAAAACCAATGCTTCGACCATCGATTCATGGGTCGAAGAAGGCTGGCAATGGGGCATGCCCATCGATCATGCGACCTATATGGATGCAATCAACGGAAAATGGGATATCTTGTTGACCCCGACCAAGCCCATGCCGCATGCATGGATCAACGATATCCGTGGTTTGACCATACTCGGCCTGGCCGCCGGCGGCGGCCAGCAGATGCCCATCCTAAATGCATTGGGAGGGATCTGTACCTTGATGGATTATTCTAAAAAACAATGTGAAAGTGATGCGATGGTCGCCAAACGGGAAGGGTATGATATCACCATTATTCAAGCAGATATGACCAAACGTTTTCCGTTTGATGATGCATCGTTTGATATGATCATCCATCCAGTTTCCAATTGTTATGTGGAAGATATCGATTTTGTCTTTCGGGAATGTTACCGCATCCTTAAACCAGGTGGGACATTCATTGGTGGGTATGACTATGGTATCAACTATGTCTTCAATGATGATGAAACCGAGTTGATCGATACATTGCCCTACAATCCGTTGAAAAATCCAAAACAGATGGAATCTGCCATCAAAAACGATGATGGGATCCAGTTTTCCCATACGATCGCCCAACAGATCGGCGGTCAGCTCAACGCCGGATTCATCCTGGATGATATCTATGATGATACCAATGGCTCCGGTCCACTGCATGAGCATGGTCTGCCCACCTTTATCGCGACACGTTGCATCAAACCCCGCTGAATCCGACAAAAAAGCACCGAATCCATCGGTGCTTCATTGTTTTTCTGGTGTCCAGTGAGGGACTCGAACCCTCGACCCACTGATTAAGAGTCAGTTGCTCTACCAACTGAGCTAACTAGACGTTGCGTCAATTAGTATAGCAGAAGCAAGTATAAAATCAAGAGGTTTTTCATTGGTGTGTCGATGGCAAGCCATTCTTACCAGTTGAATTTGTAGTATTAGTAGGAGGGGGAAAACGAGGGTAGGGTTACGGTAGCAAGCACAGCCAGCGAGTACCCACTGGCGGATTTTCGGTTTAGGGGGACCCCTGCCCCTAAACACGAAAATTGCTTGCTGGGATAATCCCAGACCCTTATGAGAAACGGAGGCGAAGCTGAATGGCAAACCGAAAGCGGAACATCCAGATGAAGTTTTGGGTGACGGAGGAGGAGAAGCGGCTCATCGACGAGAAGATGGCGCAGCTCCCCACAAAGCGGTATGGGGCATATCTGCGGAAGATGGCGATTGACGGATACATCATTCAGGTGGACACCACCGAC